>NZ_JPQB01000014.1:0-409659 GCF_000740665.1 Vibrio sp. B183 | reverse complement strand
TATGCAGGTGGATTTTTACTTATTGGTTTTTGTATTTGTGCAGTAAATCTATCGGAATGTGGCAATAATCGTCTGGGTGGAGGGTTAGGCGATCCTGATGTTCATCATCGCTTTTAACATAGTTGGTCAGCGGAAGTATCTCTACCACAATACGTTCGCGATCTGAACGAGACTCAATAAAGCCCTGAGCCTGAGTTAAATGCTTATGGTTTATGCTATATACGCCAGTGCGGTATTTTTTACCGATATCTTCGCCTTGCTTGTTGAGGCTGTAAGGATCGATAATTTCAAAGAAGAAATCCATCAATTCCAGAACTGATACTTTTTCAGGATCAAACTGAGTGCGGACGCATTCCGCATAGCCATCATATTCCCCTTTGGTATCCTGATTAGTGCCATTGGCTCTCCCGGCTTCAGTTACGATTACTCCGGGCAGATGTTTCATAAACTCCTGTACACCCCACAAGCAGCCTCCGGCAAAATAGATTTCTTCCATTACATGATCTCTTAAGATTAACTGCCATGTATTAGAGCAAAACTGCTCCAATTGCTCTACGCCTTTTTACTTTTTAAAACGGTCATCTGAACAGTAATTTAAAGGTTGAAACTTTTTTCTTGATACGCGCCTTCGAATTTCAAAGTAGCACACCCTTAGATCGCCATTTTGATGCCTTAAATTGGCGATTTTGGGGTGTTTTAAGTTCTTGATGTTTAAGGTTTTATTTTTGTGGAAAAATAAAGGCTTAGAGTGCTAGTCTTGCGCCAACTAAGGAGAACACATGTCTATAAAAGATCAGACGTATCATCAGCAAGACTTCTCTCATCAGGACTCACAGCAGCAGGTGTATGAGGGTTGTCAGTTCATTAAATGCAGCTTTGACCGAGCGGATTTACGTGATGCAAAGTTCATCAACTGCAAATTCATTGAAGCGCAAGCGCTGGAAGGGTGCAGCTTCCAATATGCCAACCTCAAGGATGCCAGTTTTGAAAACTGTATGTTAGCCATGAGTCAGTTTGTTGGTGCTGATTGTTTTGGTATCGAATTTAGAAAGTGCGATTTAAAAGGTGCGAACTTTCAGCGAGCGAATTTTGTTAATCGTATTAGCCATTCAGCTTACTTTTGTTCTGCATACATAACTGGGTGTAACCTGAGTTACGCCAACTTTGAACGTGCATTGCTAGAAAAGTGCGAGCTGTTTGAAAATCGTTGGAGTGGTGCCAACCTGTTCGGAGCCAGTATGTTGGGCGCGGATTTGTCACGTGGTGAATTCAGCAAAGAACAGTGGGGCACATTCAACTTGGAAAGCGCGGACTTAACTCATGTTGACCTGGAAGGTTTAGACATGCGTAGGGTCTCACTCAACGGTGTGAAGATCTGTGATTGGCAGCAAGAGCAGCTACTGTCGAAGTTTGGTTTGGTTGTGATTGGTTAAACCTACTCCTCTAAAAAAGTATCCAACGAATTGACATCGAAATAACGGCGAGTGAAAAAACACTCGCCAACCATATCAAGAAAAACCATCCAAATTGTTTCATCAGTGGTACCCCTCACCGTGTTTTAGCTTTCCTCTGAACACCCAGTATGAATAAGCGCTGTAGGCGATGATCATGGGTAGCAAAATAGCCGCTCCGACCAACAAGAAAGCAAGGCTTGAATCTGGGCCTGCGACCTCTTGGTATGTCAGTGCAAATGGAACTAGGTAGGGGAAAGTGCTTACGCCAAAACCAAGCGCAGAGATAACAAACAGCCCTATACCGCATAGGTACGCCTTGAGTGCCTTGTGTTCCAACAAAGCGGAAAATAGTGTCCAGATACACAATGCTGCAGCAATTGGAATGAAAAGGAAGAGCAGTGCGTTAGGGAAACTGAACCAACGTTCGAATACCAAACCATTACTGAGTGGTAACCATAAGCTAGCGATTGCGATACAAATAACGAGTGCCAACCCCCAACGTTTTGCGACTGTGTAGTAACGATGGATCAGATCATCGGGCAATTTCATGATTAACCAGCAAGCACCTAACAGTACATAAGCGCAAACTAAGGCAACAGCACAGAACACGCTGAAGGGGCTTAACCAGTCAAACCAGCCGCCAGCGTACGAACGTCCATCCACTTTGATACCTTGAAGAAGGGCACCGAGCATAATGCCTTGCATCGCTGTTGCTAGTAATGAACCCAAAAAGAAGGCTCCGTCCCACAGGAATTTGCCTCGTTTGGTTCGAAAGCGGTATTCAAACGAAACCCCCCGTAGTATGAGCCCTAAAAGCATAAGGATCAGCGGGGCATAAAGTGCTGGCATGACGACGGCATAAGCCAGCGGGAATACTGCGAACAAGCCGCCACCACCTAACACCAGCCATGTCTCGTTACCATCCCACACAGGAGCGATACTGTTCATCATGAGATCGCGTTCGTTTTCACTGTGTGCGCTGGGGTAGAGAATACCAATTCCCAGATCAAACCCATCCAAAATCACATAGATGAGGACAGCTAAACCGATTAATCCGTACCATATTAGTGCGTAATCCATATCGCCTTCCTCACGTTAGATGGTTGGAATGGGAAGCAGGTGGAGAATCTGTGCCATCAGGGAGGCGACTGTCCAACGACTCTTCATATTTTGTTGGTGATTTACGCATCAAGCGCAACAGATAAAAAAATCCAGCTCCGAAGACAACAAAATACACAACGATAAACGCGGTTAAGGAAACGCTTATCGCTGCGGCGTCAATAGGCGACGCAGAATCGGCTGTAGTGAGCAATCCATATACGGTGTATGGTTGGCGACCCACCTCAGTGGTTATCCAGCCAGCTAGTACAGCAATAAAACCTGCCGGGCCAAAGAGTACGCACAGTTTGTGGAACCAAGGCGTTTTAAACAGAGTTTTTCTCTTTCTTAGCCATAAGCTGCACAGACCTATGAATAGCATGCCAAAGCCAATACCGACCATAATCCTGAAACTCCAGAATACAATAGCAACAGGAGGGTGTTCGTCGGCTGGAAACGCATCTAAGCCTTTTACTTCACCATCCCAGTCATGTGTCAGAATCAGGCTGCCAAGTTTGGGGATTTCGACCTTATATTCCACTTCCTGAGTTTCATCATTGGGGATACCAAACAAGATTAGCGGCGCACCTTTGTGTGATTGGTAATGACCTTCCATAGCCGCGACTTTAGCTGGTTGATGCTCCAAGGTATTCAAACCATGCATGTCACCGGCAACAATCTGTATTGGCGTGACAATGGCCGCCATCCACATAGCCATTGAGAACATTGTCCTAGCCAGAGGGTTGTGGGGAGCCGATAGCAAGTGGTAGGCACCTACAGCAGCAACGACAAAGGCTGTGGTTAGGTAGGCGGCGAGTAGCATGTGAACTAATCGATATGGAAAAGAAGGGTTGAACACGATTTCAAACCAACTTTCTGGGATGAATTGACCCGCTTCATTGATTGAATAACCTGCGGGTGTTTGCATCCAGCTGTTGACGGAAAGTATCCAAAATGCAGAAAGAAATGTGCCGAAAGCGACAACACAAGTTGAAGCAAAGTGCAGCTTTTTACCGACCCTGTCCATTCCGAATAGCATCACGCCGAGAAAGCCTGCTTCGAGGAAGAAAGCGGTGAAAACCTCATAGCCCATTAAAGGTCCGAGTATTGGCCCTGTTTTGTCTGCGAAGACACTCCAGTTTGTGCCGAATTGATAGCTAAGTACGATGCCGCTAACTACCCCCATACCGAAACTGATGGCGAAGATTTTCAGCCAGTACTTGTACAGCTGTAAGTACTTTTCGTTGTTTGTTTTCAGCCACAAACCCTCTAACACGGCTAAATAGCTTGCTAATCCAATGGTAAAGGCTGGAAAAATGATGTGAAAAGATACTGTGAACGCGAACTGAAATCTTGCTAAGTCCACTGCCAGCGTTTCCATAACATGCTCCTCGCGACGAATATGCTGTTATGTACGATGTCTGGCAGTTGATTGTTCACAACGTAAGAAAATTAGTAGTGCGCCAAACGGCAAAAATGCTCGTAGATAAGATTGAAAACTTAATTCGGAAGTAAAGATATGAGCTTTAAAAGTAGACTGGATGCCATAGCCCCCGATTTCGAACCGGGCGGTAAGTATGAGAAGTTTTATCCCGTGTTCGAGGCCGCTGCGACCATATTTTATACCCCAGGTTTAGTGAATAGAGGTGTGACACATGTGCGTGACAGCATTGATTTGAAACGCATTATGATAATGGTGTGGCTGGCGACTTTCCCTGCCATGTTTTGGGGGATGTACAATGTTGGTAACCAGTCCTCCATGGCTCTGTTAAGCGTATACTCTGTGGCAGAATTGGAGACCGTTGTTGCTAATAGTTGGAGACTAATGTTGGCATTCGGATCCGCTCAGGGTGTCGCCGATGCTGGGTGGATGAGCAAAATGCTGCTTGGCGCAAGTTATTTTCTACCAGTTTACGCCACCGTTTTTGTTGTCGGAGGCTTTTGGGAAGTATTGTTTGCAGTTGTGAGGAAACATGAAGTAAACGAAGGTTTCTTCGTGAGCTCTGTACTCTTCTCTCTCATTCTCCCTCCCACCATCCCTCTTTGGCAAGCTGCACTCGGTATCACCTTTGGTATTGTCGTGGCAAAAGAGATATTTGGTGGCACAGGTCGAAATTTTTTGAATCCTGCTCTGGCTGGGAGAGCGTTTCTCTACTTTGCCTATCCTGCCAACATGTCAGGAGGCGCGGTATGGGTTGCCGCTGATGGTTATTCTGGAGCGACACCGCTGAGTCAATGGTATGAAGGTGGTCAAGGTGCTCCGATAAACAATATGACTGGTGAAGTTTTGCGTTGGAGCGACGCGTTCTTGGGTAATCTTCCCGGTTCGATGGGAGAAGTTTCTACGTTGCTGATCATGCTCGCTGGCTTGCTTCTCATAGCGATGAGAATCGCATCGTGGCGGATTGTCGCGGGGGTTATCATAGGCTTGGCTGTTGCTTCAACACTGCTTAACGTGATCGGTTCTCAAACTAACCCCATGTTCTCGATGCCTTTCTACTGGCACTTCGTATTGGGTGGTGTGGCATTTGGCACTTTCTTCATGGCCACGGATCCTGTCTCGGCTGCGTTTACTAACAAAGGTAAATGGGCATATGGCATCCTCATTGGTGTTATGACAATAGGCATTAGAGCGCTTAACCCTGCATACCCCGAGGGGATAATGCTGGCTATTCTGTTTGCTAATTTATTCGCGCCGTTATTCGATTTCATGGTCAAAGAAGGCAATATCAAAAGAAGGCTTAAGCGTAGTGAGCGCTAACTGCATGAAGAAACAGCATTTACCTAAAAAAATGTGTGTGGTCTGCAGTAGACCATTTATATGGCGCCATAAGTGGCGCCATTGTTGGGAGGAGGTTAAGTATTGCTCGGAGCGATGTAGAAGAAGTCGTAATCACCAAGGCAGTTCTTCGCCGTTATAAGCAAGAAAGCTGCCGCTGATATCTGAAGTTGCTTCGGAAATGATTTTGACGAGATCTGCGGCCACTCTATCAGGTTCAAACAGTTTTCCCTCCGGTAGATTGGCTTGAAAAGGTTTTGATAATTCGGTGTCCGTTGTCCCTGGATGCAGTGAAAGAACACACGCTTTGGGCATAGTTCTTCCCCATTCAATACTGAGGGTTTTGAGTAGCATATTGAGTGCCGCTTTAGATGAGCGATAGCTATACCAGCCTCCCAGTTGATTATCTTTAATGCTACCGACTTTGGCTGAAATAGTTGCGAGCTTTGGCTGGCTACTATGCTTCAAGGCGTTTTGAAAGTGTTTGGCGATCAACATAGTCGGTATTGCATTATTCATGATGTTTTCCAGGTAAAAATCGGGATCAAATGATTTGAGGTTCTTTTCGGGCCCGTGGTGTTCATCATGTAAAAATCCAACCGCGTTAATAATCCAATCTAGGTGCTCTATCTCATTCGCTAGTAATTGCAGTTGCGCTTCATTTGTCACATCTAGTTTGTGCCAAATGATTGTTTCATGAGAATGGGTTGGTTGCTGATTTCTATAAGTAGCGTGTACTTTAATATCAGGACTATGTTGGGCTAAATTCCGGCAAATTGCGTGTCCAATACCGCCGTTTCCACCAAAAATAAGTACTTTCATTAGATACCCTAGAGTTAAGCTGTTTGAGAGATATTTAAATGTATAACTATGACTTATAGTTTGTTTTACGACCTAGAGGTTGAGAGAGATTACTGTTCGAATACTTTTTATTGAGCGCCGCTTTTTGAGAAACGTGATGCTTTAGTCGCTGATTTATGTGATTAATTTCACGCAAATGATAAAGAGTTACACAGATTTCTATAAAAAGTCGTGTTCCCTTCCAAAGTCACAATTCTATAAGCTAACTTTATATGTGCTAGGTTTCTTATTTTAGAGTGTGTATGTTATGCCACTTGTTAAACGGAATTTAATGGCTTTAGGTCTTGGCTCCTTACTCATTGGAGTAGCAGCTTTGTTTGCCAGTCAGTATGAGTCGCGAAACAAGACCAATGATACCAAAATAAGAGTCGGTGTCTCTTTGACGCCGCTGGCTTCTCCCTTTTTGATCGCTGAACACCTTGGCCTTTTCGATGACTATGATCTTGATGTCACTTTGTACCCTTGTGCCAGTGGAATAGCCTGTACCCAATTGATGTTAAATCGAGATGTCGAGTATGCGACCGCCTCCGAATCGGTAGTGATGTTTCAGAGTTTTGAACGCAAAGATTTGGCATTACTGGTGAGTTTTGTTGAGTCAGATAATGACCTTAAGCTACTTACGCTAAACCCCTCTGAAATCGGAGACGTGGGAGCGCTACAAGGTAAGAAAGTAGGTGTAGTAAAAGGCAGTGCCAGCGAGTTTTATTTTGATTCTGTGCTAATTGCCAACAATCTCAAAACCCTCAATGTAGAAAAAGTCTATCTCCAGCCTCATGAGTTGGTTCCAGCGTTGCTGTCCTATCGTGTGGAAGCGATTTCAGCTTGGGAGCCAATGGGTTACAAAGCCGACATCTTATCTGCTGCTGAAGTGAGTAATCTGGGTACTCCGGGGATTTATCAACAGTCCTTCAATTTGCTGTCGACCACTCCTTATCTTGAATTTGCCGGTAATGAGCCTACGCAATTATTGGGCGCTCTTGATGAAGCAGTGGAATGGATCAATGCAAATCCGGACAAGGCTTTGGGCATCATTACTAAACGCCTCAATATTCCTGCCAATCAAGTTAAGTGGTCATGGGAAGACTATGTTTTCCGTTTATCGCTGGGCAATTCGTTGCTTTCTAATCTGCAATTACAAGCGAGATGGGCAGTAGAAAGCGGACTGGTCGGGAGCGAACAACCCGACTTCAGAGACTTGTTCTTTACTCAACCCTATCAACAAATCATTGCTTTGCGAGAGTAAGCTATGTTGGATTCACTGTTTAAAAAGCTGTTTGTACTATCAACGACAACCCTGATGCTGACGTTGTTCATCATCATTTCTTTCGCGAAAGTAGCGGGAGAACAACGTGAAACAAAAGCCGAATTGGATCAGATCATTGATTTACAATTGTGTGTCGATTTACTCAGAAGCCAGTTGTGGGTCTTCCTTCAGTTTGGTGATGAATCCAGCCTCAATCAAGTGGAATTGGCTCAGGCGGAGTTAGCGACCAAATTGACAGCTTATAAGCAGAACAACAGTCAGCTAGGAAATATCCAGCGTATGAATCACAGCTTAAATGCGCTGCTGAACAAAGAAAAACAAGTGTACTTTTTGTCCATCAATGGGCTCGACGAGCAGGGGTCCGCAAACATCAATGCGCGAGGTTTGCTCCACTCTCGTTACAACATGATTGTTCAGAACATGACAGAAGAGCTGGCTTATGTTCATCAGTCTGTACTTAACCGTAATGCAAACAGCCTGCATCAAGTTATGCTTTATGCGGCAGCATGGCTGATTATCTGTTCAGTCTTGGTCAGTGCGACGGCTTGGTTGATTTCGTTCCGCTTTAAATCAGGTGCCGAAGCAATGAAGAATGCGATTATCGACTTGGCTGAAGGGAAATTAGACTCAAAAGTCGAAGCAGTGAAAATGGATACTGAGTTTCGAATCATGGCGCAATTTTTTAATCAGATGACAATGTCATTGTGTGAAACAACAGTGACTAAGCAAGAACTGGAAGAAGAGGTGATGCGCCAGACTCAGCAGCTCAAACATAAGCAGGAGCAGCTGATCTTTTTATCAGAGCACGATCCTCTGACGAATCTCGTCAACCGCCGAGCATTTGATAAAGCATTAGAGAATGCGATCGTTAAAGCGAACCGTACTCAGTGCAAACTGGCTATTTTCTTCATTGATTTGGATGACTTTAAGTCCGTCAATGACACATTTGGTCATGAAGCGGGAGACGCCATTCTTGTTGAGGTGGCAAGTCGTATAACAGCGGCAATCCGTGAATCTGATTTTGTTGGCCGTTTTGGGGGGGATGAGTTCGTTATCTGCCTCGATCTTTTGCATGACTTTGATATTGTTGCAAAAAAGGCTGAGCAACTGCTGGATGCGATTAACGCACCGATTGAGTTCAACGGCCGAACTCTCAAAGTAGGAGCCAGTATTGGCGTCAGTTATTTCCCTGATCAGACTAAGAACAAAGAAGTCTTATTAAGTATTGCCGACGAGGCGATGTACAGAGCGAAACAGATGGCGGGATCCGCGTGTTTTGATGGGAAAACTACAGTCTGCAAAAAAGGTTCTAAGTCTGTTCGGTTAACTTCAATCAATGATTGAAATTAAGGCAGAATAGATTCAAATCGCCTTTAAATTCACTGGCCTTTCTAAGAGGTTGTACATTTCTTTAAACACCCGTTTATTGATAGATTTAACGCATTATCTCGACATTATTGTCAATTATCGACATCTTATCCGCGTTTGATTCACGCATGGTTTTGTGAATCGTATTTGGATAGGAAGCCAACATGGATAAAGAACACAGTTTACGTGAGAATTTGCTCGCACTTATCTTAGGGAGCGCTTTGGTCTCTCTCGGAGTTATTTTCTTCAATAAAGTTGGGTTACTGACTGGTGGGACTGCTGGCTTGGCGATATTCCTGACGAAAGTCAGCGACTTTAGCTTCGGTCAGGTATTTTTATGCTTAACCTGCCGTTCTATGCCTTGTCTGTCGCCCGCACGGGTTGGCGATTTACCGTCAATACATTTGTCGCTGTCAGTATTGTTTCCCTTGCTGTTGATCATCTGCATCATGTCATTGAGATAGCTCGCATTGAACCTTTATACGCTGCTCTGCTGGGTGGAGGCTTAATAGGCATGGGGATGCTAGTTATCTTTCGCCACAAAATGAGTCTAGGAGGGTTTAACATTCTGGCGTTATTCCTTCAGGAGCGCTTTGGCATTCGAGCAGGTAAAGTTCAGATGGTGCTGGACTGCACAATCGTTGTTTTATCTCTGTTTATTGTCGATCTTTCTCTTATTCTGCTTTCAGTAGTTGGCGCCATTGCCACAAACCTAATCTTGGCAATGAATCACAAACCGGGTCGTTATCAACCCCAGCAATCCTCAGCATCATAGATAAAGCTCTCAAACGGTTTAATGCTACGTTAAGCCGTTTTTATCTGTCTTCGAGTAGCGCTTCTAGACTTTGAATACTGCGAACGCCTTTTGGAACAGGAAGATTTGTTGGGTTGTACCAAATGGTCTGTAATCCTGCTTTGTCTGCGGGGTAGATATCTTTCTCAAGAATGTCGCCGACCATCACCAGTTCAGAGGGGTGATGGCAAAGTGATTTGGCAATTTCGAGATAAAACTCAGCACTATTCTTCTCTAGGCCTAAGTTAGCCTTGCAGAAATAGCCGTTAATATAGGGATCTAATCCGACCCTTTGAAAGGCTTGTTGGATCTCACGTTCGGTTGAGTCTTGAGCGCTGGTTGCTACGTAGACTGGGAAATGGCGGCTGAGCGACTTAAGCGTCTGTTCTGCTTTATCCACGGCCTCTACGTTCGGCCATAGATACATTTTCCCCAGCTGATCTGGGAAGTCGACCATGAGCGTGTTTCCCCAATCAAAAAGATAAACCTTATTCATTACTCTCTCCGTTTAACATGGCTGATTTCATTATTTTAAATCGGCTGTCATAAATCCAGAGGTAAATTTCGCCAACATATAAACATATTCACCTAATCTATTTATTTCGGTGTTTGGCTTGTTTTGTTTAACCGTTTGTATTTTATAAACTTTGTTGTTGGCACTCTCTTTGCTCACGCCTTTAGTGCAAGCTATTCGTCATCGGTGAAATGAGATCACCAATTAAAAGCATTAATTTTATGGATATTTCATATCTTTATGATGTCGAAGCTATAGCTTACTCGTATAAAACAAAGCCTGCCTCGTAAGAGCAGAAAAATAATAGGCTGTCATTCTAATAAGGAATTTTTATGAAAACTAAGCCGTTACGTTGGTTGCTTCCCGTTATTATTCTCGGAGGAGCCTACGGTGGCTATGCTGCAATTGCCTCAAGCGCAGCAGAAAGCACAGAAACTAAACCAGAGAAGAAGCCGTTAACTGTGACTGTAGCGTCAGTGAAATCAAGCGACCATAAAGTACTGATCATCAGTCACGGTGAACTGCTGCCCGTTGAGGTGACGCAAGTTTCTGCTCAGGTATCTGGTGAGGTAACGAGCTGGCACCCCAATTTTGTTGCAGGTGGGGTCGTTAAACGTGGAGAGACGCTGTTTTCAATTGAGAGCGATAACTATCAGGCCGCGGTATTACAGGCAGAAGCAAATCTAGCCAGCGCTCAGGCATCTTTAATTGAAGAAAAAGCAAAAGCGGAGGTGGCGAAGCGCCAGGCGAAAAACCTGCCAGCTAAGCAGGTAACAGATCTTTATTTACGCAAGCCTCAGGTGCTGAGTGCCATGGCACAGGTTAAATCAGCGCAGGCTGGTCTGAAGCGGGCAAAGCGCGATCTTGAAAACTGCAAAATCGTTGCACCCTATGATGCGCTGGTGGTATCGCGCGATATTGGTGTCGGGCAATATATTTCAGCTGGCGCACATGTCGCGACGCTTAACAATATTGAAGCAGGTGAGGTTCATATTCCGATTGCTGGCTTTGACAGCGCTTTCTTGCCGGAAAACTACGCCGGAGTCTCAGCCACAGTGGTGCAACGAGGTATTATTGATGCGAAGCGAGAGGGAGTAATCGAGCGTGATCTTGGCGTGGTTGATAGTGCTACTCGAATGATCAATATGGTGGTCCGTGTTGATGACCCGTACGCCATTGAATCCGACGCTTCACCGCTCAAGTTTGGCTCTTATGTGGAAGTGCAGTTTATCGGTAAAGAACTCAAACACATTTACCGTTTACCTCAGGAGTTGGTCAACAACCGACAGGTTTGGGTTGTCAACGAAGATAACGAATTGGAACCTCGTATCGTCAACGTGTTACGCGCCGAGCAAGAGTTTATGCTGATCAGCGAAGGTTTATCTGACGAAGACCAGATTGTTCTGACGGTACCTGAATATCCGCAAAAAGGTATGCGGGTAGAAGTTGCCGTCACTGAAAGTGAACAGTAGGGGTTATAGCATGGACGATTCTAAACAAAAGGGCTTGATTGCCTACTTTGCTCACAATCCAGTCGCCGCTAACCTGTTGATGGTGTTTGTCCTGATTGTTGGTACGGTGAGTTTCTTCTTCATTCAGAGACAAATGTTCCCCAATATTGAGGTTAACTACATCAATGTTAGTGCGCAGTATCCGGGCGCTTCGCCTCAAGAAATCGAAGAGAGTATTCTCATTAAGTTGGAAGAATCTCTAAAAGATGTAACGGGGATAAAAAAGGCGGTCACCACAGCTTCTCGTGGTAGTGGCGCTATTGAGATTGAAGTCGATGTCGATCAAGACGTCGAAGACGTGCTGGATAAAGTCAAACAAAAGGTCGATTCTGTATCTAACTTCCCAGCGGGAATGGAGCCGATTCAGGTTTACCAGTTTGAGTTTAGGCAGGATGTGATTGAAATGGCGCTGGTCGGTAACCGTTCGCTACTGGAACTCAAACCGATAGCTAAGCAGATCGAAGATGAGCTGCTGCAGTTGCAAAATGTTGCTCTGGTAGAGCTGAGTGCGCCAGAGTATGAAATTGCGATTGAAGTAGAGCCACAGGTGCTACGCAAATATAGTCTCACTCTCAATGATGTGAGTCAGGCGATTCAACGCTACTCCGCTAACTACTCGGCGGGCGAGGTCAGAACCAACGCTGGGATGATTTCGGTTCGCATTGAGAATCAGTATTACAGCGGTGAAGAGTTTCGTGATATTCCGGTCAAGATCGGTGCTAATGGCGGTCGGGTCTTGCTGCAAGATATTGCGACCATCAAAGATGGTTTTACCGAAGATGATCGCTACTTTAAGTATTCTGGCGAGAATGCTATTTACCTGTCTGTAAAAGCGACCAAAGACCAAAATATGGTCACGGTAGCGGAGTCAGTAAAGGCTTATATAGAGCAAAAGAACACAAGCTTACCCGCAGACCTGAAGATCAAAACGCTGGTCGACATGACCTATTACCTCAACGCACGCCTCGATATGATGCTTAAAAACCTGCTGCAAGGTGCTGTTCTTGTTGCATTGATGCTCAGCCTTTTCTTGCGTGTCAAACTTGCGATGTGGGTAATGATAGGCTTACCTGTCTGCTTCCTTGGGGCGGTGATGTTAATGCCTGCGATTGGCGTCAGCATCAATATTGTCTCTTTGTTCGCTTTCATTATGGTGTTAGGAATAGTCGTCGATGATGCCATTGTCATTAGTGAGAGTGCTTATTCTGAGATAGAGAAAAGCGGCGGCGGGGTTGATAACGTGGTACGCGGCGTTAAGCGCGTGGCAACTCCTGCAACCTTTGGTGTCCTGACCACAATTGCTGTATTTGCGCCGTTTTTAATGTCGAAGGGAATTGAGCGTGCCTTTTTCTTTGGTATCGCAGCGATAGTGATTCTGTGTCTCATCTTCAGCTTGATTGAGTCCAAGCTGATCTTACCGTCACATTTGGCACATTCGAACTTTAAGCCGATTAAAAAGGGAAGCTGGCGAGATAGATTCAACCAGCGTTTCTTTAGTTTTGTTCATGGTCCCTACAAGCGCTTTGTTACCGCTTGTACTTACTGGCGCTGGAGCGTATTTGCTGGATTCGCAGCGTTGCTTGTGATCAGCATTGCTTTGATTATGGCGAACTATGTGAGAATTATACCGTCACCGAAAGTGCCGCATGACTTCCCAAGCATTAAGCTGGTGATGAACGACAACGTGTCGAGTGAACAGACCATTGAAGCGCTCAAACAGATCGAAAGTACTGTGTTACGTATCGATAGGGAAACGGAGCAGCAAACCGGCCAGAAGATGATCCGGGATATTTTGACTTTCAGCCAGGGCCGCAAAGAAGGTCGATTGGTGATCCCGTTGGTTGACGAAGAATTGCGTCCTTTCAATACCTTTGAGCTGGCACGTCGTTGGCGCGAAGAGATGCCGAATATACCGGGGCTGAAGATGCTCAATGTCTCTGACAACGTCAATGACGATGAGAAAGGGGACGAGTTTGGTTTCCTTCTTTACGGTTCAGACATTGATACTTTGAATGAGGCTGGACGTGCGCTGATTGTGAAACTGAAGCAAGAAGAAGGCTTATTTGATATTTCGTCTTCTATTGATGCGGGTAGTCAGGAAGTTTTACTGTCGCTGGCACCGGTCGCTTACGACCTAGGGCTTAATTTGTCTGATATTGCCTTGCAGGTCGGTGGCAGTTTTTACGGTGGGGAAGCACAACGTGTGTTGAGGGATGGCGAAGAGATCAAAGTCATGGTTCGTTACCCTAAATTGACGCGAGAAGCCTTCGCCTCTCTACGCTATGCGGTGATTACAACTCCTGAAGGGAAAAAGGTGATGCTGGGAGACGTGGTAGAAATCAACCAGAAACCGGGTGTGAGTAGCATCCGCCGAGAAGGTGGCTTCCGCAGTGTGTATGTCTACGGCTCTATTGATGAAGAGCTGGTGGAACCGAGTGAAATTGTAGAGCGGGTCCATGAGCAAATCATACCGGATATTCTGTCTGGTTATCCTGGCGTGAAAAGCCAGTTGGGCGGAACCATTGAAGAACAGCAAGCTCAGCAAGATGAGCAAAAAATCTTCTTTGTCGCAGGGATGATCATCGTCTATATCTTATTAGCCGTACCGTTGAAGAGTTACACTCAGCCGCTGATCATCATGTCAGTCATCCCGTTTAGTCTCACTGGCGCAATCTGGGGACACTATTGGTTTGGTTTAGATCTCAGCATGATGTCGACCTTTGGCTTGATAGCCGCCGCTGGGGTAGTGGTGAATGACTCCTTGGTCATGACCGATTACGTCAATCATGTGCGTGCTCGTGGGGTGGCAATTAAAGAAGCTGTGATAGAAGCAGGTTGTGCAAGGTTCCGTGCTATTACACTGACTTCAATCACTACGTTCGTTGGCGTCTTGCCGATTATGTTCGAAACGAGTTTGCAGGCAAGATTCGTGATTCCAATGGCGGTTGCTTTAGGTTTCGCTGTGCTATTTGCAACCCTGTTAACTTTAGTGCTCGTTCCTTGCTTGTACCTGATGTTGGATGACATTAAGGGCATCTTCCGCTGGATAAAACAGAAACTGACCCGCCGCTCGCCAAGCGAGGTTGTTGAACAGTAATCCAGACACAAGGGGGCAACTAGGCCCCCTTTTCTTATATCCGCCCAAAGTCACTTTTCTCTATTGACCTGTCTAAAGCTTCATAGTTTATAGTGTTGATATCAACATGAGGATGAAGCATGTATCGAATTTCTCAACTCGCAGAACAAGTCGGCCTAAGCCGTTCCACGCTTTTGTATTACGAAAAACTGGGTTTGATTCAAGGGACCAGACAAGCCAATGGATACCGGATGTACACAGACAAAGATGTGCAAAGGGTGCGTCTGTTGCAGCAGTTGCAGGCCGGTGGTTTGACTTTGGAAGAGTGCCTTGAATGTCTGGAGTCGAAAATCGACAGAAACAAGTTACTGCAAAGGCTTAACGCGCTGGATGAGGAGATCCAACGTAAGCAGAAAGCCAAAGAACTGTTGTCAGCCATGTTGGGGAAGAATTCGATGCGTGATTGGCATCAGAAGATGGAGGAGCACGCCCCATCGGCTCACATGGAGTGGTTGATAAAACAGGGCTTTAGCGAAAAACAGGCATTGAGATTGAAATGGTTATCAAAAGATATGAATGAACACGAACAATATATGGCAGATTTCGAGCAGATTTTTGCGGGATTGAAAAGACTTGGCCCCGGCTCTGAGCAGGATACATTGCGAGCATTGAGTGCGTTATCCCAGAATAAAGGGGCTTTACTGGAAGTCGGTTGCGGTAAAGGGATCGCCACCGAGGTCTTAGCGTCTCATTCTGAATTCCGTATTACCGCGTTGGATAACGACCAAGCAAGTCTCAGAGGCTTACAAGAAGGAATACCCGCCGAAAAAGAGGTGAATGTGATCTGTGCCAGCATGACGGACATGCCATTTGAAGCCGCTCAGTTTGACGTGATTTGGTCTGAGGGCAGTGCTTACATCATGGGAGTGGAGAATGCGCTCAGAAGCTGGAAAGCTCTCCTAAAACCAAGTGGTTACCTTGTCGTGAGCGATCTTGTGTGGTTAACAGATAATCCTGACTCCGATGTCTCGAATTTCTATCAAAAAGAGTATCCGGATATGGTGACCGTAGATAAGCGCATCGCGCAAATGCGTCA
The DNA here is from genome assembly GCF_000740665.1 of Vibrio sp. B183. Taxonomy (NCBI): domain Bacteria; kingdom Pseudomonadati; phylum Pseudomonadota; class Gammaproteobacteria; order Vibrionales; family Vibrionaceae; genus Vibrio; species Vibrio sp. B183. Next base: position 393,845 of record NZ_JPQB01000014.1, on the reverse strand, counting down.
GGCAGGCTATGAAGTAGTAGAGACGTTTACCCAAAGCCAACAGTCATGGAATAACTTTGTCGATCCTCTCATGTCTAGAGTTGATGAACTGGAAAGCTCTTTACAAGCTTCTCAGGCACTAATCGATATGAAGTCAGAATTACATATGCACCAGAACTACTTACATCAATACGGCTACCAGATGTTTATCATCAGAAAGGCAAGTTAGTGGTTGAGCTTTAATAAATGATTCAAGAGGGCTGTGTAATACACGGCCTTCTTGTTCAAAACTCAAAGCCTAAAGTGAATACTAGTGCGTTGCCCATGAGAAACAGGTGAGGCTTGGTGTAGGGAGTATTGACAGAGAGGCCTACAATGGCTGTTGGGCATACTTCCGACTGAAAGCATGGCAAATACTTGTACTGCTCATCGCTATAGCCTTTCACAACTCCTGCGGCTAAGTGAAAACTTAACCAATGATCTTTGTTCCATTCGGCAGAGTAACCTAATAGATATGAACGGTTGCCATAACTATTAATAAAGGTGCCGCCAATAATGTGATTGAACTCGAGTGCAACCAGTTCGTGATTTTCATTAGTTACGTTCTCATTGCCGAAGTGTTTTGATATTCCACCCAAAAAAATCTCGTGAGCGAGTGGGCTCTGAGAATATATCAGAACCAAAAATATTAATTTATTCATATGCTTAAATTAGTTTTATTATAGAAATTAGGTTGTTGAGTTTTTTTCTCATTATTTCATTTGATTCAAAAGACATGCTAGCCTGCGCTTCTTCTAATGCGCTTTTGCTACGATGGTGTGAAAGTAAGTTATAGATATTCTGGTACCTACTGCGAAACCTAATCTCGTTGTCTAATATTTCGTTGAGATAATCATAGGTAAACGGCTTTATTAAGTAGGCATTAGGATGATAGATTTTTATTTTTTGTAATAGACTTAAAGAGCGATCCCCCGTGATTACCACAATTGAAGCGTATTTATTTATTCTACTTTCAAGTCGAAACTTTCGGATGACATCGAATCCTGAGCTCTCAGATTTAGGTCCCAAGTTTATATCACAAAAAACGATATCAAACTTTTGGTCAACTTCTTTATCAATATCGAAGGCTTCTTTGTAGCTAGAGCTGGAGTAGATGTTTTTCCTTTGAAAACCATACTTTGATAAGTAGCTCTTTAATATTGATACAATCGGTGGCGCGTCATCAACGATTAATATGTTGACTTCGTTTAAATTATTAAAATCTAACATATTAAATTACTGAATGATCAGTCCTTTCAGTTGGTGAATGTTTTCAACTCTAAACTTCTCTAGAATTCGGTTTTTGTAAGTACTTACGGTTTTTTGGTCTATATCCATTTCATTTGAAATACGTTTATTGTTCAAGCCTTGTAAAATTCTTATTGCAACTTCTCGTTCTTGCGGAGATAAACGAACAATATCGCAGTCTCCGACTGAACCTTTTTCATCATTCGCAAAGGTCGTTATAAAGTCAGAGATGATGTCATTAATGTTGTTTGATTTAGAAATGACGTCTAACTTTTCTATGTTACCTGCATACCTTCCCGAATTGAGAAGCTCGTTCGAAGTGAGTATGACTAACTTTCCTATATAGTTGATTTCTTTTAAGTAACTGATGAGCTCTAAACCACTGTGCGTACCTAAATCTACATCAAGGGCGATAAAGTTAATCGGTTCTTTTTCAAGAATACTAATGGCATCTTTAATAGTATTTGAAGAGGCAACAGAATTAACAATCCCTTCTTTATTGAGTCCCATACTTAACGAAGAACAAATGACAGGGTGATCATCTACAACTAAGCAATTCATTTTTTCGAATAGGTCATTCATTTCATTCGATTCAATTAATGCTCGGAATGCATTAGCTGAAATTGGTTTGCTTGTATAAAAGCCCTGACAAGTATCAGCGCCCATTGAACGAAGCATCAACCAAGTTCTTTCATCTTCAACACCTTCAGCTACTGTTTTCATACCGAGTGTTTTCGCTATGTTAATAGTGAGTTGAATGACCTCATTATTATTCCGATTCGATGATGACTCCAAAATAAATTGTTTATCAATCTTTATCTCTGAAAATGGAATTTTAACCAATTTATTGAAAATTGAGTGCTCCGTTCCAAAGTCATCTATTGAAAAATTAAACCCGTGATGCTTTAATAAGCATATGTTAAATAGGGCTTCTGAAGAATCTAATAGCGTAGAGCTTTCCATTAGCTCAAGATATATGAGATGACTAGGAATACTTCTTTCTTCTACGGAAGATATGATGAAGTTAACGAAGCCACTATCTATCAACATATATTCTGGTAGGTTAAACGAGAACTTTAAATCTTCATCAATCGTTAGATGAAAATCTAAACTATCTATGAAAGATTTTTCAAAGAAATTTAGTCTATTACTACAGTGTTCAATTTTATCAATGAATTCATAAGGTGGAATAACTCCACGTTCAGGGTGTTCAATTCTGCAAAATACCTCTGAACCGATAATTTTTTTGTCATAGAAGCTAAATTGAGGCTGATACAAGTTAAATTGACTTTCAGACTCTAGAAGAGCCTCCAATTCTGTACAGCTCAAGTGCGTCGAAGACACCTCTTTTTCTTTGTCTTGGGAGGTTAGATTGTCAATGTTTGCTAAAACTGATGTTTTACTTTCAAAGTAGTTCAGTAAGGAAAATGAACGAACAGAGGATGAAGACTCCAGCAAGGTCGTGAGTAGACTACAGCTTTTGGGATCAGCGGCTAAGAGCAAGAGCCGAGTATCAGTTAAACCAAAAACAATAGTCTTGATGATATCTAAAATCGTACTATTCGGAGTATCGAAAATCACCGTAATAAAGTTTGCGCAATCCGTTGGAAGTGATTGGATACTTTCCAGATCGGCCTTGGTTAGCCCATGCTCGGAAAGATAATCAAATCTATTTCCATTGCTTTCTAAATCTATATAAATCTTGTTCATAATAAACCTTCAAATTAAAGATTCAAAAACTCTTCAGCCTCTACCAATACAACCTTCATTTCCGAGATTATTTTATCGATAGAGTCGTTGTAATCTTGTAAGTCGTTTGACTCAATGTCTTCACACGCCAAGATTGCCTGGTATAAACTATCTAGCCCTAACAACGTTGAGACACCTTTTATTCGGTGAGTTAAGCTTTTCAAATGTTCGGTTTTCCGTACTTTACTGAGCAGATCAATGTCATTCTCAAATGAACTTAACACCACACTTCCTAGCTCTTTGGCTTCTTCACCTTTGTACTTTTCCAGCCAGTTTGGGGTTTCTTGTGATACGGATTCGATTTTAGGAAGCTGCGCATTTTCCGACAGCGCTCGTTCGATGATCGACTGTAGGTCATTGAGAGAGTAGGGCTTTTTAAGCAAGGCGAACATACCAGACTCACGAGACATTTTTTGCATCTTGAGTGTGCTTTCTGCTGAGTAGCCAATAACGATGATATCTTTATCTATCTCACTTTTAATCTTTTTCGTGAGCTCAAATCCACTCATAAATGGCATGTGACAATCGGTCAAAACAACGTCAAAGCTCTTGTCTTTTAGCATCTTGAGAGCTTGTAACGCATTAGGGACGATTTCTTTTTGTACTTCAATTTCGTCGAGCTGCTTCCCTACTAGGTATCGATGAATGGTGTCATCTTCAACAAGAAGCAAGGATATGGACTGCTTGAAAGTAGACACTTTGTCTGAGTCGTAATCTAGATCTTCAGAAAGTATTGAATCGTAAAGCAGATCTGGGTAGTGCGAGATTATCTCATTGTTCTCAATATTCAGTATTTCGCCAGAGCAGTCTTCATGATCAAACTTCGATAGCCATCTGTTACATCTAGCTATATTGGTAGCTCGATAGTTAAACCTAGAAGGATCAATATGGCTATTAGATAATTCAAAAATCGGCACAGTAATATACGCCTCCGTGCCCCAGAATCGTTTACTCTTGAGCTCAATACTACCTCCAATTCCCTCTATAAGATTTTTGGTGATACTCAACCCCAAACCTGTTCCGTTGTGAGCTCGACTTAACGACGAATCGACTTGAACGTAGGGTGAGAAGATATTCTTAATGGATTTCTCATCAATACCGATACCTGTGTCACGCACTAAAATACGTAAATGCTCGGAGTCAAAACTGACGTGCATAGAAATACCGCCAATTTCCGTGAATTTGGCTGAGTTAGACAAAATATTGTTTACAACCAGCTTCAACTTAGTGAGGTCTATTAAGTAAGAGCTGGTATTAAAATCTGTCCATATCGTCTTAAACCATAGCCCTTTGCGTTTAGCGGTATTTTCAAAGACTCGGAACATTTGCCCCAGCTCTCGAAGCAAATAGGCTTGCTCTTCTTCGGATGAAAAGCTGTTACTTTCTATTTTTGAGTGGAGCAAGATATCATTGACGATCGAGTTTAGGTGCTCACCAGCATAGCGAGCATTGGTAAGGTCCAAACGCAACTCTTTATTCTCCGCACTTTGACTAATTGAAAGCTCAATGAGACCGAGCATTGAGGATAATGGGGTTCTAATCTCATGGCTCAATACTGATAGAAGGTACTCTTTACGTCGGTTTAGCTCTTCCAAGTTGTCGTTAGTAACTTTTAGCTCTCGTTTGGTCAGATACAACTCTGTGAGATCAACTAACAGAATTAGGCTGAACTTATCATTTGATTGCTCGTCGGCGATATCTTTGTACATCAACCTGAACGAGCGATTATGTAATTTACACTCTGGATTGTTTATTTCGATATCAAATACCTGCCCATCCAGCATAAAGCGATTGTTTAGTTTATAAAACAGACAGTCTTTGTTTGAACAGTATGTGTTATTTCCGCACTGCTTCAGCGTATTGGAGTAAGTTTTATTAATGAATACCGATTTCTTGTATTCATCGAAAATAATGACGCCTGCCGGTAGGCTATCCAGTAGTAAACTAAACAATCTTCTTTGCTTCTGAGACAGCTTGAGCTTGTTGAGGTTTATTTTGTACGACTTATCCGCGAGTGTTCGGTAGTAGTAAAATACTAATATGGTGATGAAAATGACGAAGATCAGTGTGTAAGGAAGTAGCTTTGAAGGCTCACGCCTAGCTAGAACATGCTCGTGGCTAACTTGCTTACGCTCTAAGAATGGAACGGTATTGAAGTAGTTTAAAGATCGGGTTAGAAGCTCATACAGCAAGTAATCTTCAAAGTTAATGGTGCACCCGATATGGACATCCTCAAATTTGATGTTTCCACTTTCAATGAGGGAGTCTATCGCCAGGTCATCGCGGACGCTGATTAGTGCCTTGCTAATTTCGCCACGATTTAGGCTGTCGACCATCTCCTCCAATTGACCATAGACTGAAGTCTCTGCTCCTCGCAAACCAGATATGATACCTCCAGAAACCAGCCAGTTATGTTTTTTCTCAACCCCAATCGCTTTACTGTTGGCATTGAGGTTTTCCAAGCTTATAAAGTGTTCATCGAATATGAAGATATTGCTGTGGTCTTCATTACATAGCAGGGTACTTTCATTAGAGCTATTCGTTGAAAATGTGGGTATCGACAAATAACGTGAAATATTTCCCGTTAAAGTTGCAAAATCACCCACAACGGTATGGCTTTCTTTATCAAAGTAATGAAATGGATATATATTTGAACGTATGTTAATGACGTTAGGTCTAGAAAGAACTTTGTAGTGCTTCGCTATTAAGTTATTCAAAGAAAGTTCAGGGTTATTATCTAGCGTTTCTTCTAATTCCGACTTTATTTCTTTTTTGAAAATATCAGAAACAATCGTATCAAACTCATCATCCAATTTATTTGATATTAATAGTTGCTTTTCTAGAACCGCCTTTTCCTTATCGATATAGATGGCTAAGTCGTTTCGATTAAGCGCTCTGAATCCCATAAGAATGTTGGCATAGTTGTCTAGGAGTAGGGGTAACTTACTTGACTCTAAGTCATTTAAAGCATCTATGTACCGTTCGTAAATGATCACTTCGCTCTTAGGATAGCGAGCAAGGGCAAGCGCACAGTAACCGGTATCTTTGATGCAGCCGATGGTTCTATCATCGAATAACTTTATGTTTTTTATGAGAGTCGTGTAAGTTGCACTGATCAACCCGATATCTCTGTAATCTGTTTGTTCAAGATATAAGGAGTTTTCATTGGAGCCTGCGATTATGTCTATCTTGCCGTTTCTGAAATCCGTATACATCGCATTTATGCTTGTATACACTTTGACATTGACGGTGTAGTTGTAATTGGCTTCGATTTTTTTCTTTAGCTGCTCCGATACCTGAACATTGAGTATTCTAAGTGGGCCTAATGGAGATAGACCTCGCTTACTGTACACACCAATTATTTTTGTATTATCAGAAGACTCTGCTTTGAGGTTAGCCGAGAGCAATAGCGATATAATAGTAATCACTAATGTAGTGGTTATTAATTTAATACTTATGCTCATACTGCTACCAAATATTGATTAATATATTTATAAATTTATTTTTTGAGCCTGTTAGATTAACACCTATGATATTTGTAGGATATATAAGAAAATTCTTACCTCTGCACTTAGATATATGAAGGAAATGTGACAGATTTATTAACCTCATTGCCCAATTGAAGGTAAAACCGTTGCTCACGAAGAGTGATTTAGGAATGAAGATGGGTGTGTTGTTGTATATGAAGTTGGTGATTGTGCATAAGTGCTGCCAACATAGGTGAGTAGGTGTTAGTGACATGCTTCCTCCCCTTGTTAATTTTAAAATTATTACTAATTCTAGTCTAAACGGTGCGTAATACCTAAATGGTAGTACTGACAACGTCATGAAGACTGGGAAAGGCGTTGGAGAGTAGGAAGGGACAGGGAGTGCTGTAGGCGTTTATCTTTAGTTAAAAAGATGCATTGGTAGCTTCGAGTTAAATTCTGAGTAGATATCGCCCAACTTTCCTTGTTCCACCAGATCAAGGTAAGTTTCGTTGAATCGAGTGATTATCTGAGAGCAGGGAGATTTCTTTGAGAAAGCCAAGTAGACATTGTTGACATTGATCGGAGGATTCAGCGGCACTACTTTGTCAGATAGCCCTTTCTGTTGCGCCAAATGTAAGCCGTCAGCATAGGTAGAAACCATGTAGTCAACGCGACCAGCAACAAGCATATTAATCATCTGTTGGGTATCGTTGGCAGAAATAATGTTTAAGTTTTTACTTGCGTACTCATCAAACTCATGACTAGACGAGACTCCCGCTTCTAGTGGCATAGCACCAATTTTGTCGCGCAAATCTTCCCAAGTATGAAACCTAAACCTGTTACTCGCCAACACAAAGATATGAACCGAATCTTGCACTATGGGGTATGAGTACAAAAATTTTTCCGCTCTTTCTTGGGTATAGTAAACACCGACGAGTGCATCTAGTTTACCAAACTCCAGATCCTTCAACTGCCTTTTCCATGGGCGAGCTGGTGTAACCTTTACATCGAAATCTAGTTCTACAGATACCTTGTAAATCACTTCAGGAATAAGCCCTGTGTATTTGTCATCAGCAAAGACGGAGTATGGGTACCAGCTGTCATAGCCGCTAATGCCGAGTGTCGAACACTCAGCGTTAACATGATCAAGCATCGTTAAAGATATTAGCGCTAAGTAAAACCTTATCATTGCGCACCCGATTAAGCGGCTTCCTTGCTAAGGATCTATAGCCCACCGATCATGCTTCTTCCACTTACGTGGTGAGTATTGGTTTTACTTTTCTTTCATGAACTGACTAAGGGACTGATACTCTTTGGTGTTTCTAAATGCCGTTTTGATCAAAAATGAGCTGTCTTCAACGGAAAAGTTAATTATGTCGCCTAGGTTGTTAATGTGTATCTGATCGTTAGATATACAGGAAATGAGGATATCCTGTATATCTAAGCGATTGATGTCTAGATTGCACCTTTCAATATGTGCAAGGCATTCATCTAAGCGCGAGCGTATTTCTTGTTCGGATTGCATCGTTCAACAGCCTCTCCATTCAGAACTAAAAGAATATTAAATTCTTCACTGTTTCTAACTACACCCCATAGAAGCTTATCTCTCATGGCATTGCGTTGGTCATCATCAGAGCTTATGTAAACTTTTAGCTGATTGACCGCTTCAACTTGGTCTATGTTAGGCACAGAGGCAATTGAAGAAATGATAGACTTTTCACGGTCAGTCCTGAGGTCAAATGACATGTCTTTGGCCGTCGCCAGTAAAGACTTCATGATATTATTTTCTGGGCTCTTAGCGCATACGCTTTTAACTCATGTTGATCAAACGTATATCCAATTTCATCAAGCAGATCGCAAAGTTGATTATACATATAAACTCCTTAGTTACTTCATTAGTGAGTTGTTTTGAATCGAGTTGGTATTTTATTTTTAATATTATATTTATCAATAGAGAAATTCCTACGTATTGTAAATATAACAATATCAATTTCTTATATTATTTAGTTTGAGATTAAGTAATAAATTTTATGTGTTAATACTGATAGGTAAGAATATTCCCACAGGAAAAACCGACCCTCCCATAGGTATTAATTATCGCTTCTACTTTGAGCCCAATTGAAGATAAGTTGGTGAAGCTATCGGATATGTTAACCCCCTAACGGCGCAAGGAAAAATATGATAATCAGAGGTTTTATCGATAGTATTAAAGGGAGATGCCCTGCGAGAGCTTATACTCTCGCGGGCATACTTTATATCCATAAAGACATGTTAGGAATGTATATTGTGAAAGGGCGAGTTAGTCGTTCCATGTAAACCACTTCCAAGTATCCTCGGTGTGGACTTTACGGCCAGTCGGAGCATGATATAAGTTTTTATAGCTATGGATACTGTTGACTACATCATAGGTATTAGGTACATCATTCAAATCTCTGTAATAAGTTAGCGCGGCTCCTAAGGAGTCCATAACACTATAAGCAGAAACATCTCCTATCGAATCACTGTTACTTTTAGTTGGCAGTGGCATCCCAAATGTTGCCGTATCAGGAAGGAATTCTGGGTAACCTGAAAGGCTGTGTCTTCTCTTCCACCCCATAACTGCAATCGCTTGGTTGATTAATTTTTGATGTGACAAATCAACATATATCCAGTTATTGAATTTACTCTCCTGGGCAACATCATAGTCGCTGGTAGCGGTGCCATACCAGCCACGCCAATGTGGGTACTTAATGTCTCTCTTTTTCACTAAATCACGATATAGCGGGTGGTTTAGCACGTCAAAAAAGTAGCTATGTGCATTAACGTCTTCGCCGACTGTATTGTTTACTCGATCATACCTATAGGGCCCAGTTTCTCCGCCGCTTGCGGCTTCAAACACAATCTGATCCATTGCCCCAAGAGGCGTATAATAGTTGCCTTTGATTTTAAATACATCAGAAGCTACCCAGTTCTCCGCAATCCCCTCAACTGCAAGTAACGACTCATTAGCTATAATATTCGCCTTGTCGATAGATGTTGCAGAGTCTTCCGTGACGGCACCGATAGCATATTCAAATAGACCAACTAAACGAGTTGTATTGTCAGCTTGTGATTCTCCTTCCTCCTGAAATAGTTGATACCAACTGTCATCTCTGTTTCTACCAAAGACTTCATTATTGGCTTGCTGCTGGATTATTTCCAGAAGAGCTATAACTTGGTTATCTGTTAAGTTGTTAATAGAAGAGTTTATTATGTCCAATAATTCGTTAGCGGCATTAGTGATATCAATAGTTAATGTTTCTTTTCCAGTAGGGCTAGCATCAGAAACTAAATTGCCATAATAATCACGTAACTTTGTTGCTTTGTTGTAAATAAAATCAAAGTCTTCAGAAAAATACGACATATCCTCATTTAGAAAGTTGCTATTTGAAGCTTCATACAGAGCCCATAGCACAGCGGTTTTATAGAGGTTGCTGTATGATTTAAATCTTTCTACTTCATCTTTTAGTTCGCTTGCACTCTTGAAATACTCGCTAAGCGCCCATGAAAAAGCCTCTTGAGATGGTTTTGAATTGATTGTTGATACCACAGAATTTTCGTAGGTTTTAAAGGAGTTGTAAGCAATGGTATTTTCTAGCTGAGGATCATAATCACGTCCTGATTCCACTGTTCCTAACATAGCGACTAATGTACTGCTTTGTTGCAACCCATATTTTGCATTGTTCAGTTCACTGGATAGCGGTTCGACGGTGTCAGGCAGTTTTTCGGGATACCACTTAGTTCTGGTTCCATCTCGGGTGTAATCGCCGAAAATAACTTGGCCTTTATTAAGATCTTGGAGCAGAGCTTTCTCATTCAATATCCATAGTACATTGGTCCATCTTTGTTCATTTGTGCCCAGGTATTCAGAAGTAGGAAGAAATATTGGATTTAGGACCTGAATCGCTTTAGCCATTGCTTCAGTCCGCGCTTTATATGTTTCACTAAGCCCTTTGACTGCAAGTGCTTCTCTAATGATAGAGGTAGCGTAACCATTCGCTGTTTCCTGATTGGTAGCAGCGGCTCCAACGTAGACGAATTGGTCAGGCTTTTCTTCCATCATAAGCGCGATATCTAAAGCAAACCCGATAATATCTCCTGCCACAGAAAGAGAAGATGTAATTCCCTTTACAACCTTTAATGCTTTTACTTTAGGTTTTGCCGCTGAGCTATACGAAGATAACTTTTTGTTGGGTTTATAATCGATATCTGCGCGGTACTTTTTCATCGAATCATCAATGTTTTGGGCCGCTGTCTTATATTGGTCCAGCGAGGAGTTCTGAAGCCTTTGTTGAATTTTTTGGTAGAGGTCTAGTTTTCCATCTGCACTGGTAATGCCTTTTAATTGATCTTTGTAGCCAGAAAGTAAGTTATGGTTAAAGGGCCGTGGTCGTGCAGAGGAAACCTCACCTGCAACCTCATCAATCAAAGTGTCAATTTGGCGTATTGTTCTCTCAGCGGCGGCTGACTTTACTTCTTTTGCTGCCTCAACTGCCGATTCTCGTGCTGCTAAAATTTCCTCGAGGCTGATGACAGACTCCATTCCATCTTTTACGACGCCAGCGATTGAGTTAGGTAACTTGAGAGAGTTTTTTGTAACTTTCAATTCTTCTTTTGGTATAGACGCAGGACTATCTTCGGAGAACACTTTGCTAATCTCAGATAGTAAAGTCATTTCACCGAGTGAACTTGCACTGCCTATATAGGTTGGGGCATGGTTGCCAATAACAGCTGTATCGTCGACCACTTCTACTTTGTATTCTTTGACATTATCAACGATCCAGTTTTTTGAAGCTGTTCGACTTGAAAGACTATATTGAGAGCCGAGCCTTGCTGGGCTTATAGTTGGCTCAGTCGTTCCTGATAATCTCTCCAAAATAGCTGTGTTGGTTAAGTAACAGAGAATCTGTTGATAGTTCCTTTCGCTATCCGAAGCTGGGATTGGGAAAATGTAGGCAGAGCCTCCATCCAAAGTCATTGACGTTCTTCCGTTATCAATGAGATAGATACTGGTTCTCTTGGTACGATCCATTCTTTCCACTACAGGAAGAAACGACGGATTTCTTGCCTCTTCAGATGTCACTGAACGATAGTTCTCAGGGCAAGTCCCTGTACCAGCTCCACCCCAAGCTGCATAATCTGGATTATATGCAAGCACCTGATATGTTGGTGTTGATAATAAGATAGGTATTAATATTTTTAGCCTTTTCATAAGTCCTGCCTGACAATGATTTATTGATATTCAGTTGTGAATATAATCGTATTTATTATGATTAAATCGAATCTCATCACAGTAATTGTTATTGTAAGTAAAATCTTACATGGCTAAATTTTTATCTTAACGTTATCTAAGATACGATTTTATAGTGGTTAGTGTATCAATGTGAGTTATTAATAACTCAATTTGGAGTTCATAAAACTTAAGTGAAATATGATGTTAAAACTCTCGATCTTGTTTTCATGTCTATTAGTGTCTGCTTGCACTTCAATTTACAATACTTGGACAACGGAACCTCTTGATTACATCGAGTTTGTCTCAGAAAACAATATAGATGTTGAAGAAGTATTGAAAAGATCAAACGAAAAATATTTTTGTGTAGGAGTAGAAGGCGAAAAGTCATGTTATGTACGTAGAACAAACTTAGATAAGTTGGAAATTAAAATGTATAAAACACCTGAAGCTATTGCCACCGATGTAGGGAACGTGATCTACGTTACTGGGTATATTCTGGTCGGCGCATATTTACCTAATGGCTTCTTGGATGACAATAAAATTAACCAAATATTTGATATATATGAAAGTGATTGAGATGTAAGAAAATTCCTAATTGAATGAAAATGAAAAAATATAAATAATGAAACTTAATTTATCTTAAATAACGTATAAGGAAGCGTAATGAGAGTTCGAGTTAGTGAGATGCTATTTTGGCTATTCGCCGGAATCGTGTCACTGTTGGTTGCTGGGGTAGCTCATGCTTCGATCTTCGTCGGCGCTGGTGTCGGGAAGCTTTCAGAAAGCAACTCCACGGGTGTTGATATATTGAATAAGGACACGTCTTACGAATTTTCTATCGGATACAGTTTTAATCGTTATTTATCCTTATCAGGTGAATTTCACGACTTGGGGAGCATAAAATCTCCTGACCAGTTTGGAGATTATAAGGTGAAGAGTGTGGGGATATCTATTGTGCCACGGCTTCCTCTGGGTGATATAGCGATTTTTAAAGACAATAGTATTTACGGTAAGCTCGGCTATCATCGATGGGATATTGATACACAACAAAATGACCATATTTACGATAACGATTTGTATTGGGGAGTAGGGGTTACCACATCAGTATTTTCCAATCTTTATGCTAATATTGGCTTCACGTATTACAATCTAGATATATCTCAAGGTAGTATTCCTGTAAATATGAATACGACTGAAATTTCTCTAGGTTTGGTTTATCGATTTTAATTATTTAGCTTAATTTACTTCTCAGTTTTATTAAGCCTCCTTTCAATCGCCTAGGGTTTGAGCTCTCTATTACATACTGAAAGGTGATACCTTCTTCATCCAAATGATAACCAATGTTTGATATGAAGGCATCGCCTTTTTTTCTTGTCGTCAAGATAACAAATTCGTTATCACTAATTCTAAAAATCTGTTCTTTACTACTTCTAGTTTCGTTAACAACTTGTGTGAAAAAGCTAATTATATGCTCTGTTTCTAAACGGCTTGTTCGACTTCTTTGATCCTTAAGTAAGTTTAATTTAAGGCAGATAAGATCAAATCGTCTACGAGTAGTGGAAAACAGCAATCTGTCATTAAAAAAGCCAGTTTGCTCATCGGTAAACGATCTTTCGTCCATCGTATCCATCAACTTTGCCATACCAAATGCGATAAGAAGGTAAGCAGCTTGCAGTGTTCCGTCTTTAATTAAGGTATGGAGAAGGTCATTGTTATCGCTCCATCTATCCAATATGTCGAACTCGGTTGCAATGTCGTAGCACTGGTTGGCAATCAATAAGATAAAGCCCCATTTAATGAAGCGATTGAAAAGCACAAGATGATGAGAGATGAGATAAACAAAAGTAATGATGAACAGGGTGTTTGACTCAAAAAGAATGTCATTTTTTCTTTCGATACTGCTGTCATAGTCAATGGCGTTTGGCAGGATGGCCAAAATGAATAACCCAACAAACAACGTCAAAAACACTTTATATTTGAGTCTCATATACAACTTACTCCTGGGGCGGCTTATCTTATCGCTTTCTTTTTTATCATTAAGTTTAGCAATCCCATAAGAAAATTTAACAATAATTGATATGAGCTGTTCACTTAGACGGCTAGAGAACAATGAATGCTGCAAACATTCATTGTTCAAGCGCTAGTTGCTAGATACTAAATCTCCTCATGCTTACGCACTACGCCAAAATCGGCGAGGATGGCGTACGCGGCAGGGATCATAAACAGCACCAGTAGAGTTGAAGCGAAGATACCAAACACAATTGAAATCACTAATGGTTGGATAACTTGCGCTTGCAAGCTGGTTTCAGTTAACAGGGGTAATAAACCGGCTGCTGTGGTCATAGAAGTGAGGAATACAGCTCTGAAACGTTCCCGGCTTGCTTTGACAACGGAGTCATGAACATTGTCTCCTTCGTCCACATGATGTCGGATGTACTGAACCAGTAGAATGGAATCATTGACGACAATCCCTGCAAGGGAAACAAAGCCCATTAAACTAGGCATGCTGAGTGAGTGACCGAGCAGGATGTGCCCCCAGACGACACCAACAAATGCCAATGGAATGGCTAACATCACCACGAATGGTTCGAGATAGCTACGGAACTGATAGCTAAGGATGGCGAACACACCAAATAGCCCAAGTAAGAAGCCTTTACCCATTGAAGCGCCCGTTTCCGCAGTGTCTTTTGCTTCGCCTTCAAAATCGAAGCGTAGCCCCGGGTATTTCTGCATCAACTTAGGCGCTTCGTCTTTTTGGAACTGGGCGATGATGGCTGTGGAATTGGCTTTGGTGTTATCGATATCTCCGAATACGCTGATGGTACGCAGCCCATCAATGCGTTGGATTCGCACATAGTTACGTTGGAAATCCAGAGTAGCGATAGTGGCCAGCGGGATCTGGCTGCCATCAGATAAAATGATAGGGAAGTTGGCCAATTGTTGCAGATCCCCAGCTTGGACTTTGTCCAAACGCACTTCTATCGAAATGTTCTCCACACCTACCTGAATTTCGTCTGCCGTTTGGCCGAAAAAGGCAGCGCGTAACTGATTGGCGATGAGTTGGCCGTTTACGCCATAGGTTTCGGCACCGGGGCGAAGTTTGACTAACACTTCCTCTTTGCCCATTCGCATGTCATCCAACACGCCGTGCACGCCATCAAACTCATTGAGATATTGCTGAATTTCGATAGAAGCGGCTTTTAGTGCGTCGAGATCATCATGCTTAGCACGGATCTCAATGGCACGCCCGCCCGGTCCCATTGTTGGTTGTTTGTAGACCAAAGATATTGGGTCAGCGAGCTCGCCGACGTCTTCACGCCAAGCTGCAATGAATTCCTCAATCAATGTGTTCCGGCTTTCAGCACCGAGTAAATCTAAGCGCACAGTGGCGATGTGAGGCCCAGACTCATTGGCGTCCGCATTGGCGTTGAACTGGCTAGTGATGTGTTGAACCAATGGTGTGCCATTTTCGTCTTTCTCACTCCATTCTTTATCCAGCTCTCGGGCTGAGGTGACGATCTTATCGACCACCGCTTCGGTTTGAGAGAGGGAAGAACCAGGAGGAAGAATGATTCGTGCTTCAGCAATATCCCCGTCAAGCTCAGGAAAGGGCTGAAATTTAAGTAACCCGCCTGCTAACGTTGCCGCTGAAATCAGAAGTAACGCAAAGACGCCACCAATAAAGGCGTAACGGTATTCTACGACTTTCTCAACCGCACTGACCAATTTGGTATTACGGAAGTTTTCAAATCCATCGAGCAGCTTTTGTTTGAACTTTGCTGGTGGCTTTTCCTTTTTCTCTTTGTGTAATGAGTGCGAAAGGTGGTTAGGTAAGATCAGAAATGCTTCGACTAGACTGAGTGTTAGTACCAGAATCAATACCTGCGGTACGGCTTTAAGTACTGCACCCATTTCACCTTGCAAGAACAGCAGACTACCAAAAATACACACAGTGGTAAGGAAAGACGAAATTACACCCGGTAGAACTTTTTTCACGCCATTGGTCACTGCATCGTCGACCTTTTCTCCTCTATCCAGATGCGCGGCGATAGATTCTGCAATCACAATCGCATCGTCCATCATAATACCGATGGCCATGAGCAGACCGACAAGTGACATGATGTTGATGGATAGGCCCAATTGAGCCATGAGGAACAAACCACCGAGAAACGCTACAGGTAACCCTGCTGCCACCCAGAATGAATAGCGTAGGCTAAAGAACAGCCACATAGTTGCAAACACCAAGATGATCCCTTGCCAACCATTTTTGACCATCATGGTCAGTCGATCCCAGAGTACCGACGACAAATCATTGGTCAGCTCAAGCTTCACGCCGTCTGGTGCTATTGCTTGTTGATCTTCAACAAACTGAGCAACACGCTCTTTGATCCTCAGCGCGTCATCTTCTTTGTTTTTGCTCACTTTGAGTAGTGCAGAAGGGTGACCATCAAACAGCACCTTTTGCTCGTCCAATTCGAAGCGATCGGTAATGGTCGCAATATCGCGTAGACGAATGAGCGAGCCGTTCGGACCTGAACCCACAACAATGGATTCGAGTTCTTGCGGTGTGACTCTTCTTTCATCAAAACGGATCAGAAAGTTCTTATCTGGTGTTTCGACATTACCACTCGGAAGTTTGACGTTCTGGCGACCAATCTGTTCGGCAATGTCGCCGACACTCAAACCCAGCTGCCGCATAGCCTGATTATCCAGCTCCACGCGAAATTGATGATCAGAGAAGCCAGCC
Source organism: Vibrio sp. B183 (assembly GCF_000740665.1). NCBI lineage: Bacteria > Pseudomonadati > Pseudomonadota > Gammaproteobacteria > Vibrionales > Vibrionaceae > Vibrio > Vibrio sp. B183. The sequence continues at coordinate 377,362 of NZ_JPQB01000014.1, read as the reverse complement.
ACTTCAACCAGAGAGACGTCATAATCTAACTTTAATGTTCTTTTAAGCTGTTCAGCATAGGCTTTCAGTTCTGGCCAAGTGGTATCCGCAGTAATCGCAACATCCACAACAGGCTCATTCCAATCCAGTTCCTGAACTACAGGAGATTCAATCTCCTGAGGAAAGTCGTTAATGGCGTTAATTTGAGTCTGAACATCGACTAGCATACGGCCGATGTCTGCTTTTTCGTTCAGCTTTAAGATCAGACGAGCAGAGCCTTCGATGGCTTCACATTGGGTTTCTTCAATGTTGGCCAAGCCGTCAACGGCATCTTCTAATCGTACACAGATGCTTTCCTCAACTTCTTGTGGTGAAGCGCCTGGATAGGTAACCCCAGCCATAATGTAAGGCGGATCAAACTCGGGGAAGGTTTCGCGTTTTATATTAGGCAGTGAAGTGATACCCAAAATCAGCAACGTCAGCATTAACAGATTGGCGGCTGTCGGGTGTTTAGCAAAGAATCGAATCATGATTCAGACCCCTCTGCGCCACGGTTCTCTTCCTTAAGCAGCATACCTTCAATCGCAGGCAGCAGATCGTTAATGATCAGTTTTTCGCCTTGCTCCAGATTGCCGTCGATAATGACGTTATTGTCGCGGCGATAAAGCACTTTCACTGTGCGTATCTGCAGCTTGTTGTCTTGACCCTTGATGTAAATTCGGTCGCCATGCAGTGCTCGTTCTGGTATGACCCAGCTTGGGTTTTCCTGGCCTTCAATTTTAGCTCTGACAAACATACCGTTAACTAAAGGTGGGACAGACGTTGGGTTAAGGTTACGGTAATCCTGTTGCACTTCGAGGATGACGCCGACGGTGGCCTGATTTGGGTCAACGGTTTCGCTGATACGTGCCACTCGCGCGGGCCAGCTTGCATTAAGATTACCGCTGTTCAGTTCAATGGTTGCACCAATGAAAATGGTGTCAGGCTGCGGAATCCCATCAGAATCACGACCGAACTCACCAAGGCTCGACGCCAAGGTGTGCATATCGTGGATCGAGAGTTGTGCTTCCACTTCCATTATTTCAATGCCGTGCGCTGTAACCATGGTTTGTTGAAGGTTCACGACCTGATTCTGCTCAATTTCTATATCAGCAATTCTGAGATCGTATGGAAGCGTAATAATGGTTTTCTCCAGTGCTCGCTGTGCTTCTTCAACTTTAGAGGCATTGACTTTAACCAGTGCTTCCGCGACTCGTTTTTCATCTGGCATTAGGCCTATCTGATTGTCGATATCGAGGACTAATTTGCGCTGTGACAGCGCACTCTGCTCTTGCTGGTCGACATCAGATTGAGAGGTTAGCCCTTTCTTTCTCAGGTTCTGTTTGCGTTCCAGCTCTTTGTTAGCAATGTTCAGACGATTGGTTTCAATCTTTAACGTCTGTTTAAGATTTTCTTCTTCGAGTGTCAGTTTGGCTAAAGAGGTTTGAGAAGATTTAAGGTCAGCCTGAGCCTGCACAAGTTTGAGTTCATAATCGAGTGGGTCAATTCTGAGAATTTCCGTTCCCGCTCTTAACACTTGCCCTTTGTTGAGTTGGGGGTGGCGATAAACCACTTTGCCTGTCACTTCCGCAATTGCCTTCCATTCTAGCTTCGGTGCCACTTTGCCAAATCCGATGGCGATGGGGGCGACCGATTTTAGTTCGAGCGACATAGTTTCAACCAGTCGGGCTCGGTCACCAGCAGGTTTGACGGGTAACTCAGGCTTCATTTTAACCGCGAGAACTAAGATGAGTATTCCGACAGCAAGTGCCGGGAAAAAGAGTAGTTTTCGATTGAGTTTCATAACGTCATTCCGTTGTGTGTGAAGGTTGCAGAAAACCCTGCGTCATAAGTTTGATATTGTGCTCGAACAAGCGGTTCAAGAACTCTTCATTGAGTTCAATACCGTGGATATTGAGTAGGGCTTGCGGAGCAATAAAGGGAAAAACCATTAAGCTAACGTAGGAAACGCGGCATAAGGTCGGGTCAACGTCTTTACGTAGTACACCACTATCAGCCAGTTGATCGAAGATGACGTGCTGCATCGGTTTTCCAATGTCGTCAAAGACTTTCTCCAATAGCTTTCGTTGTGTTTCAGACGGTGGCATGTTCATGACTTGCGCGACCAGCCGAGGAAACTGGGGTATTTTGACCATTTCACGATAATAGGTGCGCATTAGATCGAGGAAGTTCTTCTGATTGCTGTCCGCTGCCAGTGTTTTGAGCTGTTGCTTCATTGGTTCGAGCGTTTCTCGAAGCATGGTTTCAAACAGCCCTTCTTTGCTACCGAAGTAGTAGCGAATCATAGCGACATTCAAGCCCGCACGTTTAGCAACTAACCGGGTCGACACTTTGTCATAAGCCATTACGGTGAAGAGATCTCTGGCGTGTTCAATGAGTTGAGTTCGAGCATCGATGTCTTTGCTCGGCCTGCCTGCTTTACGGGGAGAATCAGCCACGAATACTGCCTCTAATATTAAACGTTTGATTAATTATAGATTGGTGTATTTGTATCCGATATGTGAAAAATTCAACACTATTTAATCAAATGATTAATTAAAGCAATTTTGTGAAGAGAGTAGAGTTTGTAGAGTGGGCTTGAAAGAAAATACCCGCACAGTGGGCAGACTGTACGGGCAAACAAGGGCAACAATTTAAATTTTTTAGTTTGGAGATTGTTGGTCTAATTTCCGTATCCAAACTGTTATAAAGTATTCGTGGTCTTTAGAATGACTTTGTATCAGTGTAACCAACGCCGTTTAAAGTAACATTAATGTAAATTTAATTTAAATGATAAATATGAAATTATAAATTTCATTTATGAAAAATTCGTGCGACAGATTGCAGCTAGAATGGCGTGATGTGAATGCACAATGGCGTTAAATGAATCTCGGATGCGAGTAAGGGGAAATATAATTCACAGGCTGTCCTGAATCAGAGATTTCTTATGAATATCAAACCTAAACTGATGACGCTATTCATACTCACCAGCCTATTGTTGGGCTGTACTTCCACAACAATGTATTCGCCTGATACGCCACTTGTTGTTGTCGCTCATGGTTTAGGCCGCAGTGACTTCGCGATGCGAGGCCTGAAAAACAGCCTTGCTGACGCAGGTTATGCGGTGTGTCGTCTCAATTATTCTTCCATTGGTCAGTCTCTACAGAAGTGGAAAGAAGAAACCACCTCCCAGATTGATCAATGTGTATCAGGTTACTCCACCGTTCACTTTGTCGGTCATTCACTGGGCGGCTTGGCGATTCGCTCATATCTAGCAAACGATGAACGACTTGTGCAAGATAAGCGACTCGGTAAAGTTGTGCTGCTTGGCACACCGAACAAAGGCAGCGAAGTGGCTGATAGTATGAAAGGGCATTTTCTGATGTCGATTGCAGGAGAGGTCAGCCAATCACTGATAACAGGAGAGCAATCCCTTGGGCAGAGATTGCCTCCTCCTTATTATCCAGTCGGAGTGATCGCTGGTACTTCAGAATCATCGGGAACAGCCGAACTGTTCCAATCTCTCAATGACGGGCTGGTGTCCGTTGAGTCAGCAAAAGTCAGCAATATGGCAGATTTTATCACCTTAGACGTGAGTCACACTGCGATGCGCTACGATGCCGAAGTCGCGAAACAAACGATCAGCTACCTTCAAACCGGGCATTTTCTCCACTAGATAAAAGCGGTATTCGCCGCTCTGTTGTCATTGATTTGGATTGGCTTGCCACTTGATATTTCGACCAGTGCTGAGTTGTGCCAGTACAGACTGAGCTGGGAGCGTAATGTTAGCGTAGGTGATCGGTTTCGAGCTGAAATTGGCGGTGATCGTACTTCCATCGCTGAACGTCGTTTGCTGCACCAACCCAGACTTGTCGAGCCATTTGAACTCGGTAAGCTGTTTATCCCAAAGCTGTTCATGCATGGGGGTATAACCTTGCTGATAATGAGCCAGTGCTTTGAGCCTTGGGCTCTCAGGCGAACTCGCTTCGTCTCGTGTCAGGTGTACCATTGGAGGCGTGTTGTAGAGCATAGAGATCAAATCGCGCTCCGCTTGCACATTACTAAACTTGAGGCTGTCACTGTGCCAGTGATGACTGTTGATCACTTCGTTGTGGAAAACGATCTGGTACAGAGGTACTCGATATTGCGGAGCAAAGAGTAGGGTTTTATAGGGCTCTTTTACTTTTGCCTGTTTAAAGAAAAAGTCTGGTTTGTGGTCTGGATACCAGCGCCCCAGAAAATACGGTGAACGAGCATCGTTTTTCATTTCGTTGTCTGTCCAGCCAAAGCCAACGGTTTCAAGACCATGAGCAAACGCGATGCCTCGGGTTGTCAGGCTGTTACCATCTTCTGACCCCAGTATGAGACCGTCTTGGTTGGCTATCCAGTCCATACGCTGGTTAAAAGCTTCGAGCATATCGTTTTCGTTGCTGTCATCGCTGTAATCTTCCCTTGCCATCGCGGTGGCATCGACGTCGAGAAATAAGCTGTTGAAGCGACCATATTTGACGATATCCAGTACTCGCTGTTTTACGTAATCCAGTTCGCAGTTTGGGTTAAGGTAGTAACCGTTGCCTCGGAAGCCTTTTTTCTTTTCTCCATTAGCAAGCTCTATTGAGCAATGTTGTCTCATTGGTTCGGGTAACTGAGCCGTCAGCCATCCGTCATTAAGCCCTATAGGAATGGCAGTGTTGTAAGAGTCGTAAGTGGCGACCAGATAGCCCGCTTGCTTAGCGTCGTCCACGACGTTTGGCTGATAAAACGCCGGCATCCAGTTATCAAAACCCAGCCAGAGTTTGGTGAGCCCAGCTTGTTTTAAGTTGGCCAACATATCTGTTGATAATGCTTGCCCCCAGCGCTCAGGTTTGAGCAGATAAGACGCCGCATTTTCTTTCAGCCACTGCTTTTGCTGCTGGGCAGCATGGTATTGAGCTGCAATCACATTGTTGCTGAGTGTCGGTGCCGGTGAAGGAAATTTCAGGTGTAGCGAATCATTGAGCGAATCAACCAGCAACTGCTTGTGGTAGCGACTTAGCCAGTCCTTACCTTTTTTCAGTGGTTGAATCTCTTTGAGTGCTTGTGGAGGAATGGTCAGCTCTGCCTGCTCAAAATACCACTGCTTGAGTCCCCACCAGTTGGTGACATCATCGGTGCTCAGCAAATCCTTACCAAACAGATACACTTGGCTTGCCCCAATCAGTTGCTTGATCTGAGAGGTGTTCTTCATTCTTTCTGCGAGTGTCGTTGACTCATTATGATCAATGCGCCATTGCCTGTACGCTTTGGCTCCATCCATCCAATCATTACCAAGCTTGATCTGAACAGTAAAATCTTGGTGTTGATTGAGAGGAGTGAATTGATGCTCCGCCAACATGTCAATTTTGGGGTGAGTATTCGAGAAATTTAGCTTGTTGTTAGTGGCATTCAGTAACTGATAGCTGATGTAACGATTGTCTTGTTGTGCTGTCCAGAAGGGCATCTTGAGGCTTTGGGTGGTATTAGAACCAGAGTACTCTTCGGCCAAATAATCTGCCCATACTTGATTGTCTGTCGGGATGCGCATGCCTTCACTGAAAGGAAGAAAGAGTGTTTTGGTTCGCTCCTGAGGCAAATCAAACCAGCTTAACGTGAGCGGCTGGTTACGTTTAATGGCTGGCTTACTCGGAGCAGCGAAGCTTATTGTTAACGACTCCTTAACCAGTTTTGTCGATACACGAATACCACTTGGCTGAAGCGTCCAACGGGCTTCTGTTTTTGAAACTGATACCAAATCAGAAGCCACCTGAGTATGTTGATTCACTTTCATCGCTTGGCTGTTAACAATGAGATCATTCCAGCTAATTTCTAAATCCTGCGGTGAAATAGAAATCTGATTGTTTTTGTCACTAAGAGCGATGGCTTGAGCTTGAGCACTGGTTGCTAATACCAACAAAGGCAATGCAGCATATCGCGTTAAAGAACTGGCTTGAAAAAGCATGATGGATTCCTTGAAAAACTAAGGAGCTCATTACAGCTGAGGCGGCTTAAATGATTGTCACCCAATTGTCTCTATTCGTAGCCATTCGTGGATTTAGGGAGAAAAAGGAATGGCTATACGTTGAATGTACTCAATCTTTAAGCCTTGTTGGTATTCAAACACAGACACGGTGGCACTCAGGTGTTTGGCGCCGTCAGGGATCTGCGTTGAGCGAGGAACAGGAGCAACTAGTGACGAAATCGGTTTTCTCATTCCCAGCATCAAATATTGGCTGTCAAACCATTGCCACGTAGCTGTGGGCTTGGCGCAGCTGCTTTCGGTTACTGGAAGGGTTAAATGTATTTGTTGCATCGAATTGTCTAGACGTATCCAGTTTTGATTCTCTGGCATGGCCACCAGCAAAGGGTAAACAGTATTTCCCAACTTGAGTTTATATAGGCCAGATAAGGGCTCGATCAGCAACTCGTCGGTTTCAATTTCCTGATAGTCACGTTGTTGAGACAGCTCTCCGTTTAATAGCTGCTTGGCGGACGGATCAATAAGCTCAATCGTTAAGTCATTCTGAGTGCTTTCAGCCGAAATTTTGATTTGAAAACCTTGTGAAGAAAGACCTGAACGGCGTACAAAGCTGACGCTCAGATCCGCGGGCAGCGGTGAAGAGTTAGCCATAAGTTGCTGACCACACTGAGACTGGTTCAAAATCTCTTGTTTGACCGGTAACCAATATTGACGATCGATATCTTGCTGGTTAAGGGCCAGATGCAATTCCTGCCAGGCCAATTGAGGTTGATTGTTAAGCAGCGCTTGATAAGTGCGCGCAAGTGGCGTGTCCTCAAACCAAGTTGCCTGGGTGGAGAGTGGAAAGATGAGACAAGCAAGTGAACTCAAGAGCCGACGTTTCATAGCGCCTCCTCATTTAGACGATAGCCTACCCCTCGATGTGTTTCGATGTTAAGGACTGGAAGCTTCTGCCTCAGTCGCAAAATATGGTTGTCTATCGTTCTCGTACTCGGGAAGGCTTGATAGCCCCATACTTTGTTGAGCAGTTCATCACGGTGGAACACTCTTCCCTGATTTTGAATCAACAGCACCAGTAACTGAAACTCCTTGGGTTTTAACGTGACAAGTTGATCGTTGAACATGGCTTCACGTTTCGCTAGATGGAGTTCAATTCCGCCATAACAGAGAGAGCTCGCGCCCAAGGGCCTCAGCTGACTAACTACTCTGGCAAGCAATTCATCATGGGAAAATGGCTTAGTAACGTAATCTTTGGCACCAGCCATCAGGCCTTCCACTTTTTGCTCGGTGTCGATTTTGGCGGTCAGGATAATGACAGGTACTGCCTTTAGAAGCAGCCAGTGTGGTAAATGTTTCAGGCTGTCTCCATCGCTCAGTTGCCGATCAAGGATAACCAGATCCGCTTTAAACCAGAGTTGTTCTACTTTTCTGGTTTCTTGTACCCAGACGCATTGGTAGCCATTGGATTCAAATAGAGAAACTAATCCCTGTCCAAGTAGTTTGTCATCTTCGATCAGCAATAAGCTCTTCATAGCGGTAGCTCCAAAATACAGCGAGTGGGGCGGCGTCGTACAATCAACTTACCTCCCATGAGTTTCATTAAATGCTCGACAATGCTCAAGCCTATTCCCATGTTTTCATGGTTTGTTTTCCCTTGGAACTTAGTGAAAAATTGAGCCATGGCGGAAGGAAAGTCGCCTTGATCGGTCACTTCAATGACGAGCTTATGGGTGAGAGTGGCACGAATTTCAATCTTGCCATGCCCGTGCTGTTTGGCATTTTTAATCAAATTGTCTAAACAAATCGACAACCAGTAAAAGGGTAAAGTGAGTTCTCTATCTTGATTGAGCTGGTAGCTAAGGGCGTGCTTCTCACAGGTATGTTTTAGCCAATCATCCAGAGAAGCCGTTTGTTTGAGCAATTGTTGAGAACGCTGTGTGCTGAGGTAGATCTTACTGTTTTCAGTCAGTTGAGAAAGCCGTTGGTGATCAGACATTAGTCGCCACACGGCGTCTTGAGTGTCGTTTGGTAAGCGATCAAACTGACTGCGGAACATTTCCACGGTTAGGCCTAGGCTGGTGATCGGTGTGCGCAGTTCATGGGTCAACAACTGTAATATGAAGCGTTTCTCACGGCTTTGCTGGCGTCTCGTGTACAGGGTTTTGACCGTCATAAAGAGAATCAAAATCGACAAACCTGCGACAAATAAACGTAATGCGAGCACGTTCTCAGCAACATCACTGATGCAAAGGTTGCTGTAGCGGAAGGTGCAATTTGGGCCTGATAGCGTGATGTCCAGTCTCTTTGCAACAGGCTGCCACATTTCAGCGGTCACGGCTTTCCAACCTTGCTCTCCACTTAGCCATAGCGTGTCTTTTTCCATCCATGCACGGTATCCGTTCAGCAGGGCTTCACGCCCTTCATTGGACAGAGTGGATAATGCCGCATGCAAAGGGTGCTGAGGATTATCGATGGTTAAGTAGCGACGTACCGTATGGCTAGGTTGGTAGTTAGGTTGATGATCCAGGTAGCGGTCTGCAAAGCTCCCGCCAGCTGGGTGCAACAGCGTGTGCGCCTGAAACCAATCATCGGTGAGCAACTGATCATTGCACATTGCCAGTTCAAACTCGATGGCATCATTAAGGTTAGCGTTGTGCTGCTCATTTTTCTGACAGGTTTGAGACACTCGATAAACCTGCTCGATCTCTTGCCAGTTGTATTGTTTGAAATCTGGGTAGCGAGCCTGCTGTTTGAGTAATTCAGCAGGGTACTGGCTGAGCTGCTGCTGTGTGACTTTGAGTTCGGTAGCCTGCCAACTTTGCTGATAAAGCGATTGCCAATTTTCTTGGAGACTCTGCGCTTGTGCGGCTAGAGGAAACAGAAACAAAAAGCACGCAGCCAACTTACCTAAAGGCATCAATTTACTCATTAAATATAGGGTTCACTGTGATTTTAGCGGCTTTTGGGCTTGCTTTGTAACTTGTATGTCAACATTAGTCGGTTGAGCAGTTTTGTCGCCTAGCTTAACAAAGGTTAATGATTATTGATGAGGTGAATATTAATTTGGCTCCCACCAATGTAAGGAGAAATGCAATGTTAGAGTGGCGAGTAAAGAGGTTTGCCGAATTATCTGTGAATGAACTGTATGACTTTCTGCGTCTACGAGTTGATATCTTTATTGTTGAGCAACAATCGCCCTACAGTGACTTAGATGGGAAAGATACTCACCCTGAAACGCGACATGTGATGGGTTATGAAGACGGAAAGCTGGTTGCGTATAGCCGATTGATGCCGCAGGGCCTAGGTTACCCGGAAGAAGTGTTAGAACTGATTGATACCAGCGCTAATGATGTATGCATCGGGCGAGTGATCGTTGCGATAAGTCATCGTGGCCTTCAGATTGGTCATGAACTGATGAAATTGAGCTTTGATACGCTGAGAGAGATACATACTAGCAGCTCTATTTTCATTTCATCGCAGGAACATTTGAAAGACTATTACGGTGCTTATGGGTTTGAAGTGATCACGGGTCGTTACTACGAAGACGGGTGCACCATGCTTGGGCTGAGGTATACACTCTGAATTGAAGGCGGTGCAACCGCCTAAATTGACATTATCAGTCCCAATGTAGAATGGTCCAGTTTGGACGATCAGCGATGGCTTTTAGTCGAGGGCAAGGGTTGACCAAGTAGGCGTAATCAGCGCGCTCACATAACGGCAGATCATTGATTGAATCAGTGTAAAAGTGGATCTCTGAATAGGTTTCGTCTCTGGCACTGAGCCACTGTTCTAGTCTAGTCACTTTACCCTCTCGATAGCTTGGAACACCGGACACTTTTGCCGTGTAGCGATCGTCCTCGGTGACCAATTCTATTCCCATGGATTGCTCAACGCCCAGATGCCGTGCCACGGCTTCGACAATAAAGCTCACGGTTGCGGAGATAATTAATGTATCGACGCCTTGCTTATTGAGCTGTTCTAACAGCGGGATAGATTGTTGAAATTGCTTTGGGGCAATCCATTTATCAACGCATTCGTTGACCAGCTTCTCAACTTCTCCTAAAGAGAGGTGAGTAATAGGGGCCATGGCAAACTTAAGGTAGTCATCCATGTCTAGCTTTCCCTGAGAATACAATGCCATCAGTCGCTGATCTTCTGTGAGGAAACTTGCATCATCGACAATACCTTTCTCGACTAAAAACTCATTCCAAATCATCGCACTGTCTGCTTTGATTAATGTTTCATCTAGATCGAATACGTACAAAGGTTTGGTCATGGAGCGTTTCTCAGTGATGTAGGTTGTTTTCGCAAGGCAGGGTAACTAGTAATTATGACAGTTTATTTTCACTCAGAGCTCTTTTTATAAGTCGGACGGGTGAGAGACAGAAATTTGATTTTCTACACTGATGATCTTTTGGTATTCACCCGATTGAATCAATTGTTGGATGCCTAAACTGAGTGCTTCACTAAGGCGTGCACTACGCTCATGATCGTGCTTAGAGAACATGGTGTACATGTCTTTTTCCATAATTGGCTTAGGGTGAATCCGGATCTTATTTATCTGTATGGCAGAAAGTATCGTGCCCATCATGTAGTAACCACGTTCAACCGCCGCTGGGTAAGCGTCTATGCGTTGTTTCCCTAGTTTAATAAAATTACTTTGGTCCTCATTGGCAACCTCGACTTTTACGCCCTGAGACTGGAGCAAGCGGGTCACTTCATAGGCTTGTGTGGCACCAATATGGTAGTTGTTTAAATCCAAAGATTTTTGCCAATCAAAGTTGCTGTCGACATGGTAGAAAAAGACAATTTTTTGTGTGAACAGGGATTCTGAGAAGATGAAAAGGGATTGTCGTTCATCGTTCTTAAACCAAGGGAATGTTCCGTCATATTTGCCTGACTCAACGTAACGGTAAGCTCTGCTCCAAGGATGATAGTCGATAGTGACACGATAACCCTGCGTTTCGTAAGCGGCGATGACGAGGTCTTCGGCAATTTTATAGTTTGGATTATTAAGGCTGCTGGTATACGGTTCCCAATCACCGACAACCAATCTTACGACTTTGTCACTATTTTGGGCGACAGATAAGGGTGAGCACCCGAACAACAAAATTATCGCAAAAATCCTACTCATAGCTCGTCCCTTGATCACATCTACCTTCAAATTTAGATGATAATTCGATTAATAAGTAGTCTGACTCATGAAGATTAACTATTTGTGAATGCTTCTATCTCATCCTTTCGTTTGGCCCCTCTAGGTGCTTCAAGGTTTTAGCTCTCATACTAAGAGCGCGAGCTTGGTGTGTCCAAACTATTGCCATTGGCTACTTTGGCTCTGTTCTGTGCACTCTGATAAGCTGGGACGTAATCAATTAGTGCTTCTTCTATTTCTTTAGGCTTAACCGGTTTAGATAGAAAACCATTCATACCGATTTCAAAACAACGCTCACGATCCTCCTTGATCACGTTAGCTGTGACAGCAATGATAGGAACATAGGCCGCCCAACCTTCGAGCTGACGAATTTTCTGTGTTGCTTCGTAACCATCCATGACAGGCATATGACAGTCCATCAAGATGGCGTCCACCTCATTCTGCTGACAATATTCCAAAGCTTCGACGCCGTTATTCGCTATATCTACCTCCAAACCAAGCAAATTAAGCATGACTTGAATCACTTGTTGGTTTACTCGAGTATCTTCAACAACCAGCACTTTGAGGCCAGTTTTGTATTTCGGAGACAACTTCTTCATCTGGGTACCAGAAGAAGCTGGAAACTCAACCAGATTTGGTGACGATTGAACAATACCCCCAATAGCCGTTGATGGAGTATCTATTGGGATAGAAAAATAAAAGCTGCTGCCAAGATCAACTTCACTGGTTACCTGGAGCTTACCACCCATCAACTCAACGATTTTTTGGCTTATCGCCAGCCCCAACCCCGTTCCTCCGTATTGTCGAGCTGTGCTGCCATCGGCTTGTTGAAACTTGTCAAAGATTGAGTCGAGTTTGTCTTTGGCGATACCAATCCCTGTATCTTTGACTTCAAACTGAAGTTGGTTGCCTGTCTCGTTTTCCAACAGCTTGATGTTGAGCTCAACATATCCACGATGGGTGAACTTAAGGGCGTTGCCGATCAAGTTATTGATGACCTGCTTTAGCCTGACAGAATCAGCCTCTATTTCCTGAGGTACAGCTGGGTCTATATTGCAGTCGAAGAACAGCTCTTGTTGTTTGGCGCGGATGCTATATTCGTTGGCTTGCTGTTGGATGAGCGATTTAAGGTCAAACTTGGTAGGATCCAATTCAAAGTGGCCGGCTTCTATTTTCGAAAAATCGAGGATGTCATTGATAATATCGAGCAAGGTATGGGACGACGTCAGCAAAATATCGACGTAGTTGCGCTGAACTTCATTCGGCTTGGTTTCTTTAAGTAGTTCAGCGACGCCGACGATCCCATTCATTGGGGTGCGAATTTCGTGGCTCATGTTGGCTAGGAATTCACTTTTCTTAACATTAGCGATTTCTGCCTTTTCTTTTGACTCGATGATTTGCTGGTAATTGACTCGTAGCTGCTCTGCACATTGATTGTATTTGTCTGTCAGATGGCTGATCTCATCGTGGAATAATCGTTTTGGCATCACCAGTTTGTTGGGAGTCGGGCTGGTATGGAAATCAGCCATTGCAGATGAAAGGTGAGAAATAGGTTTTAAGATCAGTTTCATTGTTAGCCATAATAAGCAGGAAACAATGAGTAAGGTCTGTATCAAGGTCATCACCAGTAGAAATAAGAACTTTTGCCACAATGCGTGATAGACAGGAGCTAAATCGGTTTCAATTCTTAATTGCCCGAGCGTAAAGCTCTTGTTGCCGAGTTGGTAAGTTAAATCCCAGACGTTAGTAACCTTCTTACCTGTGATTTCGTTACCTAATTCTATAAGAGTACTTTTGCTGTCGATGATGGTTAATCGATCGACTGCACGTAACTGGAAGATGCTTGAGGCTTGAGTCGTGAGTTGCTTTTGGTCTTCAATCCACAGGCTGTTTTGCAGGCTTGCGACGTAGCTGTCTTCAATTTGAAGCATTTGTTTATCTATGTTGTTTTGCTCCGCTTGGTAATCAACGTAGAAGTTTACTCCCGCCATAACGAATGCGAGAACGAGACTCACGAGGAGCGTGACAATGACAAGTTGCTTGTCGATGCCAAGTTGACGTTGTTTATTCATAGCAAGTTATTATGTGTGTAATTGCTTACTAATAGCCTAGTATTAATTGTGGCATTAGGAAAATCGATATCCGGACATTCAGTCAGCTCATTCACGATTATTCCATTTATCTTGTTTTTTCAGTCAAATTGATGAGTGAGTTCAGGCATACATTAACACTCGTCTCAAAGTACTTCGTCAGTCTAGAAAACTGATTGAAATAATAAAAAACCATATTTAGCCAGAGATGGTACATACTTAAATAAAGCTCCACTTTAAAAGGACTTACAGTGAGGCGTTGGAAAATCTGGTTGATCGTTTACAGCCCAGCATTGCTGTGGGCAGGGCTCTCTTTAAAAGAAGCAACTTGGTGGGTGGAAAACATCGTTGCTTACCCAAGTCTGTTTTTAATCGTCTACATCGTTTTCGCACTGATTTTTGCCTTAAGATTAAAATGGGCGCCAAGTGCAATATGTATTGTTCTGGCAGGTGCGTTTACCTTGATGGCTCCAAAGTCCAATCAAAATTTGGTGTCTCGCTGTGCGAATTCTGTCTCAGTAGTGCAGTTCAACCTCTATTATGAGAACCCTGATGTAAATGCGTTCATCAATTACTTGCTTTCCAAGCCTGCAGACTTAGTTGTGATGCAAGAAGTCGCACCAGAAATTGGTGAAAGGCTGAAGATGCTCAGTGACATCTATCCCTACTTCTATGGCGGCCAGAAAGGTGTGGGTTATCCCTCAAGTCAGATGATTCTGAGTGTTTCTCCGTTAAAAAATATGTCGGTGTTTATGACGCCGGATGAACAAAATATTATTCGTGGGACCTGGTATCCCCACAATCAAAGCGCGATGACTCTCATTGTGGCGCATCCAACTTCACCAAGGACTAAAGAGTTGTGGTACAGGAGAAATGCACTAATTAGGACCATTGAGTCGCTGATAGAAATCTATCCCAGCGATGAAGTTATGGTATTGGGAGACTTTAATCTCTCCTCTGCTAGTTTACGTTTTGCCAAACTGTTTCCAACTTTCCAGAAAGCCCCAGTCGCAAGCTGGCCCAATTGGTCTCAAGCGTTCAATACGCCGCCGGTTTCCATGATCGCAATTGACCACTTGTGGCTACAATCTGTGAATGCAGGCAGAAAGATCTGTCAGCGCCAAAGTTCACCTAATCCTGCTGGTTCAGACCATTTCCTAGTCAAAACTGAGATTGGTTATTGATTATTATTCTCAACTTGTTGTGTGAAGATTTTAGCTAGGTTACCCTCCAAATAACTTAATCAGCCTTTGGATGGTAACTATGGCAAATCTGGCGATTACGGAAATTAAATCCTTTATTCCCAGCAAAGACTTTGACATTTCGCAACGATTTTATCAGGCGTTGGGATTTGAGGTTGCTTCAGTCTTTAGTGACGTTGCTTACATGCGAAAAGGTCACACCGCTTTTCTGCTGCAGAACTACTATCAAGTTGAACACGCAGAAAACACGATGATGCATTTACTGGTAGAGGATGCGATGGGTTGGTTGGAGCATGTTAAGGCGTCCAGTGTCGAAAAGGACTTTGAGTGCAAAGTGACAGAGTTGATTGAACAACCGTGGGGCATGTTGGAGTTTTGTCTGACTGATCCTTCTGGCGTGCTATGGCGAATCGCGCAAAATATCCGTTAATGTAAAAACGCCCCTCATCATCGAGGGGCGTTTTCCTTTAATCCAACGACTTCTTGAACCTCGTTGAGGCGATCAATAGACCAATCACAGTAAAGCAGGCGAGCCACAATGTGTCGTGCCACATACCACTTAGATCTGAGCCGCGAAGCACAATACCGCGAATTAAGCGCATGAAATGCGTGGCGGGTAAAGCCTCAGAAATCCATTGAGCCGCATTGGGCATCGCTTCATAAGGGAACATAAAGCCAGACAATAGTATCGAAGGCAGTAAGATAAAGACGGTCATCTGCATGGCCTGTAGCTGTGTTGACGCTATGGTCGAGATCACCAAGCCAAGTGTCAGGCTGGCGGAGATAAACAATAGCGTTCCTAGAAGAATCTGGCTAATGGCTCCGTTAATCGGGACATCAAAGATGAAGTGGCCTAACCCCAGAATAATGAACACCTGAATCAGGCCGACAAAAATGTATGGGACGATTTTGGCGACCATCAATTCGAAAGAGTGGATGGGTGTGGTGATTAACAGCTCCAGATTGCCACGTTCCCGTTCTCTTACAATCGCTGCGCTGGTAAACAGAATCATCGTCATTGTCAGAATGACACCAAGTAGACCCGGTACGATATTCACCGCAGAGCGACGACTTGGGTTGTAGAATAAAGCAACTTCAAAGGTTTTTTGTTGTTCAGGGCGGATATCAAAATCAAAGTCCGTTAATGGCATATTCTGCAATGCCAGAATCGCAGAACTGATCATGGTATCGGAACCATCAACCACCCATTGCCCCAGCACTCGGCCTTGGGCCATTCTTTGCGTCAGGTCAGATGGAATGATTAGAGCAGCACGTATTTCACCGTTCTGAATCGCTTGTTCTGCCTGTTCCGCGGTTGGGTAAGTGGCTTTGACGTCAACCACCTGAGTAACCTTGACCGATTCCGTGATGACACGTCCAGCGGTACTCTGACTTTGGTCTACAACACCGATTGGAATATTGCGTACATCGGTGTTTATCGCAAAACCGAATAGCAGCAGCTGAATCAGGGGAATCATCACGACCATGCCAAAGGTGATGCGATCACGGGAAAGCTGACGGATTTCTTTAAACATGATCGCCTTCATGCGAGCGATAGACTGGATCATTGTCTTCCTTCTCCCGTGACGGTGACAAACACATCTTCTAGGCTCGGTCTGGCTAGATTCATTTCCGCTTCGATGAGTTCAGGAAACTGCTGACGCAACCATGCAATCGGATCTTGGATATGTTGATGAATCAAAACTCGAAGGCGAATGCCTAATTGTGCGGCAGAGCGCACTTCCTCTCTGGCAAGAAGGGACTCCTTTAGTGCCCGCAAATTGTCTGCTTTGACTTCAACAATATTGACCCCCATATCGGCCATCAACTGTTCTGGCTCGCCATCGGCACGAATTCTTCCCGCCTCCATGATGGCCAGTCTGTGGCAACGTTCGGCTTCATCCATGTAGTGGGTTGTAACTAGAATCGTGGTACCTTGGTCTGACAAATCAAAAAGTTGTTCCCAGAATTCGCGGCGGTTTTCAGGGTCAACGGCTGAAGTCGGTTCGTCAAGAAACAAGAGTTCAGGCTGATGCATAGTAGCGGCAGCGAGAGAAAGGCGTTGTTTCTGGCCTCCACTCATTCCACCGACACGTTGTTGTCGTCGCTGGTCTAAGCCATAGGTTTTCAGCTGTTCATTGATACGCTGCTTGAGGTGCTTTGACCCCATCCCAAATATTTGACCGATAAACTCTAAGTTTTCCTCTACGGTTAAATCGTCGTAGAGAGAAAACTTCTGCGTCATGTAGCCAATTTTGAGGCGCAGCAGTTCAGATTGGCTTGGTATTTCAAGCCCCAGTACATCCACGTCACCTTCACTTGGGCTTAGCAAACCCGTCAGCACACGGATGGTGGTGGACTTCCCACAGCCGTTAGGTCCAAGAAAGCCGTAAATACTGCCCTTGGGTACATTGAGCGTGATGTCGTCGAGGGCGGTGAAATCTCCAAACCTCTTTACTACATTCTCTGCTTTAATCGCATATTCCATTGGCGCTACTCTCCAGACAAGTCGATTTGTGCCGGGATGCCAGATGGTAGTCGCTGTGCCGAGGACTCAAGGTCGACTTCCGCCAGATACATCAAGCGAGAACGCTCGTCTTCGGTGAGCGCATAATAGGGCGTAAATGAGGGCTCACTAGCAACCCAACGAACTGTCCCAGAGATTGGATTTTCAACGCCGTCTACCGTAACGGAAACTGATTTACCCGGCACGAAATCAACGCGATGGCTAGCTGGCACATAAACACGCGCATACGGGACACGGCTAGCCTGTATGACGGCGACCACGCCATTGACGGGAACGCGTTCGCCCAAGTTGTAAGGCAAGTTATCCAGTACCCCATCACGGGTCGCGGTAATGGTGAGCTCGCTAAGCTTCTGTTGCTGGAGAGTCACATCAGCAACAGAAGCCGCGAGCTCGGCTTTCGCTTGTTCGATATCTTCAAGGCGTGAACCAGCTGTCAGCTTGCTAAACTCTTCTTTAGCTGAGTCCAGTTCGGCTTTCGCGGAGTCACGTGCGGCAAGTGCGGTGTCTTGTTCTGATTGACTGATCAGCCGCTTTCCAACCAATTCCGCTTTTCGGGTGTAATTCTTCTGAGCTTCAGTTAATTGAGCTTCAGCACGTTTAACGCGAGCTTGGGAAGCCGCGATGTCTTCTGGGCGTTCACCATTGGTCAGTTTGAGTAGGTAAGCTTCTGCTTTGGATTGTTCAGCAACGGCACGTGCGAGTACCGCTTCTTGGCTGGTGGTATCAAGCTGCACCAACACTTCGCCTTGCTTTACTTGTGAGCCTTCTGTCGCGGGTAACGCAAGGATGATTTCGTTGGCTGTAGCAGTGAAGGTGACACGGTCTCTCTCCAACGTACCAAGTGCTTGGGATGAGTCACCTTGTGTACAGGCCGTTAACAGCGAAATCAGAACAGATCCGATCAAGAACCGTTTCATAAAGTACTCCAAATCAGCAAGTTAAGGGAAGGTTTCGCTAAGCGGAGCGATACCATTGATTGTGTAAATAGGATATATTCTCGCTTAACTATAGATACAGAAACTTAATTCATACAAAATTAATCTAGTGATTAATTTGTCATGGTTTCTTCTTTCCCTTCATGCAGTTACAACAGAGGTTAAAATGGACTTTGAGCAAATGAGTGAGCAAGCTCTTTGGGACCTAGCCAATCCACTAATGGATAATTTAATGCAGGCATCGACGGAGATAAATCATGCGAAGCATGTGCAGGATTTTACCCCGCGCTTGCGCGATATCGTAAAGCCCGATTATTTCGAGCGTGTCGTGAAACAGTATCAGTCACTAAAAGGCGTGTTCACTGACCGTACTCAGGTGGCGCTGTTCAAGCGCCCTGACTCAGCCGCTTTTGTCTGGAGGCAAGGTTTCAGTCGAGTTGAAGGAGATTATGTCGCGGAAATGGTCTTGGTTTATCGTGAAGGGAAGATCATGGTGGATCATGTGATGGTGTTTTAACCGAACTCTGACGGCTATAGGCATTGCGGTCCCTCAGATAAGGCTTTACAATCGCGCCTCCACTAACATAAGTGCATGTTTGAGGAACTATGAACAATGCCCAAGCGATAGTGGCGCATCAGGCGAAGCACACGGTATCACCTAAGCGTGAAATTGTACTTCGCGAGATGTTGTCACTGGCAAAAATGGCATCAATGATTGCTGTCCCATTTTTGCTTATTACTCTGGCTTGGATCTAAACCAGAGCACACAGCACAAGGATGTGTGCTATCGGGTTTATTCTGCAACACCACCTTGAGTCAGCTTCGTCGGATCAAGCAAACGCTCTAGCGTAGCGCGATCAAGATCCGTCTCTTCCTCAGCCACGTCAATAATGGCACGTCCTTCTTTGTATGCCTTCTTAGCCACTTCAGCTGCTTTCAAATAGCCAATCACTGGGTTGAGCGCCGTCACCAGAATCGGGTTTTTCGCCAATGCGACTTGAAGGTTGTCTTCACGGACATTGAAAGTTGCGACCGCTTTGTCTGCCAGAGCAATTGCGCTGTTAGCTAGCAGTTCGATGCTTTCCAGAACATTGTGAGCGATCACTGGCAGCATAACGTTTAGCTGGAAGTTGCCAGATTGGCCGCCTACGGTGATGGTGGTGTCGTTGCCGATGACTTGTGCAGCTGCCATGGCTGCGGCCTCTGGGATCACTGGGTTTACCTTACCCGGCATAATGGAAGAGCCAGGTTGTAGGCCTTGAAGTTCGATCTCACCCAAGCCAGCAAGTGGGCCGGAATTCATCCAGCGCAGATCGTTCGAGATTTTCATGATGGCTACGGCAGCTGTTTTGAGCTGACCAGAAAGAGCGACCAAGGCATCCTGACTGCTTAGGTTGTAGAAGAAGTTTTCGCTAGAAGTGAACTGTAAGCGAGTTGCCTGAGAGAGGTTATCTGCAAAGGCTTTAGCAAATCTTGGATCAGCATTGATGCCTGTGCCCACAGCAGTTCCACCTTGGGCCAGAGCTTTAACGCCAATCAGGCTTTGTTCAATTCCTTGCTTCGCTTGTTCAAGCTGGAATTGCCAACCGCCAAGCTCTTGATCAAATGTGATTGGCATGGCGTCCATTAGGTGCGTTCTGCCTGTTTTCACAACATGACCGATTTCATTACGCTTACTCTTTAGCGTCTCAATGAAATGATTTAACGCTGGGATAAGCTGTTTTTCGACTGTTAGTGCTGCGCTGACCTGAATCGCTGTTGGAACAACGTCGTTGCTGCTTTGACCCATATTGACATGGTCGTTAGGGTTCACGTCACCGCCCAGAATATCACTGGCTAAAGTCGCAATCACTTCATTAGCATTCATGTTCGAACTGGTGCCTGAGCCCGTCTGAAAAACGTCAATCGGGAAGTGCTCTAAGTGCTGACCATCAATAATGGTTTGCGCTGCGTCGGCTATCGCATTCGCAATATCACCCTCCATCAGACCCAGTTGAGCATTCGTTAAAGCGGCTGTTTGCTTCACGTATGCCAGCGCCTGAATAAACGCGGTTGGCATCGTATGTTTGCTGAAATGAAAGTTGTCGACTGCGCGTTGTGTTTGCGCTTGATACAGAGCGTTCGTGGGTACTTTCACTTCTCCCATGCTGTCTTTTTCAACACGGAATGTCTGTGAGGCAGAAGATTGAGTCATTGGTGATCCTTTTGAATTTAATCGTGCGGCGTCTGGATGCGCTGCAATTGTTGTTGTAGGTTTAAAAACTTAATGTCGCCGTCTTCCCACTGGTAGTAGTAGCGCTTTAAGCATAGTAGGGGAGTATGAATAGCGTCGAGGCAGACCCGTCGGAACGTGCGACTTCTCACCGGATCCTGAATGGCTTCAATCAAATGAAAATAAACCTGACGTAGGTAAAGTTCACACAGCAGTGGGTTTTCATTCTCGGTGCCTTGTTCATAGAACGAAGACAAGGTCATCGCCCAATGAATGTAATCGTGAATGATATCGGGCTCGAACCCACAGGGTGTGTAACGTTCAACAAATCTGTCTTGTGCTTTAAAGAAAGCATTATAAAGCGGCTTCTGGCTATCCATACTGACCTCAAATTTTTTGTAATGAGAATTATTATCGTTTTAAGTAATCGAATCAACCCTGTTTGATGTATGGATGTCAGACAGTGCGCTGGCGCACAATCAGGTGCAGTTTTCTTTTAATGCTGTCGGTGACTAATGAGGCACTTCAAGATAAGAGCAGTGCTGAAAAGAATAAACCGACGCCATAGGCGGAGTGGGTGAACAGACTTAATGTTCTCGCTAGCCAAGGTTTTGGTTCCAACCGTGACTATTACAGCAACTTGGACTGCTTAACAGGCTTATCAGTCAGCAGATTGATAGAGATGTGGTTACACTAAACACTAATTAGAACCAATAAGGTCGCACTTTGCTAACGGACAAAAGACTCACATTTGCCACCGCCAATTTGTTCAATTTCATCGAACCACCCGGTGCGTTTTATGACTTTGAAAATATCTATGACGCTGACGCGTGGGAAGCTAAATGCCAATGGACAAAAAATGCCATTCAGAGCCTCGATGCAGACATTATTGGAGTTCAGGAAGTATTTAGTCTCGATGCTGCCCGCCAGTTATTCGAAGAGATGGGGTACTCGTATTTCGCCAGCGTGGATAGCCCGAACATAGAAAGTGATTACATCTACTCCCACCCCGTTGTGGCTCTGGCTTCTAAATACCCGATCTCGCATGTTGAAGCGGTCACGTTACCGGCATCATCGCTAGCAGGCTATTCAATCCCGCTGCCGGAGTTTAGTCGTCAGCCCGTCTTTGCTGTGGTAGAAGTGCCAGATATCGGTGAAGTCGCTGTTTATGTTAGCCACCTCAAATCTCAGAGAGCCACCGAAGCGATGGAAGAAGGTGAAGGACCCCCGCTGGTGGGTCAATGGCTTTCAAGCCAGCAAAGAGGATGGGAGGCGGTGATGCTGAGATTAGCGATGG
The DNA here is from genome assembly GCF_000740665.1 of Vibrio sp. B183. Classification (NCBI taxonomy): domain Bacteria; kingdom Pseudomonadati; phylum Pseudomonadota; class Gammaproteobacteria; order Vibrionales; family Vibrionaceae; genus Vibrio; species Vibrio sp. B183. The sequence continues at coordinate 355,934 of NZ_JPQB01000014.1, read as the reverse complement.
AACAACAATACGCGAAGCACCCGATTCCGACTGTTCTGATGGGGGACATGAATCAGCCGATCAGCAGTGACATCACAGGTTTACTGACCAAAACTATCGAAGGCGAATTTGGCCTTATGCTGCGAGACAGCTGGGACATTTTCGCTTTAAAACAGCCAGAGATAGAGCGTCCGCCCACACACTATCATTTTGCGAAAGGCAACGTTCTCGACTACATCTTACTGTCGCAGGAGTTTCAGCCCGACTCGCAGTACTCAATGGCCGATGTGACGTCCTATTCGACGCTCGATGCTCACCTGATCAACCCAAATTTTGAACGGGACAAGCAGGCGAGTGACCACGCGTTTGTCTCGGTGACAGTTAGGTTTGTGCTGTGATGTGTTCGACACCAATTGCTAGCTAGCCATCGAATTTCCAATGCTTTCAATAGGTAATGTGTATTCTTAGCGAGCGATAGCGTTTTCAAGCGTGCAAAAAAATCCCCTCGCAAAAATGCAGAGGGGATTGAATTCAGAACGAGTAGGCGTTACTTAGATTTTCTTTGCTGTTCTTTACGTGCAATTTTTTCTTTTCGACGTTGAGCAATTACCTGATCGGCCTCGCCTCCAACGTGTGTTTCGCCGCGTTTGTTAGCGAGTTGAACTTGTTTTTCACGCTCACGGAAGCGCGCTTTTTGCTCATCTGTATGCTTGTCGATACATTTAGGGCAGCTAACGCCTTTTTCAAACGCTTCAGATTCCATGTCTTCCTGAGTAATCGGCAAACGACACGCATTACACATTTCGTAGCCACTTTTCTCTAGCTGGTGGTTTACCGCGACACGGCCATCGAATACGTAGCAATCTCCTTCCCACATGCTTTCTTCTTCAGGCACTTCTTCAAGGTACTTCAGGATGCCGCCTTCTAGGTGGTATACCTCTTCGAAGCCTTGTTCCTTCATGTAAGCCGTAGACTTTTCACAACGAATACCACCAGTACAGAACATAGCGACTTTCTTATGCTTTTCTGGATCCATGTTTTCTGCCACGTACTCAGGGAAGTCACGGAAAGTGTCTGTTTTCGGGTTAACCGCATTTTTGAACGTACCAATTTCGATTTCGTAGTCATTACGAGTATCGACGACGAAAACTTCTGGATCTGAGATCAGCTCATTCCACTCACCTGGCTTCACGTAAGTACCAACGACATGGCGAGGATCGATGCCTTCTACACCGAGAGTCACGATCTCTTTTTTCAGCTTAACCTTGGTACGATTAAATGGTTGGTTTGCGTCGAATGACTCTTTGTAAACGATATCCGCAAGGCGAGAATCCTGCTTGAACCAGGCGAGAAGAGTGTCGATACCTTCACGGCTAGAAGCGACCGTACCATTGATGCCTTCGTTAGCCAGTAAGAGCGTGCCACGGATTTTATGTTGTTCCATCAGCGCTTTTAGCGGTTCACGAAGTTCCACATAATCTTCAAGACGCACAAACTTATAGAGTGCGCATACTACGTAATCTGTCATGTTTTTTCCTTTTAGCGAACTGGAGCGTAAATCCAGAGCTTTGAGTTAAATCGGGCGAAGTATAGCGGAGAGTACTAGCGACAAATACAGACAGTTTTTAGGGTTTAATCGACGAGCTATGTTTTGCCATATTCTGACGATTAAAGGTTTGTCTAAACCGTCAGCTCAATTCGGTTTCCGTCCGGGTCAAAGAAGCAACTTTCGTAGTAGCCGTCACCCGTCGTTCTTGGGCCACTGAGGATCTCGTAGCCATCTGTAACTAAACGTTGAGTCAATTGATCTACCGCCTGTTCTGAACCAAGTGAAATGGCAATATGGATAAAACCAGTGAACTGGTCATAAAGGTCATCTTTTGACTCTGGAATGCTGTCCATTTGCATCAGTTCTAGGCGGCAACCACTGCTAAAAGATAGGAAGTAAGAAGAGAAGCTCTTTTCACTGTTATGGTATTTTTGATTGGGCGTCGCGTTGAAATACTTGATGTAGAAATCTTTTAGTAACTCTAGCTGTTTGGTCCAGAGCGCAACGTGCTCAATTTTCATAATTGCATCTCAGTCGGTGTGTTTGATAGGAAATGCTAATCGTGAGCTAGGAAGGAAAAAAGAGATGATTTCTATCGGTGATTTTTCCTCATTGTTGACGATATTGATTGGGAAGAAGCGAGATGTGGCTATGGATTCGTGACACTTAACTCTTGCGGAGTTGTAGTGCAAGAAAAGAGGATGTGATTGCCGACGGCGTTTTCCTAATTAGTGTGTCTTGTTGGGGCGGTGGAACGAAATAAATCCTCTCATTTTGAGTGAGAGGATTTATTGTTGTGCTTTATGGCTTAAGGTTTGAGCTTAAGTACCTTATCGATATCTTCAGCGCTGTGGCGTTCTGGAACTTGTTCCCACTCTTCGCCCCATGCGCGGTTGACGATACGACCACGCTGGACTGCTTGGCGAGCTTCAATGGCTTCAGCCCAACGCTTAAGGTGTTTATAACTGTCGACATCTAAGAACTCACCTGCATCATAGGCATTTCCTAACACTAAGTTTCCGTACCAAGGCCAGATCGCGATGTCTGCAATGCTGTACTCTTCACCCGCGATAAAGGTATTGTTTGCCAGCTGCTTGTCCAACACATCCAGTTGACGCTTCGCCTCCATTGAGAAGCGATTGATTGGGTATTCAAACTTCTCTGGCGCGTAGGCGTAGAAATGACCAAAACCACCGCCTAGGTACGGCGCAGACCCCTGAAGCCAGAACAGCCAGTTCATGACCTCTGTTTTCGCCGCGACATCTGTTGGTAGGAAATGGCCGAATTTCTCGGCGAGGTAAAGCAGAATATTACCTGATTCGAATACATTGATTGGTGTGTCACCTGAGCGGTCAACCAATGCTGGGATCTTGGAGTTTGGGTTCACCTCGACAAAGCCAGAACCAAACTGATCACCGTCGCCAATTTTTATCAAATAAGCATCATATTCAGCTTCACTGACACCAAGCGCGAGAAGTTCCTCAAGCATAATCGTGACTTTCTGGCCATTTGGTGTGCCCATTGAATGAAGCTGGATTGGGTGTGAGCCCACAGGGAGCGCCTGCTCATGACGGGCGCCTGAGTCTGGTCGGTTAATGCTGGCCCACTGGCCGCCATTTTCATCTTCCATCTTCCAAACTTTTGGTGGTACGTATTGGTTAGTCATTGTTATTCCTTATCCAAAATTGATATCCGGCATTTCCTTATCTTGGGACAGATTCGAAAAGATAAAAGCCCCAACGGGTATTCTCATTAGAACCAAAGGTTCTGAAAAATTGTTTCTGGGTATAAGAATAACCTAGAGAGTCACCTCCTTATCGCAAAAATATGTTGAATGGGTGCCAGCAGGTATTTTAGTTAATAACGCGAGTGGAGACCTTACGGAATATGCAGGGCTGTTTTTTTATTGGGCTTTCAATTCTGCCAGTACGTTAAGTAGTGACGGTTGAATGCTATGCCCCAATGCTTTCACTTCTTCACAGGGTTCGAGCAAATCGGGGATTTGATAGGTGGTCATGTTGGCGGCGACTGCACTTTTTACCCCGTTATTAGAGTCTTCGAACGCGATGCAGTGTTCAGCTTCAACATTGAGGCGGTCGGCAGCCAATAGATAGATTTCTGGGTCCGGCTTGCCGACAGACACTTCACAGCCGCAAGTCAGGCTATCAAAGTACTTGTCTAAACCCGCAAGGCGCAGTTTAATTTCTGCGACGTCACGGTGAGTAGAGGTTGCCACTGCGGTTGGAATTTGCTGTTCTTTAAGCCATTCCAACAGTTCCACGACGCCTTCTTTTACTGGGATTGGTTGGTGTTTGACAATAGCGTCGTAGTTGCGGCGCCACTCATTGTGGAGTTTGTCGAGATCATCCCCATAGGCAGCTCGAAAGATCTTTTCTATGCCCGCGGCGTTACGCCCGATGATGGAGAGATAAACGTCTTCATAGAAAGGCAGGTTGACGTTCACACAGGCTTGCTTAAAGACTCGCATGCATACACGCTCGGTGTCTAACAGTAGGCCATCCATATCAAAGATAGCGGCTTGAATTTTCATGGGTACAGCATAATCCTTAACGGTTCGGGCGCTCATTCTTGCACACTTCTAAATTATAGTAAAAGCGCTGATATGACGTGGATTTATCGATTGTTAAGGTGAGGTTAGGGGAAGGTCACAGTCCGATATTTGGAGTGATTGAATCATTTGCTATTTATTGTTTTGTTATTTACTTTATCGTCAACTGTTCTATACCAAAGTACTCTCATGAAAAACATTTTCACTATAGCAGCGTTAAGCGCTGCATTGTCTGTTCCGTTTGCAGCAATTGCCAAACCGGTTGAATTTCAAAACATCCCTGAAATCATGAACAAATTTGAGTCTGCGGATTTGTACGTGAAAAAATCCGCAACATTGGGCCGTTTGCCTGAGGCATCAGAGCTGGGAAGCGATTTTCCTACCTACGTCTCAGATGGTAAAGGCGGTTATAGCCTTGAAACGCGCAACGTGATGACGGACAGCGTGGTGATAGCCAGTATGCCAGAGCCGATTGTGGGTGAAGTCTATAATCAGTGGTTAGTGCCAAAAGAAACTTGGCAGAAAACCTATGGAAAGCTGCCAACGTCGACTGAGTTTAAGCCGTTCAAGCGAATTAAAACCATCAAAGCCATCAAGATTGATGACGACATGCTGAAATTACTAGGCAGTGAAGATGGCAAAACCGCCATTATCAAAGTGAGCTGGGATGAGCAGGGAATGAAAGTCTACAAAGACGGTTACCTTGCTGATTACGAATACGGTATTGCTCCTCAGGAAATGCAGGAAAACTACGAATTAGCCAAGTAATATTAAAGGCTTACACATAAAAAAGGTCTGGTATTTACCAGACCTTTGTCATTTCAGCGGAAACTACAGCATCCACATTCTTGCTGTGCGTGCCGGAATGTTAAACGTATGGTTACGCGAACTCACGACAGTTGTATCTCCCGTTAGCGTGTCTTTGTACGAAACGTTCCAATTGAACTCGTGTTGGTACGTATCCACAGTAACGGATTTCGCATCGCCACACTTGTTGATGCCGACTACGCCTTCCTTACCACGTTTGAAGACCAGCGTGCACTGGTCACTGTGTAAGACGGTCATTGATTTACCCTGCATCGAGTTGTGGAACTTGAGCATGTTAATCATAGTGGCGTCTTTCCAGACGTCTGCCCAGCGACCATTATCTCTATCTTCGCTGTCTGGTAGCTCATCACTATAGATGAGTGGTGTGCCACCGTCTTTACCCAAAACGTATGCATAAGCTAACTGCTCATCTTTAGGATCCATGATTTGATAGCGGAAGCCATCATTGGTTGGAATGTCATGAGTCACGGTGAAGGTAATGGCGCGCGAGTTTTCTAACGCTTGGCCGTAGGCTTGAGGATCATGAAGTTGGTTTAATCCGCCACCGAAAGAGAAAGCGCCGCGAATAGAAGCGAACAGAGGGAAATCGTAAGCAGCGTGATTGGTATTGTTCAGATAAGGTGCCAAAAAGGCCTCATAACCACTATCGCCCTTACCCCCACTGGTAATGACTTCGCCAAAAACATGCATTCCAGACGTAATGTCTGATGTGAAAATCTGGTCGATCTGGTACTGACTCATGTGTTTGACAGCATCGATGCGGAAGCCTTTAATTCCCATCGACTTAAGTGCCTGAAGGTATTTCTTCTGCTGTGACACCACCCAGTTGTTTGGATCTAAATCTGGTAATCCGGTATCGCCATTGTCACCACAAAGTCGCCAGTACTGAACGTGGCCTGGATCGTTCCAGTTAGTGATACAACCTGCAGCGTGGAAGTCATTGCCAGAGAACAGGTTTTGGCTCAAGTCGCCAAACAATGTCTGGTTGGCGTAGTAGCTGCTGCGAGAAGCGTAGTCATTAAGCACTTCAGTGCCAGGGTAATTCAGGTCGCTACGCTTTGACGCTTCGTTGGCCATATGATTCAGAACGACATCGGCATAAACATCTACGCCTTGCGCCTTAAGCGCAGCAATCATCGCTTCTAAATCTTGTTTATTACCCAGAGGAGAATCGATAACACGAAAATCCTGAGGTTGATAGCGGGCCCACCATTGGGTGCCACTTGATTTCATTGCGGGTGAAATCAGAACCTTTTTGAATCCGTTTGCGGCGATTTTCTGGGCGTTATTCGTTACATCCGAATATTTCCAGTTGAATGCATGCAGGATTGCATCGGCATAAGTGACTTGCGGTATGCTGAGCGCAGCAGTGGCAGCGAGTAAAGTTGTTATTTTTTTCATAGGGTGTTTCTCGTTATTGATATTCAGGCTAATGATATTTTTATGGCTTGCTATTAGTAGTGCTCGAAATAGAAGACTGAATTACGGTCACATTCTGTAGGGGTTCAATTTATAAAATTTCTAGTAGAGTAGAACTTTGCAGGGATTGAGGTTGTTTTTTGAACGAATTGTTCGAAAGTTGTACAAAATGTCAGCTCGAGCACTTTTTTATAACGTTGACGAAACCGTCATTTATTATTTGCTGAGTTAAGGTGGCCATTGAACGACGTAAGCTTACGCAAACTCCAGCAACTGCTCATAAAATATGAGGCAGGGAAAACATATCATCTGTCGATCGATGAACTGGAGATAGCATTATCAACTTCGAGAAGAAACACTTCTAATATTCTGAAAAGCTTGTCTGACATAGGTTGGATCAGTTGGCTTCCCTCTAAGGGAAGAGGAAAGCTCAGTCAGTTTAAGATCTTGCATAATCTGCAGGGAGCACTAGAGCAAATCTTTTATAAAGAGCTAGAACAAGGGCGCTTTTCTTGTATTTCTCGTTTGATGGAGTTTTATGGGCACCTTGCTGTAAAAGCTATGGCTGAAGCAACAGCAACGCGAGCGAGTGCCAATGAGCGTTGCGATAGCTTGCTAATCACTGAATATCCATGGGTAGATACACTAGAACCAGCTAAGACATACCGCATCGCTGAGATGCAGGTAATCCGTAGCATTTACAGTACGCTATTAGTGCAAGATGAATCAGGACGTATTCAAGCGGGACTGGCGCATTGTTGGAAGGTAGAAGGGCGTTTTATTCATTTGTGGCTCCGTCAGGGGATAGTTTGCCATGACGGGGAAAATTTAGAAGCCACTGATGTTGCTGAATGTCTTAACAAGCTCAAGGTTACCGATGGACCGGTGAAGTATCTCTTTGAGCAGGTCGTTGAAATACGCATCCTTGGTGCAGGGCAAGTAACTATTGAGCTCCAGCAACCTAATGCTTTGTTTTTGAATGTTTTATGTTTGGTTCATGCTTCGATTTATCGCCTCAAATCAGCGTATTTCTCAAGTGGTCTAAGTACCTATATAGGAAGTGGTCCTTTCTATCTGAAGGATTGGGATCGAGAGCGCTTGGTATTAAAACGACATCGTAATTACTATGCGCAATCTGCCTTACTAGATAAGATCACCTTGTCGTCTTCTTCAGAGCTGAGTGACTTTAGCATCAGTTTCAATAAGGATGGAGATTGCGAGGAGAGTACTATCAATGCCTTATCTTACCTTGCCATCAATACAAGGCCTAATGCAGGAATCAGCCGAAACGACCTCCTTGAACTTGTTGAGTACTTACGTCGTTGCCGAGCTAATTTGGACTCAGAAACTGTTGTTAATGATGTAGGTTTTGCGCCTTGCTTTGACAGTGCTTCTGATGACGCTCCACCGCGCTTAAGTGGACACTTAGTACTGACCATGCCTCGACTGACGATTCCTTGTCTGCAAAAGATCGCTGGGTGGATACAAAGTACAATTCTAGAAACCGGACTAACCCTTGAAATTCTCGAGTTAGAGGATATCAGTAATCCAAGTTCAGTCAGCGGTCATGCCGATATTCTATTTATTGAAGAAGTCATAGAGCAGCCTGAAGAGTTTGGATTGTATGACTGGCTTCTTGCTAGCTCCGGCCTGAAATTCATTTATGATCAAACAGAAATGGATGTTCATTATGAGCAAGTGAAGCACGCAATGAGCGATATTTTGTACGTCTACTCATTGCGGAAAGTTGAGCAGGCTTTGTATGACAATAACCTGCTTTTGCCTCTGTTCCATGGCAAAGAAAAGATTTCACGTAGCCTTGAAGTTCATGGTGTTGAAACGAATAAATCTGGACTGAGTGAGTTCTATAAGCTTTGGATTGATAAGGAAAAACAATAAGTTAATATCACTTTTTTGATAATGGATGGTTAATAAAACATGCATGGTTTTCGTTAAACCCTTTCATGTTTTATGCCTATCAAAGCCTATACCATCGGCACGTGTTACCAATGATTACACATCAGGATGCACTTGCTCTGTGCGGTGCAGTTTTACCCATAGGAAATATGTGTCAGGGCTTTTTATCATGACTTCCAAAATTATAACTATCGCGACTGTTTCTACACTTTTGACAGCCTGTGGAGGTGGTGACGGAGGAGCAACCTCGTCATCCACTTCACCCTCCTCTCTTCAATCTAAATCAATTCAAGGTGTCGCTATTGATGGCTACATCTCAGGTGCGACTGCATTTCTTGATCTGAACTACAACGGTGAGCTTGATAGCGGTGAATCAAAGAGTATTACCGATGCCAATGGTCGATATGAGCTTTCTCTATCCGGAGATAATGCAGATTGTGTTGATTACGTGCCAATCGTGGTTGATGTACCTGTTGGTGCAATTGATGCTGACGATCCAAACAATCCAATTGAAGAGCCGTATCAGCTGTTCTTTCCTCCAGTAAAGATGACGACTTCAGATTCTGAAATTAGGTCAACGACCCCATTGACTTCCATGCTTTGGAACGAGATGAAGCTAAAACTGGACCTAGAAGATAATGCTATGAGTAGTTGTGCAGACCTAAAACTTGCGATTCAGTTGCAAGGCATTACAGACAATAGCATTCAGGAATTAGAAAACGGTGTGGCGAGCCGGAATAACGTTAGTGTAGAGCAACTGTATAGTGACTTCATAAAAGAGGATGACAGTGAAGTAAAAGCGCTTACACAGAAACTAATGCCAGTAATCAAGGAGTCTTATCGTGAATCAAAAATGTTGAGACAAGAAAACCCAGCAGCCGAAGAAGCTTATGTTAGTTACATTGTACGCAGTAAAAAGGATACCAATGGCGGACTGAACGACCAATGGTACAAAGTTCAAGTGACAAAGAGTGATTCAAAGGTAGAAACAAGAGCATATGAAGTAACGAGCGAGCTTGTTGACCCTCAATTGCTTGAGCATATTGTGACACACACAGCCGAGAATAGTGACTTGTCCTATACAAGAGAGTACAGCCTGCGTAGAGAAGCTGAGGGTAATCAAGAGTCTATTTTGAGTCGTTCATTTAATTGCACAATTAAAGAAACTATTGAGGAATCCCGAGTTACCGATGCAAATTCAATGACTATTTATGAAGTAACCAATCAATCTGGTACTAAAAAAGAGTCCAGTATGGACGATTGTTTTGGTAATTATGTTGGTGGGGCTGATTTTGAGCAAATCATAGAAGTGATGGCGATTAATAATAGTCAGGATCAAGGGACAGTCATTACTGGGCATCGTTTTACTTATGACCAATATACGCCCTATGCCAAATGGGTAGACGTGGATCCTACTTTGAATAATGTTAATGGAAATTTGCTGGGAAGTTTTTTCTATATAGGCACCGATTTTAGTGAAAACTCGGCTCACGGCTCGGTACGTTGGGTGAGATCGAAAGCTGAGTTTGGGCAAAGTGTGTTTGGTCAAAATGAGTCGTTACAGTATCAAGTGATTACAACAAAGGACTCAAATGGAGATTGGTATATGGAAACTGACTACGATGATGGCCGCTCTGTATATGAGTGTTCTGAAAGCCAACTTGGTGAGTGGGCTCAATGTTCAAGTTCACTGCCTCCTTTCACCAATAACGATAAGGTTCTTAACAATACCAGACTACCAGTACTTAAGGTTACAGCTGCACTTTTGCAACAAAACAATGAGTAGTTAAGAATAGTGGGCTTAGTGAGAAAGTAGGCCATTTGAATGAAAAAACATGCACTATTTTCCTCCATTTCTTACATGTTTTTCCGAGTGTATAGCCGTTAGTATTCTCAATGCGTTAACCACTGCTATAACGCTACGCGCCATTAAATCCTTAGTGGCGCGTTTTTGCCTTTCACTTTTCATCGGAAATTTTGCAATGAATCTTAAACTTCTTGCTGTTGTCCCCTTCTCTATAGGCATAGTCGCATGCGGGGGAGGCGGCGACGGTGGCTCATCTAGCTCTAGCGCTTCATCACAAACACGAAGTCTTCAAGGTGTGGCTATTGATGGATACATCTCTGGAGCGACGGCGTTCCTAGATATCAACTACAACGGTCAGTTAGATTCTGGCGAGCCGAGTGCTGTGATTAATTCTGAGGGCAGCTATCGCTTATCCTTATCTGGTAGCAACTCTGATTGTATTGATTACGCGCCTATTGTCGTAAATGTCCCTGTCGGTGCGATTGATGCAGATGCTCCTAATACGCCTATCAGTAAACCGTATCAGCTTGTTTTTCCTCCAGCGATGACACTGAGTTCTGAGCATGAGATAAAATCCACAACTCCTCTAACGACGGTATTGTGGAATCAAATTCAGGAAGATCTGCATGAAAGCGGTATCACCAGTTGTACGGCGTTGAGATCAGCTGTTAACACCCAAGAAAAGGTTATTCAAAATGTGAAGGAGCACGATCATCGTATTGCGGCCCGTTACAACATCGCAGTAGATAAAATTTACGGCGATTTCATTAAGGATGATAACAAAGAGCTGTACGAATTAGCTCAGAAGATGATGCCCGCGATTAGACAGTCGTACAGTGATACCAAAGCACTTCAACTGGAGAACTCAGGGGTTCATCAAGCCTACATAGATTACTACTGGAAGTACTGGGACGAAGATACAAAGCAAAAAGTCGATAAGTGGTATAAGGTCAAAACGGTCCTCACTGAAACTAAGCTGGTACACACAGAATATGAAGTGTTAGAAGACTTAAAGACCGAAGTGCTATTAACCCGCCATACAGAGCGAAATACGAAAAAGAAAGCAGGGTTTGATTACACTAAGAATGCTTCATTATGGATCAACGAAGATAACGCCAGCTACAGCTGTTATATCACGGAGTCAATTGAGCAGCTTGTTCAACCCAACTCTCTGAAAACTTACCGTGTCAGTAACAGCTCAAGCACGCAAGAACTGGATTGGGATAGCTGCAAAAACAATAATGTGGGAAGTAATTTCACCCAATCTTTGGAAGTGACAGTCGTTAATAATTATCGTGATGGTATGTTACGTGCCCAGCATATTTTTAGTTATCATCCCGATCCTAAATATCCAGAATGGGTAAACGTTGAACAGAAGATCGATAGTTTTAGCCGTAGTACATTGAATCAACTAAGTTATATATCCTCAGATTTCAATGACGACTCAGATTACGGGGCACATACATGGGTGAGATCCAAGTCTTCTCAAGTGGCTGTAACACCTTATAAATTCGACGGTATCTCAATTTCAAGAAATGCTGTTGGTGATTGGTGGAAGAATACTTATTACCACAATGGTACATCTTCGTTGGAATGTTCCTTGGACAAAGGTAAGACTTGGTCAAAGTGTAAATGAGTGTTGTCTTTAGAGATTGAGCCCCTTAATGGGGCTCTTCTTTAACTGGATAGTGAGTATTTGTAGTAAACCAAAGAGAGAATGTTTAGTAGACTGTGTCCCTAATTACAAAATCATAAAGGGAAATCAGAATGAGTCAGCAGAAAGTCGCGTTTATTGGCCTTGGTGTGATGGGCTACCCTATGGCGGGTTACTTAAGTAAAGCCGGATATTCCACCAAAGTGTTTAACCGCACTAAAACCAAAGCAGACAAATGGGCTGAGGACTACCGAGGTATTGCGTGTGAGACGCCTAAACAAGCGGCTCAGGATTGTGATGTTGTGTTTGTTTGTGTGGGTAATGATGACGACGTACGCAGTGTTATTTACGGTGAAGATGGCGTTCTTGCTGGATTGAAGGCAGGAGCCGTGCTGGTAGACCATACGACAACCTCCGCTGAGCTAGCAGTTGAATTGGCGGCAGCAGCAAAAGAAAACGGCAATCAGTTTATTGATGCGCCTGTTTCTGGTGGTCAAGCGGGTGCGGAAAACGGCGTGCTGACCATTATGTGTGGTGGTGACCAAGCGGTGTTCGAACAAATCTCACCAGTGATGGATGTGTACGCTAAACAAATGACGTTGCTGGGAGAGAATGGTCAGGGTCAACGCTGTAAAATGGTTAACCAAATCTGTATTGGCGGTATTCTCCAAGGGCTTAGCGAAGCGTTGCTACTCGCTCAAAAATCTGGTTTGGATGTAGAACAAGTGGTTGAAACCCTCAAACATGGTGCAGCGGGTTCATGGCAAATGGAAAATCGTGCCGTGACAATGTCACAAGATAAGTTTGATTTTGGTTTTGCCATTGATTGGATGCGTAAAGACTTAGGGTTCTGCCTAAAAGAAGCGGAACGAGTCGGACTTGATTTACCGTTAACTAAGAAGGTCGATGAGCAATACGCTGAGCTACAACAAGATGGCTACGGACGTATGGATACTTCTGTTCTGATGAAAGCGGTGGCGAAAAAACAATAAGCGCTGAATAAAACAATACGCCGATGCGTGCAGGTTAGCGATCGGCGTATGGATTTCAGTACTGACTCAAGCGGATTGCTCAGTATCAGTAGAAGATGAACAGCTCTTTGGTGTCAAATAACTTAAAGAATTCGAATCCTTTCATAGCCAACTCTCCTCATTTGTAACATCTATGGTTAATGGATTGGTGAAGCCGTATATGCGCTTCCTTTCTTAACTGCTGTTACATACTTAAAACTAGTGCAACCTACAGTTTTTTGCCAAATTGTTGATGAGTTAAACATCTATCCAGACCGATTCCCTGTTACCCCACGGACTCACAAAAGCCGTGGGGCGTCGGTGCAAGTTACTGTTTCAAATCGAAGCGGTCAGCATTCATTACTTTGGTCCAAGCGGCTACGAAGTCGCGGACGAATTTCTCTTTGTTGTCATCTTGAGCGTAGACTTCAGCGTAAGCGCGTAGGATGGAGTTAGATCCAAACACAAGGTCGACTCGGGTTGCTGTCCATTTTTCGTCACCGCTGCTGCGTTCGACAATAGAGTAGGAGTTACGCCCTGTTGGTTTCCATGTGTATCGCATGTCTGTCAGGTTGACGAAGAAATCGTTCGTCAGCGCACCAACATTATCTGTGAATACACCGTGGCGAGAGCCAGAGTGGTTGGTCCCAAGAACACGCATACCACCAATCAGAACCGTCATTTCTGGTGCTGTTAAACCCAATAGCTGTGCATGGTCTAGCATCAATTCTTCAGGACTTACTGCGTAATGCTGCTTCTGCCAGTTTCGGAATCCGTCAGCGACAGGCTCTAACACATCAAATGAATCGACATCCGTCTGCGCAGCACTTGCATCACCACGTCCCGGAGCAAAAGGAACGGAGATGTCTACACCAGCGGCGCGTGCTGCTTGCTCAATGCCAACGTTACCTGCAAGAACTATGGTATCGGCAACACTCACCCCTGACTCAGAGGCGATACCTTCTAGTACCGAAAGTACTTTAGTGAGCTTTTCAGGTTCGTTACCTTGCCACTGATCTTGTGGCGCAAGGCGGATACGAGCACCATTCGCGCCGCCACGTTTGTCTGAGTTACGATAGGTACGAGCACTGTCCCAAGCGGTTGAAACCATATCGCTAACGCTTAAACCACTTGCGGCGATTTTAGCTTTGACCGCTTCAACATCGTAATTGCTTTGACCAGCAGGGACAGGATCTTGCCAAGTTAGCTCTTCTGCCGGAACATCTGGGCCAAAGTAGCGAGATTTTGGCCCCATATCGCGGTGAGTCAGCTTAAACCAAGCACGAGCGAAGGTGTCGGAGAAGTAAGCAGGATCGTTGTAGAAGCGCTCTGAGATCTTGCGGTATTCAGGATCAATCTTGAGCGCCATATCGGCATCCGTCATGATCGGGTTGTGACGAATACTTGAATCTTCGACATCAACAGGTTTGTCTTCCTCTTTGATGTTGTCTGGTTCCCACTGCCATGCACCTGCTGGGCTTTTTTGCAAAGACCAGTCATAGCTGAACAGAAGATGGAAGAAGCCGTTATCCCATTGAGTTGGATGGGTTGTCCATGCACCTTCCAACCCACTGGTCACTGTGTCACGGCCAATACCGCGAGAGGTGTGGTTATTCCAACCAAGACCTTGTTCATCTAGCTCTGCACGCTCAGGTTCAGCACCGAGTTTAGCAGCGTCACCGTTACCGTGGGCCTTACCAACTGTGTGGCCGCCAGCGGTCAATGCGACGGTTTCTTCGTCATTCATTCCCATACGTTCAAAAGTGACACGCATGTCCTGAGCCGTTTTCAATGGGTCTGGTTTGCCATCGACACCTTCAGGGTTGACGTAGATTAAGCCCATCATGACAGCGGCAAGCGGATTTTCTAAGTCACGCTCACCCGAATAGCGACTGTTTTCACCACCGCTTTCTGCTAGCCATTCTGTTTCTGCACCCCAGTAGATGTCTTTTTCTGGATGCCAGATGTCTTCGCGACCGAATGCAAAGCCGAAGGTTTTCAAACCCATAGATTCATAGGCCATGTTGCCAGCAAGGATCATCAGATCAGCCCAGCTGATTTTATTGCCATACTTCTGCTTGATAGGCCAAAGCAAGCGACGAGCTTTGTCCAAGTTCGCGTTATCAGGCCAGGAATTGAGTGGAGCAAAGCGTTGGTTACCGGTATCTGCACCACCGCGACCATCGCCTGTACGATAAGAGCCTGCTGAGTGCCACGCCATACGAATCATTAGACCGCCATAATGTCCCCAGTCTGCTGGCCACCAGTCTTGGCTATCGGTCATCAGTGCTTTAACATCATTTTTTAGTGCTTCAACGTCGAGCTTTTTAAGTTCTTCACGATAGTTAAAGTCCAGGCCCATTGGGTTCGATTTCTGGTCATGCTGATGCAAGATGTCGAGGTTGAGCGCGTTTGGCCACCAAGCTACGTTAGATGAGTCTGAAGAAGTTGCACCGCCATGCATGACAGGACATTTACCGCCAGTATTCACGTTTTTGTGTTCCATGATTTGCTCCTTTAGTGTCGCTTATTCACGGTCGCCACTTTGATTTTTCTTATGTCGGTGGCAATCGAATTATTCGTTATTTGCTTAAAGCCAAAGACGACTTTCATTGGCAAAGCGTCTGATTGAATGTCCGTCATTGGACTGACTTTCTAGCATTGAGAATAGATGGCGAGTGGATTTTTATAAAACTGGTTGTAGCTATGTTATTGATAGATGTTTTCTATCTCATGCATATCGATAGTGTGAGGGGAGTAAATACTAAGAGAATTCTTAAGGGGAAGTAGGGCTGCCAGTGGCATTTGGCAGCCCTGTGTAGAAGTGATTAGCCAAACTTGATCTCAAGCTGTTCGGCGGTCTGCCAACTGTCGTGGTTCGCAAGTTGTGAGGCATACCGGGCAATATTGGTGTAGCGCTCAAGCAAGCCAAAGTTAGTCAGAATATCAACAATAAATGACATCATAATATCCGCACCAGTGAGTTTATCGGCGACTAGGTAACGCTTACCTTCCAAACGATGGTCGACATAACTCATGACCTTATGCAGCTCTACCTCAGCATAATCCGGAAGAAAGTTCATTTGAGCGCCATCTTTGGACACGAATATTTTAAGCAATAACGGTAGGGCAGCAGAGCTTTCTGCAAAGTGCAGCCATTGCAGGTAATCGAGGTGGTCATCAGAGCCTTTGGCTGGCGCAAGCTTTTCTGATGCATACTTGTCGATAAGATATTCAACGATCGCGCCAGACTCCGTAATGACGCGCCCGTCTTCTTCAATCACCGGAGATTTACCCAGAGGGTGGATAGATTTAAGCTCTGGTGGCGCGAGAAAGGTCACGCTGTCGCGGTGATAGGGGACGATGTCATAATCGATACCCAGCTCTTCCAACAGCCAGATAATACGCTTGGAGCGAGATTGATTAAGATGATGTAGTTTAATCACGTTGACCTCCGATTACAGTGGGCTGTTGGTTTTTACAACCAGCTTGCCAAAGTTCTTACCTTCAAGAAGGCCGATAAATGCTTCTGGTGCCTTGTCAAAACCTTCCACCAAATGCTCGCGATAGTGAATTTTGCCTTCCGCAAGCCACTGGCTCATATCGGTTGCAAACTCTTCATAGCGGTGAGCGTAATCATCAAAGATGATAAAGCCCTGCATTTTGATTCGTTTGATCAGCAGTTGAGCCATCAGCATTGACATTCTGTCAGGACCTTCTGGGAGAGACGTTGCGTTGTATTGAGAAATGAGGCCACACAGTGGAACTCGTGCTCCAGTGTTCAGAAGTGGTATCACAGCGTCAAACACTTTACCGCCAACGTTTTCGAAGTAGACGTCGATGCCTTTATCACACGCTTTGGCTAACTGATCTGCAAAATCTTCTGCTTTGTGATCGATACATTCATCAAAGCCGAGCTGTTCTTTAGCATAACGACACTTTTCCTCACCACCAGCAACACCAATTACACGGCAACCTTTTAGTTTACCAATCTGTCCGACCATCGAGCCTACCGCGCCCGTTGCGGCTGCAACCACCAAGGTATCGCCAGCTTTAGGTTGGCCGATATCCAGCAAGCCCATGTAAGCGGTGAAGCCTGGCATACCCATTACACCCAGTGCATAGGAAGGGTGTAATGGGTTCATACCCATTTTAATCAAGCCTTCACCATCTGAAATGCCATAATCTTGCCAACCAGTGAAAGCCAATACCCATTCGCCCACTTGGTAATCTGGATGATTCGAAACTTCAACCTGACACACTGTGCCGCCGACCATTACATCGTCGATAGCAACAGGGTCTGCATAGGATTTCGCATCGTTCATGCGGCCACGCATGTATGGATCGAGCGACAGATAGACGCTTCGTAGCAGCAATTCACCTTGAGAAGGCGTCGGTTTCTCCGCTTCTTCTAAACGGAAGTTTTCGGTAACAGGAGCCCCTACAGGGCGTGAAGCAAGGACAATGCGTCGGTTTACGTTGTTAGTCATTGTGTTTCCTATTATTAGACCAGTCGTCTAGTTATAATTTCAAAAAATTCCCGTTGGTATAGCCAAACGGGAATAGGTAACTTAAGCGCTAAGTAGAGACTGAGTGGTCTCTAAGCTACGTTCAAGATGTGATTGATCCTGAACCAGTTTGTTTAGAAGGCTAGCGCCAAGCCATTGTTGGTATAGCTGGGTCGCGACTTGCTGCGCATCCAATACTTTTATCGAACCGTCTTCGATACCGGATTCTATGCACCGAGCAATGGAATCAATGACTTGTCCCGCACCGCTTGCAAGAGTGATTCGCATCGGTTCAGACAAGTCAGAAACCTCGGCACTGAGCTTAACCACTAGGCAACGGTTGGCATTGCAGACGCCATTTTCTACGTCTAACCAGCGAGAGAAGCACCCCATTAAACGTTGGTTGCCAGTACCTTCATCAGCATTAAAAATCGCATTGATGCGAGCTAGGTAGCTTCTGAAATAGTCTTCAATAAGTGCTTCGCCAAATTGCTCTTTGGATTTGAAATAGTGGTAAAAGGAACCTTTTGGCACATCGGCAGTTTTAAGCAATTCAGATAAGCCGACGGCGGTGAAACCTTTGTTCACTACTAATTCGTAACCCACATTGAGAATATGTTGGCGAGTGTCGTTTGTTTTTTCATTCATGGAGCGGACTATAGATTAAATTAGACCAGTCGTCTAGTGGTTGTTGATCCTTATAAAACATGAACGATCGATGGAGTGGGAAATAGCGCTTGCTCCTGTGAGAGGAGCAAGCAGAGTAAGTAAGGTGAAGCCCTAGAGTTTCAGTGGTAACACGTCTCGGTTTTCTGAGTGGACGTCAGTGTTTAACTGTTTAAGGTATTCTTTTGATTGAGTATGTACTGCTTGGCTTCGTCCGTTGTCTTTGGCCTGATAAAGGGCAGTATCGGCCGCTTTAATCAGCTCTGTGGTGGAGGTGTTCAAGTCTGGGAAAGTAGTGACGCCAATTGAGACACCAAGCTGACCCAGAGATAAGCCTTTCATGTCTAAGTGCAAATCTCTGACAGAGTCGACAATCTGATTCGCCAGTTCCATCGATTCGCTGATGGAGCAATTAGGGCTTATCACCGCCAGTTCTTCACCACCAAGACGACAGGCAACATGCTCGTCGCCAATTTCACGTTTCAGCAAGTTTGCCACTTCCTTCAGGACATAATCCCCAGCATCGTGACCAAAGTTGTCGTTAAAGCGCTTAAAGTGGTCAAGGTCGAGCATCAGCAACGACATTGGGTTGCTATCTTGAGAAGCTTTGGCCCACTCTTTCTCGAATACCTCTTCAAAGTAACGACGATTGAAGAGACCTGTTAACGGATCGCGCATCGCTTGTGACCGGAGTTTTTCTTGAAGGCTCAAGTTAGCTAATGCCAATCCGAGATGCTCTGCAATCGTGAAGGCGAGTTGTTTGGTGTCTTCAGATATTTCTTCAGAGTGCTCATCAAAATAGAGGTGGAACATGCCGACTGTATTGCCGTGAGCGGTAAGTGGAACACACAATGTAAGCCCTTCAATGGAAGAGTCGGTCATATGGGTGCAAGAAAGATTATGGTGTCTTTCTTTCGATAGGTGGTATTTACCTTTGCGTAATGCCCAGCACTCATTGGGGGCGTAGAGTTTACTCGCGGGCCATTCTCCTCCCCAGTCGAGTTTAACTTCGAGTTGATTGCGTGAGTCACGCATGATGGAAACACAACCGTTCACTTTGCCTAGCACTCTTGGAATGATGTCGGCGACGACCACTTGTGCCTCTTTGACACTGTTACAAGCGGCGAGCATATTTGCGAGTTGGTGGAGTAGCTCAATCTCCTGAGTACTTTTTTGAATACGGTACTCCTGTTGATCTCTTTCTTCTTTAACAAGCTTGTAGATTTTTCGGTTACTCAACCAGGTTAAAAGAATCAAAATGGCCAGAGAAAATGCCATTAGCGCGTTCTCAATTAATTTGAGGTCGGCGGACATGGCATAAAGCGAAGTCATTGGCATCGCGAGTCTGAGAACATAAGTTGAGTCGTGGCCATGGTCGTCTTCAGGAAGTTCGAGCTTCTTAGCGACATAAAGTAACTCTTGGTTTAAGGACTGGCTAAATCGTTTGGATAAACCAGTTTCACCGGACAGAGCTGAGGTTATCTCGGCTCTGCTACTGTGATCTTCCAGCTGGGATATCTCCCTATTGGAAAGTTGTGAATCTCCCAGCACGGCTCCCGAGCTGTGTATGATGGTAAATCTTTGTTCAAAGCTGGATTGCGAAAGGTTATCGAGGAAGTCGTCTATTTCAGGCTGGCTCATGTCATAGAGGTCGAGCTCTTTTTCTTGAATCTGATGCGAGACATCGTTAAGCAGATTAGACATGTAGTTACTGACGATATCGGTCACCCAATTGTCTAGGGTTTTGTCGTAATAGTAACCACCGACTACCATAGAAAGAGCAAGGGCGAGAACTGGGAAATATTGAAAACGACTTAAACTTAAAGAAGAGCGAACCATAGAATCCTCGTGTTAACTGCTACAAAAACTGATGATTTACGTAAAAAGTCAAACGATATTGCCTAGTGATATTAATATTACGATATGTAAGTTTAGAAGGTCTTAAGTGTTATGCAACTTGGTTATTACTCCATAGTCGAATGACGCTTTCTCATTTAATCATTGGCTTATGTGAAGGAGACAGGATGAAGTGGTTGCGTTTAGGAACAATCATTCTTGCTCTAGTGGCACTAAAACCTTGTGCTGCAAGGCCGGTTGATTTGGTCACGCTTGAATACCCGCCCTACATAGAAATGCAGGGGCAGCAGGTTTCAGGGGTTGCTGTAGAGCTAGTGAGGTATGTGTTCCATCAGCTGGAAACACCAGTCAACATCACAGTATTGCCTTGGGCTAGAGCCCTTACACTGGTAAAGCGTGGTCGTGCGGATGGCATTTTCACCGCCTTTAAAAACCCTGAGCGAGAAAAATTTGCAGATTTTAGTCAAAATGTGCTCTTCGTCCAAAATATTAGTTTGATGGCGCTCAAAGGTAGTGACTACAAACCTGAGGAAATTTTAGCGGGTGATGTATCCAAAATCGCTTTGTGTGTCGTCAATGGTGTGAGTTATGGAAAACGAATGGACGCTAAGATAGAAGAGGGTCGCTTTCGGCTTATTTTCCAGAGAAACAGCACTGTCGAATGCGCTCATCTCGTCCGTACAAAACGCGCTGATATTTGGGTAAACAATGAATTTGGTGCCCGAAGCATTTTGGTCAGAGAAGGGCTAGATAGCGATATTGATATTTTATCGCCTCCTATTGAGGCAACGCCCAGCTATATTGCATTTTCCAAAGACCGCAGCCATGCCGAATTGCTCCAGCGCTTTGATCAAGTATTATTCGATATGAAGCAAGATGGGCGTTACGAAGCACTCATCTATGATTACTTCGAGAATATGAGAGTTAAGTAACAATCAATCGTCTAACTACTTAACTATTAACAATAAAATTAGAAGCGAGGTTGATTGACTTAATTGTTACGAACAAGTTCATTGCAGCAATCAATAGAAATAGTTGAGGAATGCTCATTTCTATAATCGCTAGGCAGACGATACCGAGTACGGCACTGCCTACCATAAACAATGAATTATAGATGTTGAGCGCTGCGATTACCTGAGCACGCTCCGTGACTTTGGCACGTTGTTGCATCAATGCATAGAGCGGAACAATAAACACACCACCGGATGCACCCAGCATCAACAGCGAGATGAACACAGGCCATAACGGCTGATAAGACACAAAGTCTGCAAAAGTTTCAAATTCTGGCAGACTGGTTGGTACAGACACTGCCATTAAGAAGCCAAAGATGGTGATACCTAAACTGCCCAGCGGAACGATACCGATATCAATGCGATGGTTAGATAGTCTGTCGTAGGCTAAGGAACCGACAGCAATACCAATAGAGAAAAGAGCGAGCAAGAATGAAACCGCACTTTCATTGCCATTAAGATAGATTTTAGTGAAATTGGGGAACTGAGTCAGGTAGGCTGCGCCTAAGAACCAGAACCAGCTGATCGCCATCAAGGCTTGGAAAATCGTTTTGTCCGATTTAGCAATGGCAATGGTATTTCGGGTTTGTTTGATCGGCTGCCAGCGGAACTTTAAGTCTGGCGCGCTTGCGGGCGCTTCAGGAATTGAACGACTGGCGAGATAACCAAACACTGCAAACAATACGACGCATCCGGCTGCTACGTATTTGGCGCTTTCGACTGAAGCAATAATTCCAGCACCGAGTGTACCAAGAAGAATTGCGAGAAACGTACCCGTTTCAACCAGAGCGTTGCCAGGCACCAGCTCTTGGGGTTTTAATTGTTGTGGAAGCAATGCGTATTTGACCGGGCCAAAAAACGCCGATTGTGTCCCCATCAAAAACAGTAGAATGAGAAGAATGATGTAGCTCTCAGTAATAAAGCCGATAGCTCCAAGGCACATGATGCCGATTTCAGCCAGCTTTACTTTGCGAATGAACCAAGACTTTTCGTATTTATCGGCTAAAACACCAGCGGACGCGGAAAAAAGGAAGAAGGGAAGAATGAATAGTCCCGCCGCTAGGTTAATAAACAAGTCGCTAGAAATAGGTAGCGCTCCAACTCCAGCAAAAGCAACAAACAACAGTAAAACGTTTTTGAAGATATTGTCGTTGAAAGCACCAAAAAATTGGGTGATGAAATAGGGCAGAAATCGTATCTGCCCTAAAAGAGAGGTTTGGCTGCGTGGCATTTTAGGTACACCTAACTTATTGGAAAACTGAGTTGCTTGTGCGTTTGGGCTTTCTATACTTTTGGTGCTGGATACGTTTCATTTTTCTCAATATTAGGTCAATTCTGATGTCGAGTGCTAAAAGGGATAGCCCTATAAATACATACAGGAAAATATGATTCTCTAGTTCATTGAAATATACACTATGAATCATCTCAATCATTATTGAAGATGCAATTATTAATATAAATGTGGATAAAAAATAAGGTTTTATCTCTTTTATTATCTCTAAATACATACCAACACCATTTGTACATAATAAAGTTGTATATAAAACTGTATCGAAGCGTTTAATGAATTTCTTAAATGATATTATTGTTAATTGTTGTTTTTTTTCAACGATTATTAATGTAAGAAAATTCAGTATATAGATGTAGGAAAAATCTTAATTTAAACCCATCTTGTTAAGTGGTAGAATTTTCATTTTATTTGTGTTGATGGGTGCGGTAGTATGGGGATAATTAATTTTATTAAAAGCATACTCAATATATTTAGTGATAGGTTTTTTTTATGTGAAGAGGAATTAAAAGAAATTAATAATATTCTTTCAGAAGAAGAAATTGACTTTATAAATAGAGTTATTTCAAATGAAGTAGGTGATGATTAGAATACTTATATTGATACCAGACGCTCAAGTATAGGTAAGTAGACACCTAGAGCAACTAACAGTACAAGGCCACCACATCCGAGTAGAATAAATGGCTGCAGCCTATCGTTTAACATCTTCAATTCGAAATCAATTTCTCTCTTGTATAGTGTCGAAATATTTTCCATTATCTTGCTTATAGATCCACTTTTCTCTCCTATGGAAAGCATGGTTTCGACGGTAAGAGGGAATATATCTGCCCGAACAGCGCTGTTTGCTATACTTTCACCTTGCTCTATACTATCGCACATTATTTTTACGCGCTGTTTATAATGTAGGTTTCCTGTTGATTCGATACTTATCATGAAAGTCTCAATGATCGGTATGCCAGCGTTATTTAACATAGCGACACTTCGGGTGAATTGTATCATTTCATGCTTTTGTACTATCTCTCCTATTATTGGAATCTTATGTTTGTTTTTGTCATACCAAATATCCCCCCCCTTGGACTTTATTAGCCTAAGAAACACATATGAATTGAGTATAACCAATACGATGAAATGCCAATCATTAGTAATAATATCTGACACTGATATTAAGATTCTAGTTGGAAGTGGTAACTCGCCTGTTAGCCCATGAACTAATGTGGGAATGACGAATATCATCATTAACGTCACAATAACTATAATCATAAAGGCTGTTTGTTTTGGTTTATTTAATGCTTCCCTGATTTTCCTTACATTACCCTGTTGAAATTCTAAGTGATCACCTAGCATCCTAAAGCCTTCAGACAATAGACCCGTTTTTTCACCAGCCATGAGTAGGACCTGCATAGACTCAGGAAAGGCCCTATTTCCATCAAAATATGAGCTCAACGAGTTTCCAATGTTTACATGGTCGTAGAGCTTACGTAGTTCGTGCTTCAACCTAGGGGATTTACTCACTTTAATAACTGAAGATAATGTGTTGAGTATATCAACCCCAGACTCAAGTAGTGTTTGTACCTGTCTACTGAATACAATTAGCTCATCAATGGTGATGCCATTGTAACGTTGTATTGTGGTTAAAGTGGTATCAACTTCAACAAGATGACGAGTCATTAAATTTTTCTTTGCCAATCGAAGGGTGGCATGCTCTTCTGACCGAGCAGTGACATGGCCAATAATATCTTGCTTATATGTATTGCTTTTAGGATTGGTATCTTTAGCTTTAAATTTGTAATACGGCATTATGTTTTCAATCGTACAAATATAAACAACTCCAACTTGTAATATGTTGGAGTTGTTGTGTTTTTCTAATACTATCTATTTTTGTAAAGCTAAACTTATTTGAACTCCGCTCGAGTGTCAGCCCCACTTCTTTTTAGTTCAATATCCTTATATCTAAGGTTCGCTGAAGTACCCACCGAGAACCTCACATCACCAGCCCCACTAACAGAGCCCCCAAAGCCCCCTTGTGTTGCAATAGTTACTTTACTGATGTCAATTCCAGCTTTTTTTGCAGCTGTTCTAATCGAAGCTTGAGTATAAGGTGTAGTATCTACAACATTGTTAATTTCAGAAACAACTTGTGAAGCAGCAGCTTCTGCCGTTCTTGCATTGGCGTCAGCTGTCATATCTGCAACATATGGTGCGCCAACAGCCGCCAATGTGCCCATAATAGCGACGGAAACTAGTATTTCGTTTAAAGAGAAACCACTCTGTTTATTTAAAATTGAACCTTTTTTCATCACATACTCCATGTATGATTTAGTCTAAGTTAACTGTCAATGGGAGCTATCTTGATTGTTGTTGTTTTTGTTATCAATAAGGAAGATTCTTACACTGAACCCATCTAATTTGTGGTTTGGAATTATTTTTATTGGAAATTCAAACTATTAGATTAAATTATTAATGATTTAACTTTTTGGAATAGGCACATTTTCTTTAAGGCAGGAATAGATCGAAAATTTTATTCGATAGCTATTTTTAGAATATGAGAGTTAAGTAAGCGGGTCTCTTTTCATATAGATAAAGTCATTATCTTCGGAAGTGATTTTGAACCCGAAGCGTTGATAAAGCCCACCCACACGACTTCCCTGCAAATAACACAGTTGGATCGACTTACGTTGGGCATCGGCTAGTTCAATACAGTGTTGCAGGATTTTGCTTCCCATCCCTTGGCCGTGGTAGCAGGCCAGAAGGAAGAAACGACAAAAGTAAAAGTGTTGCCCTTTGTCTTGCAGCAAAAAGCTGCCAGCAGGTTTCCCGTCAACCGTCACTATGGTGGGCTGGTCTTCCTGCCACTCTTCAAGATGAAGACGTTGCTGCATTTCTTCATCCCAACCAAACACGGCTTTTATCGCGTCGTATTCTGCGTTCTTTTTGAGAGAGAATAAAAAGTCGAAATCGCCCGGTGTCGCCGGGCGAAAATCAAAGGCGATCATGCATCAACCAGCTCATAAGTGATCAAGAAAAGCTCGTCGGTATTGGGGTAGATTTCACGAATTAGCTGCTTAAGCTTTGGCAGCTCAATCGCTTCTTGCTCAGCGTGAAACTTGTTGATGTCGTTAAAGTGAAGGGGCTCTACCGCTAGAATCTTCACCTCACACACTTTCTCATCTTTCTCCAACGTGAATACTTCAACCTGAGTACCCGGCACGTAATGAGATTCTGATTCATCGCGAATGGTAATGGTTTTCTTACCAGAAGTGATCAGTGGAGTAAGAAACTCAAAAAAGAGAATTTTGGTAGGTGCGTTCATCATGAATCCTTGTTTTGACGCTTGTGCTTAGGCACATAATTGAGAATGGAAATAGGCACAGGTTTACGCGGTTCAAACCCTTCAACTTCGCGACGCTCAATCAGGTGGCCGAGTCGGCTTTCGATCATGCACAAATTCTTGAAATTATCTTTTGAGACGAAGGAGATGGCCTCGCCTTGTGCATCCGCACGACCTGTTCGACCAATACGGTGCACGTATTCGTCAGCAGGGAAAGGCAGGTCATAGTTAATCACACGAGTTAGCCCTTCAATATCAATACCACGAGCGCCGACTCCAGTGGCGATCATGTATTGGATTTTTCCAGCTTTGAAATCTTCGAGTAATTTAGAACGTACCGCTTGGCTACGACCGCTGTGGAACGCCTCTGCTTCAATACCGCGCTTTTCCAACTGTTGAGCCAATTTCGCAGCACCGTGTTTAGTCTCGATGAAGATCAGCGCCTGATCCCAGTCATTTTCTTTGATCAAGTGGCTTAACAGCGCTGACTTCTTGTCTTTATCGACCGTAATTAGCCATTGTTCGATGTTCTTTTTCGACGCTTGGTTGGCCGCGATGGAAATCTCATAAGGGTCGTGTACTGCCGTTTTCGCCAAATCACGAACTTTGTTCGACAGAGTCGCGGAGAACAGCAAGTGCTGGATATCGGTTGGCAGTCGGTCAAGGATTTTATTGATGTCGTCAATAAAACCCATATCGAGCATGCGGTCGGCTTCATCCAGCACCAGCATTTCAACTTCCTCAAAATGTACGGCGCGTTTGCCATACATATCGATCAGTCGACCGGGTGTCGCGACCAGAATATCAACGCCTTCAATTAGGGCCTGTTTCTGTGCCTGTTCATCCACACCACCGTACATCGCAAGTGAAGTAAGAGCGAGGTGTTGGCTGTAATCTTGAATCTTCTCCTCAACCTGTACAGCCAGCTCACGTGTTGGCGTGAGAATCAAACCACGAATACGTTTCTTACGCTGAGTTTCGCCCTGACTCAATTTTTCGAGCATTGGCAATACAAAGCTGGCGGTTTTGCCTGTACCTGTTTGTGCGGCTGCAATTAAATCTTCGCCACGCAGAACCACGGGAATGGCTTTGGTTTGAATTGTCGTGGGTTTGTCATAACCCAGTTGCTGAATGGCGTCGGTAATTGGTTGGCTTAAGCCGAGCTTAGAGAATGGCATCTGTACACTCTGAATCTAAATAGTGAAGCGGGGTAAACCCTGTGTTTGGCGCAGAGTTTAGCATGAATACACTCATCACGGGATCTCTACCCGCCTTAATTCTTGTCGGATCAGCAGAGATTTAGGGAGTAAGAATTTCTGTCACGATTTCGGTTTTAACAGAGTTGGCGATGAAACAGTGTTGATGAGCGAGGTGATGCATCTTCTCTAACTGGGCGTAATCAGGTTGTTTGCTACCAGAAAACACGATGTTAGGTCTTAGGTTTACTTTCGTTACCGAGGTTCGACCTTTGTCATCTTCTTCCATAATGCCTATGGCTTCATCAACATAAGAGTCGATGACGTAACGACGTTTAGCAGCGATGCCCAGAAAAGTCAGCATGTGGCAGCTTGAAATAGCGGCAATAAATGCCTCTTCAGGGTCGACATTTTCTTCGACCGAATAAGGTAATGGAACCACATGAGGTGATGCTGAAGCGGGGACACAGACACCACCATCGAACTCCCACTGGTGCTCACGGCTGTATTGATTGTCACTAAATTTTTCGTGCTCGGCTCGCTGCCAACGAATAGTTGCCCTGTAGTCTGACATCTTTCCTCCTTGAATATCGCACTGGGCATCTTTACATACTAAGCCGTATATGAATACTGATTTCGGCCACCACTTTTGCTTTGATAAATTTGCTCATCAACGCGGTTGATGAAGGTTTCCACATCTTCACGACTTCTTGTTACTGCGCCGAGGCTTAAGGTGATGGCAATCGTCTTATTTTCAAAGAGTAATGGTGTCGAACGGATTGCATTGGTGATGTTCGACAGTAATGTTTCTACCTGCTCTGCATCTGTGTGTTTCACCATCATAAAGAATTCGTCCCCGCCCAAACGATAAAAACTGTCTGCGTCGCTGAGTAAAGGTGTGATGAGCGAAACAACATGCTGAAGTGCTTTGTCTCCAGCGGAGTGTCCGAAGGTATCATTAATGCCTTTAAACCGGTCGACGTCAAAACCAATCAGCGTGAATATTTCGTCATTAATGACTTTGTATTTGAGTGTTTCATTAAACGCACGCCTATTTTCAACGCCAGTCAAACTGTCGTGATATGCCATGTAGGTGAGCTTTTGTGTTTTCTTTGCGACAATGGCGTTAAGTCGTCGCCTATCTCTTGTTTGTTTAAAGGCAAGAAAGCTGACTAAGAAAGCGGTAAGGTGGCCGAGTGTAAATGTTGCCGCCAGTGTTACCATTTGGTTGTAATCCAGCTGGTCAGTGATGGTGACTCGAATATCCCAGTTGCGATTGGCCACGCTGACGGAATCAACATAAATTTGGCCTTCTGATTCCGACCAGTATTCGCTCTCATATAAGATCGGTGCGTCGCTGGCGTCAAAACCTTGATCGACAATTTGATATTCAAATCGCTTGACTGGTAGTCGAGACGCTAAGGCCTTAAAGTAACTATGTAAATCAATGGCTCCGACAATAACGCCTGACAGCTGTGTTGCATCTGATTTGCTGTAAACCGGAAAATAAACCAGAGCACTGTCTTTATCATTGACGGACTTAAAATCGTTTTGCAGTAAGTGAATTCGGTCAGAGATGAACGCTCTTTGTGTGGTTGTAATGATGTCTAAAGCGTGGGCAAAACGCGCATCTCGGGGCTGATAGCCGATGAGCTTGGCATTACTTGCATTATTGGGGAATACTTCGGTTACGACAAACTCTCCGGGCTTAGCTACCTCTCGCGAGCCGGGATTAGATTCTGTTCTTGGCATCCATTGAAGTGACGTGATGGAGCCAATATCGTCTTTCAGTGCACTTTGCACGAATAATGGGAAGTTTCGTCACTGCTCGGCGTCGGTCGCGTAAAAGAAATGTACGCTTGAGCCAATAATGCGAATGTCTTTTCGGATCAGATTGATAAGTGCTGCATTCTGATCTCGGGCAAAACCTACGCCCAAGTCATAAATGTTGTCTTTCTGTACGTGATAGAGGGAGTAGGTGACAAAATTAACGATCAGCAACACCAGAATCAGCGTTGCGACTGAATAGCCATACAGGTCAAAAGCTTTACGCCATTTTCCTTTGTCCATCGCGATACAGCCTCCCTATTCAGCACTTACTAAGTGGCAATGCATACTGATAACTATAGGTTAGGCTGATGGCTTGCGTTCAAAGCAATGGATTAGTTCAGGGCAATCAATGCTATCCCAAAACTATGATAGTGACTATTTTTCACTAAATCCAAGGACTTGTTAGGCTGTGCGTTAAGACAGCCCCTATACTGTGAAACGTTAGGGATGAATAACAAGGAAACCAAGCCAATGAAACGCGCTTACACTCTGACACTACTCGCGAGTCTCACTATGACAGCCAATACTTACGCAGCGGATTCCGCCGACATGGTGCTAACTAATGCCAGCATCTATGGCTATCAAACTGCGGATTCAATTGCCATTTCGAAAGGTAAAATTCTTTACGTAGGCAAAGCCTCAGACATGCAGAGCTTCACTCGCCCATCGACGGAAACCATAGATTTAGACGGTGGCTTTATCGCGCCTGGTTTTATCGACAATCACAACCATGTCTTCGAGGCTGCATCAGAAGCAGGAGGCCAGTGTGAGCTGAGTATGGATGCGGGATTAGAAGAACAAATCCCTTACCTGAAAGCATGTCGTAAAGACGCACGTCGGGGGGAATGGGTGATGGGCTATGGTTTCTCGATCGAGGCATTACTGGCAGAGGATAACAGACGTACGCCTCTGGAGGTCATTGATTCAGTCTTTCCTGATCAGCCAGTCATCATTATGGAGCAAACTTCTCACTCAATGTGGGTCAATTCTGCAGCACTAGAAAAAGCAGGGATCAACAAGAATTCGCCAGAGCCGCAAGGCGGGAAAATTCTCAAAGACGAATACACAGGCGAGCTCAATGGTATCTTGTTGGATAACGCGGGCGATATCGTGATGGAGATAGCGTGGAACAGCCTTGAAGAGCAATTCGATCAAAGCTACGAAGGCATGATGACAGGTTTGGATGAAGCTCGCTCACACGGTATTACGAGCATCGGTGATGGCCGACTTTACTGGAAGCGTGGGTGGTATGAAGTATGGAAGGAAGCCGAGAAACGGGGTGATCTCACTGCGCGTGTTTCCTTAAGACCTTGGATTTATCCGACGGATTCAATGCAGCCGCAGTTAACGTTTTTGTCTGAGGTATTAGCGACGGACAAATCTCAGCTACTGCTGGTGGATCAGGTCAAAATGTACAGTGACGGCATTTTAGTTAATGGGACAGCGAAGACGCTTGCACCTTATCTGGATACTTACATCCCAGATGAGCCTTACGGCATCAACTACATCCCACCCGAGGCGATGGAAGAGTGGCTCAAAGCATTGGATAAGATTGGCTATGGTGCCCACATCCATGCGATAGGTGATGGTGCGATTCGTGAATCTCTCAATGCGATTGAAGCGATGCGTCAGCAAGGCGGTGCAAAGGATTACACACTGACACACGTTGAGTTGGTGAACTCTAAAGATGTAGAACGTTTTGCTAAACTGAATGTGACTGCGGATTTTCAAGTCGGTTCAGATTACGTTGCTTATCATGATCATCAATGGGCAGAAGCGTTTCTTGGAGCCAAGCGAACCCGTGCTTTGATGAACCTGAAAGCGATCTTCGATACAGGGGCTAACGTCTCCTTAAGCAGTGACTGGAATGTACACGACATCAACCCACTGGTGGGCATTGCCAATAGCCTTATCATGGGGCAAACAGGCCTGCCAAGTGTTGAAGATGCGATAGACGCCTATACTATCAATGCAGCAACAAGCTTAGGTCTTGATGATATTACAGGGTCAATAGAAGTGGGCAAGGCGGCGGATTTTGCCATCTTGTCGCGTGACATTACCCAATTGTCTGCCGAGAAAATCAAAAAGACAGATATCTGGATGACGATTCTTAACGGTCAAATCGTCTACGATATCGACGAATAAGTCACAACGTCGCACGTTAAACGTGCGGCGTTGTCTTTTGAGGGATTAGCGTGTTGAAATCACCGATATTTTTAGCCGAAGTTGCTGTTAAACAAGCATTCATTCTAATGTTAGCGGTGCCCATGTTATTTGAGCTGACGTTTGATGCGATGCAGGAGATGGATAGAAGCAATCAGTCGTCCATTTTAGCGGTGGTCGGTCTGTTGATGGCGGCTGCGATTGTGGGAGTATTTGAAGCTACGTATCAGAAAACCAATATCCATCAGCAATCCCATCGCTTGCTTGCTCATCTTACTAAAGCGTTGCTTTTTATAGGTATTTCAGAGCTGATGATGTTAGCCGTCGCCACGATTGGCACGACAGAAAACGTTTACGACGACCCACTGCTTTGGGCTTTGGTACCAATTTATATCGCGTTATACCTTTATGACTGGTGGGACGCATTAGTCTCCGATTAAGCAAGAAACTCGTGGTATTGCTTCAGTGACTCGATGATCTGATGACCTGTTTTAGAGAGAGTCAATCCCGGTCTCCAACTTAATTCCACCCGTCGGGGGATCTCACTTTGTTCAAACTCAGACGTTAATCTAACCAACGTACCATCCTGAATTTTCTGAGTGATATTAGCGAGCGGGAGAAAGGCAAACCCTTGTCCAGCTTCGAGTAGCTTGATTAACATGGTTAGGTCATTGATTACCGCGTAATCTGGACTGTATCCTTCGCCTTCCTCGTCACCTAACTGTCCCCAAATTAGCTCTTTGTACTCGCTTAATACATCCACCGATATGGGCTGAGCAGAAGCAAGAGCGAGAGAGTGGTGGCATACCAGACCTTCAAGATAGTTGCCCAGCTTTGTGTACTCCACATCAGTCTGGTGGAGCTGATTTGACTCATGCTGGACAACAATATCGGTTTCGCCATTAAGTAAAGCGTCTCGTAAGCCTGCTTGTTCATCGCGATAGATTTCTACATGAAGGTTAGGTAATAGGAATAGCTGTTGAATGGCATTTAACAAAGGGGCCTCAGGCACGTAATGCTCAATACCAATACGAATTGTTGTAGGCTCTCCTGCGCTCAAAGCGGAAGCTTTTTCTGCCAGCTTTTCTAGCTGTGCCAGTGTATGAGTCAGTGATGGAAGCAGTTGTTCACCTTGTTGGCTTAGCGTGCTTTTGTTTCCTGTGCGGTCAAAGAAACTGACGCCAAGATCAATCTCCAGATCGGAGATCCATTGGCTAACTTGAGACTGCTTTTTGCCGAGCTTCCGCGCTGCTGCGGAAATAGAGCCAGCTTCGATAGCTAGAAGTAGCGCTTTTAGGTGAGTCGTGTTCATCCGTGAATTCCGAGAGAGAATAGCAACAGGGCTTATTGTAAAAGATACCAAATTCGTTGTGAATGGTTGATTAGAGCTCTGATTATCACTGTGAATGTCTCTCTTAATGTCTGGTGTGAACGATGAGATATTGCTCCCATACAGATGTTTCCCAACTGCATGCAATATCGACTTTTATGCCTATACGACTCAATCTAGAAAGCATCAGAATAGCATTCTGATCGCTGTTCAATCGCGCTTGTCTAAACTTAATAAGGGATCAGCTTCATCAGAAATGAAGGTCACGATGATATTGGTTGGACATTTGATGATGCTGTAGCTGAGCAGCTTGGCATTAACGGCTATGATCACCGCCGCTTCCTAAATCAGTTTTACACCGGCAAGTTTGAGGGTTCATTCTCTCAGGGCGTGCCGTTTCAAGAAAACCCGACTACGGGAGATTGTAGAGTGTGCGGCTCGTTAGCATCTCTAGCGGGCTTAGAAAAAGCGATTGAAGCTGACGATTCACAAGCAATCGAGTTTGCACTTAAACGTATTCGCCTATTGAACAGCATCAACCTTAGCATCGGTGGTATTCCGTTGATTTATCAGGGAGACGAGCTCGGTATGTTAAATGACCACAGCTACCTAGGTGATGAGTTCAAACGCGATGACACACGTTGGGTGAATCGCCCATCGATTACCGATAAGGCGATTGAACAAGCCAGAGAAAAAGGCACGTATCAAAACCGAATCTGGAGTGATTTAAATCAGTTGGTGGCAATACGCCAATCTCACCCAGAATTGGGTAATGCAAAGACTGAAATTCTTGAAACTTATCGTTCGCAACTTTTTGCTTACTGCCGAACCAACGCAAAGGGTGAGCAACTTCTCGCTCTCTGCAATTTTGGTGAAATGGAGCAAACAATCCCAGCGTCAATATGCGATATTTTGGGCACTCGACAGACGAAGGATCTGCTTTCTGGCAAGCATTTCCTCGGCGATGAGATTGTTTTATCAGCCTATGATGTGCTGTGGTTAAAGGTAAGTGCGTAATGAGAAGTGAAAAAGAGAAAATGCTCGCTGGTGAGCCCTATGATGCATGGGACAAGCAACTTTATGGCGAACGTATTGAATGTCGCAAAGTGCTGCAAAAGCTCAACAATAGCATTCCTGATACGGATGAATGGCGCGAGGCAATAGACACCCTAATTCCAGATTCCGAAGGTGCTTTTTTAGAGCCACCGTTTCGCTGTGATTATGGCTCCAACATTAAGTTAGGTAAAAACTTCTACGCCAACTTTAACTGCGTTGTGCTAGACGTTGCGGAAGTCCATATCGGCGACAACGTATTATTTGCACCGAATGTACAAATCTACACCGCTGGTCACCCATTGGATGTTAAAGGTCGAGTGGAAGAGGGTGTAGAGTTTGGTACGCCTATCACGATTGGCGACAATGTATGGCTGGGCGGTGGTGTAATCGTCTGTCCGGGCGTGTCCATTGGTGAAAACAGTGTGGTAGGTGCAGGCAGTGTTGTCACAAAAGATATTCCACCTAATGTGGTAGCAGCGGGTAACCCTTGTAAAGTAATAAAACCAATAGAGCAATAAAAATAAGTAATATTAATATTATTTGACTATATTTAAACTGCTGAATAAATATAGGAGGTAAAATGAAGGGAATATTTATTTCTTTAGCTTTGTTGTTTTCGCCATTTGTATTTTCATCGAATAGCTCGCTTCCAAGCTCAGATCGATACGAGCTCTGCTATCTTGATGGTAAAGCTATCATGCTCCAACCAAACATGTGCTACGCACTAGGCGGTATAAGGGGTGGCTAAGGTTTTACTCAATCTAATCAGGCCGTTTACGCGGCCTTTTCTTTATTATCTTCTACGTAAAATAATAACGTAAATATCAAATGGAGTAATTACTGTTACGATGATTTTCACTCGATACATAGAAAGTGTTTATTTACGTAAAACTACTTGATTAAGAGTAAATTTTTGAATTAAATAGAGCTAAACTATAAGCGTGTATTTATATAAGAATTGAACTCTTGGTTCATCTATAGATCTTACTTTAGGGTTACGACGCCTTGAGCTGACGCTTCTGCAGCTACTCTCACCCATTCCCTTGCTTCATTGCATCCCCCAAACCCGCTTTCTTTCACATTTTTTAAACTCAACTCGATGCGCATGTCATCAGTTGCTTATTTTTGAGATCTCCATACTCATTCAGCATGGTTATGTTTGGTATATTCCATGCCCTTAATAGGGTTACTAAAGTGCTAAGTACGTGATTGTTGAGTGGAATTGCGCACACGCACTTTGGGGAAGAGTGGCATATTTTATATGTAAAACTTTGCTTATTAGAGCATAGGGAAAGTAAATTTTATATAAAAAGAGGCAAGGAAGTTGAGCAAGAGTTTTTCACACGGATTAATGTTATTAGCCACAATACTAGCCTGTGTTTTTGCTGGGATTCAGACATTTTCATCTTGGGGGATTTTTAGTGAAAAATTAGTACAGTATGATTTTATGAACATATCTGATTCAAAAAATATGACGGGTGAAATTTCGGATATTTCTATTACAGTACGAACTACTGAAGGTATCAAAGAGCTTAATTCACCTTTGTTTTTTGATCTTCTAATTAAAAACACTGGAGATGTTGATTTAGCAAAATCGGATTTTGATAGCGATATTAATTTTTCATTTAAGGGCGATGTTGATATTATTAAATATCAGCAAGTAGATCAAAGTCATAGCTCAATAGAAACATCTATTAAAATAGACGGTAATACGCTTAGCATTTCACCTCTATTACTCAACTCAGAGGATTACTTCGTACTTAGAGTTTTGATAGATGGTAAACCTGACAAAATTATCGCAGTATTGAGAATTTTAGGAATGACTGAAGAGTTTACTAAAATTAAAGATGAATCTACTTCAGCTTTAAATGACATAATCATCATTTTATACTGCTTATTGTGTTTTTTTTATATGGGTAAAATGGCATCTGTAGATCTTATTTCAGGGGTTAAATATAATCAAATTGATGGGATTTTGACATTTTTCCTAGTTTACATAGGTGGATTGTATTCGAGCAACCAGTCAATCTACTTTGATAAATTAAATTCTTTTGTAAAGGTTTTTTTGATATTTTCTCCAGCAATAATATGTTTCTTGTATTACTATATTTTATCGAAATCTAGACAGAATTAGACCAATAAAGTGTTTAAGAGTAACTTTCAACACTTTAACACTGCGTTACATGTGAAGAGGATTTATGGAATCAGAAGGCGCAACCATTCAAAGAATAGCGGACCATCTAAGAGACTACGTGTTTAGTGATGACGTAACAGTCACTTGGGTTTTAAGGGCACACTTAGCTATTGAATCTTCTATCGATGATATGCTGCACGAATTTGTTCCTAGCGCAAGCCGGTTGACGAAAGGTAACCGTTTTAGTTTTAGTCAAAAACTGGAGATGTGTATGGCTTTAGAATTATTGAATGATCGAATGTATACAATTTTGAAGTCAGTAAATACTTTGAGGAATAGCTGTGCCCATAATTTATTAGAAGCTATTGTATATGATGATTTGCAACCATTAAGCAGTGCTTTGGGCCGGGAAGCATGTAAGGAAGCTTTGGAGTCTACAGTTTCAAAAGTTATTCCGTTTGAACATTCCGGAGATTTACAACGTTATCTTTGCTATTTGTTGTCAAGTTGTGTAGCGCAGATGTCCTCATGGGTCGTATTATATAAAAATTCGCAAAACAAAAAATAACATAACAAATGAACTAAGAGTGGCTTATTTACTTCGTATATTTTAGCCAAGCTTCGTTTCTGAATCTACGCTGGATAATTTTAGTGTGCTGCTAAAATTTAAGCTAAGCTCCCCTTCATTGATTAAAACTTTACTGTGGGTCTTTACTTCCTTATCTGATTTAGGCAATTACAATGAGGAGACTATGACGAGAATAATTAGTGTTTGCATTAGCCGGATGGTATTTTAAAAGTATTTAAAAGGGTATGAAGAGCTCCAATTGCCTCCTTTGAAATGGTAGATGTTCCAAAGGGGAATGTTGAACGAACTATATGCCAAGCCCTTCCCAAAAACTTGTGTAGCCCCATTTTGTGATGCGTTTTTGATATCTCTTCTTTTCAGAACGGTAAGTCTGAAGTGACTATTATTCAATGATATGCTTGCCATTTCTGATGGAAGACGTCTGCCAATACACTGATGATGTTGGAGTAGAGGAGGAGAAAATCGCCAGTAATCAACGTCAGCTATTCAGATGCTCAATGTTTATCGAATAGATTAATACCGAATCTGGTAAATCATACCGCTTACCCACATTCTTGTGTTATGTGAGTATGTCGCGCGTTCAGGATACGAGGAAAGTAATTATTGGGGAGAACCAGCACATGCTTAAAACGTTGATTGCAGTAACTTTGGTACCGATTGTAGTAGCAAGAAGACAGCTGCTGTAGGACCTGTCGCCAACGGTTTGGGTGTTTATGACGTGCTAGGGTATGTCTTAAGTGCCAACACGTTTTGGTTACGGCATATCGATATTCGAGAACCTTTTGCTAGTTTCAGTCTTGTAGAGGCGCTTTAAGTTTGATTTGACATAACTCAAAACTCAAATTAAGCAAAGGATGACGATGTATAGAGACTTTAAAAAATTACTAGGGACGGAACTGCCGATTATTCAGGCTCCGATGGCGGGGGTACAGGGTAGTGCCCTTGCGATTGCGGTTAGTGAGGCTGGTGGGCTAGGTTCGCTGCCTTGTGGAATGCTGACGACTGAAAGCATTGTCGGCGAAATTGAGTTAATCAAAGCATCTACGCGCAAACCTTTTAACCTCAACTTCTTCTGTCATGCTCCAAAACATTACGATGAAGATCGTCAGGTGATATGGCGAGACACACTTAAGCCTTATTTTGATGAGCTGGGGTTACAAATAGAGAAATCCGCTGGGGGCAGCCGAGTGCCTTTTAGCCATGATATCGCTGATGCAATTGAACCTTTCTCACCTGAGTTCATCAGCTTTCATTTTGGCCTTCCAGAGAAAGACTTATTACAGCGTGTGAAAAGCTGGGGAACCAAAGTTGTCTCATCTGCAACCACAGTTGAAGAGGCGATATGGCTGGAATCACATGGTGTGGATGGAATCATCGCTCAAGGGATGGAAGCTGGCGGACACAGAGGAATGTTCCTATCCAGTGATGTCTCCACTCAAATGGGGTTGGTGCCGCTTTTATCGCAAGTGGTCAATCGTGTGAAGGTGCCTGTCATCGCTGCTGGTGGCATTAGTGACCGCAATTCGGTGCTCGCTTGCATGCAGTTAGGCGCGTCGGCGGTACAAGTTGGTACTTCTTACATGCTATGCACAGAAGCTAACACATCAGAGCTTCATAAGCGGGCAATAACGAGCGACAAGTCTTCGCATACCGCATTAACGAATATCTTTTCTGGTAAACCCGCTAGAGGGATTGTGAACCGCGTTATGGCTGAGCTGGGCTGTATGACAGAGCTAGCACCAGAGTTTCCATACGCTTCAATAGAGATGTCTCAATTACGTAGCCGCGCAGAAAAGCAGGGGCTTGATAACTTCTCACCACTATGGTGTGGCCAGAATACGCAAGGATGCAAAGAGATTTCAGCAAAAGAGCTCACATTGCAGCTAGCTGGGAAATGCTGACTATAAACACTCGGTGCTTTGAAGTAATTTTGCTGTGCCGTCACCAGACGCGTGATTTCACATAGACGTGATTCTTAGTAGTAGCAATCAACCTTGCCAGTTGAATTGCTGTTGTTAATGGCTCTTTATAGAAGGAACTTATAATGGAAGAAGTAGCGTTAATAACATTACATGGAATGGGAAAGGTAAAACCAGATTATTATGATGAGCTAGAGAAAGAACTGAAAAAGGAATTAGGTTCTGAATGGAGGAAGGTGTCATTTCAGAATGTTCAATACGCGCCTATTTTACAGCAGCCAGAAGATGAACTCTGGCAAGCAATGATGTCAGAGCCGAGTAATGATTTGGATGCGACTCGATTGAGGCAGTTTTTCCTTTATGGATTTGGCGATGCTGGCTCGCTTGAACACAGCTCACACAGACGAAAAGACAAGTATCTCGCAGTTCAGAAGGAAATCTTCAAAACTCTTGAACACGCTTATCTTGATATCGGCGAGAATGAAAATAGGCCAGTTATCATTATTGCTCAGTCTCTTGGTTGTCAGGTTATCTCAAACTACATATGGGATGCAGAATATGGTCTCAATATTTTTGATAATTATGTTGAAGATGAAAACAAGAAGTTATTCATGAAGTTGAAAACTTGCGAGAACCTCATCACCACAGGTTGTAACATCCCTCTGTTTAACGCTGGATTACAAGAAAGAAAATGTTTCCCAAGGCCACATCCATCGTTCCGATGGGATAACTACTATGACCCAGATGATGTACTTGGCTGGCCTTTGAGACAATTAGGTGATTCATACAATTTGATAGTTAGGGATCATCCGATCAATGCTGGAGGCCTTATTGCATCATGGAACCCATTCAGCCATGGCCAGTATTGGGGTGATAAAGACGTGATTAAGCCGTTAGCAAGCATTATTAGATCAAAACTTAGTTAACCGTTTAAACCAACAGCTAACGCACCTTTCCTTTGGCGCTTTAAGTGAAACACTGGTTTGTTAGCTGTTGAATTTTGATAGATTCAATTCAGTGTGTTGAACATGTTTAGCGGTATTAGTTCTTTCCCATTTATCTAGATCTTTCTCTTCTAGCCGGTTACTCAGGATGTTCCTTTCATGACCCAAAAACTTAATTATGATTTTCTGCCGCCGATTTCTGGTCCCTATGTTCATGCGGCCAAACACAATAAGACGTTGTACATTTCCGGACTGACGGCATTTGGTACTGAGTCGCAATCTGGAGGCTTAATTGAGCAAAGCGCTGAGGTATTAGACCAGATCTCACGGATACTTGAGCACGAGCGGTGTACTAAAAGCGATTTAATTAAGCTGGCTATCTTCGTGACTGACATCAGCTTACTCCCTTCAATTCGTGAGCAGCTCTTTACCTTCTATGAAGGGCAGCTACCCGCTTGCTCTCTGGTTGAAGTCTCCAAATTGATTCATCCCGATTTGAAGATAGAGATAGAGGCAACCGTAGCTTTGAGTGATTAAGGCTGTGTTTTAACGCCTACTTAATCAGTAATGATTAGAGACTAAAAAGGATTTGAAATGAGTAATAAAAGCAATAGAGAAAACTTGGAATTGTATGCCCCTGAAAGCTACTGGGCGGCAACACAAGATGAGCTCGGGCAAATTGTGAATGGATGTGGTACGTCCGGTTGGAAAGGGAAGTTAGTACCGGAAGCTTTATATGGATTGTCGGTATCGGAAAGCTGCAATATCCATGATTGGATGTACCATCATGGCAAAGATATTAACGACAAAAATGCAGCAGATAGAGTTTTTCTGAATAATATGATTCGTACTATCGAAGATGAGGGCGGGTTCTGTCTCCTTCGAAAGCTTCGTTTACGTCGTGCAAGATTGTATTATCGAGCAGTAGAAAACTTTGGTGGCCCGGCATTCTGGGCGAATAAGAATAAACCGGAAGAATTTAAGTTCTCTCGATATGCGCATGTTCCGAGCGTATAGAAGAGATAACAGGAAAGAGATACAACATGGAATTTTGGAAGTTACTGCTATTTATCCCTGCGTGCTTTGCACTCAATATGACACCAGGGCCAAATAACTTATTGTCGATGAACAATGCCCGCTGCTACGGATTCAAAGCTGCGTTGGTTGCAGGGTTTGGGCGCATTGTCGCCTTCTCGTTTATGATTGCTCTGGCGGCATCTGGGTTAGCCGTGGTTCTTTATACCTCTGAGGCGTTATTCTTCATCATCAAGCTAGTGGGCGCTCTGTATCTTCTCTGGATTGCGTTTAACCTTTGGCGCTCAGAAGCCAACCCAGTCGCAGAGTTGGATAAGACTCGTAGCCACTTTGGGCTCGCGAAGCAGGAGTTTGCGCTGGCAGCAGGAAACCCGAAAGCGATTCTTATCTTTACTGCGTTTTTGCCTCAGTTTGTCGATGTGACGGCAAACGTGGATCAGCAATTCTTTACGTTAGGTATTACGTTCTTAACTCTAGAGCTTGCAGCAATCAGCATCTACGCATTATTTGGTTTGTATCTGAGAAATTGGTTTTCACGACCAGCGATGGCGAAACGATTTAATCGAGCGTGTGCTGCGTTTCTTGCTTTTTCAGGAGCCAATTTACTGATTAGCAGACAATAGAATAGCTACTGCCATCTTTACTTTTTATAAACAATAAAACCATCAGCATCACGCTGGTGGTTTTTTATTTTCCCCATGGGAATCTAAATATTTTAACCAACTGTTTATATCTCTCTTTTTCTATTCCTATTTTTTTGGAATTAATCTCTCATTGGATTTTATTGTTAAATCTGTTGAAAGTGGGCGGAATATTAAACTTTCTTGAATTCTTATTAGT
The DNA here is from genome assembly GCF_000740665.1 of Vibrio sp. B183. Taxonomy (NCBI): domain Bacteria; kingdom Pseudomonadati; phylum Pseudomonadota; class Gammaproteobacteria; order Vibrionales; family Vibrionaceae; genus Vibrio; species Vibrio sp. B183. Next base: position 315,509 of record NZ_JPQB01000014.1, on the reverse strand, counting down.
GCTATTGCTTAAAATTGCGACACAGGTTTTAGTATTTCAATGGATAAAATTTAATCTATATTTCGGACTTATAAAATAAAAAGGAAACAAGATGAGTTCTCCGTTGAATAAAAGCGTCTTACTGGCGTCTCTATTTCTTACCCCTACGCTTGCTCTGGCTGAAATGACCAATGGTGATTTCGAACAATGGAGCAGTTCCTCTCCAACAGGGTGGAACACAATCGACAGTGGCATTTCGGTGTCACAGGAAACCAGCATTGTAAAAAGTGGTAGCAATGCAGTAAAAGTGACTGTCAATACTGGTACGCAAAGCAACACGGACTTTCAGCAGTCTGTGAGTGTGGTATCTGGGCAGACGTATAACTTTTCTGTGTCTGTTTATCACACTGAAGGCAATGTTAAAGCACGCCTGTATGTGGATGGATACCAAAATTACAGCGTGCCTAGCCAAACCGGTCAATGGCAGGATATTGCTTATTCGTACACGGCCAGCAGTACCAAGAGCATTAACGTTGGGCTGCGCTTCTATGACGAATCTGGATTTGATGGTTCCGAAGTCGTTTACATAGATAACTTCCAGCCATCTGATGGTGCTGTAACACCACCTCCGACAACTTGTAGCAATCATGAAGTCACACTCAACCTGACGACCGACAGTTATGGCTCTGAAACAAGCTGGACGCTGAAAAACAGTAGCAATCAGACTCTATTCTCTGGCTCTGACTACGGTAATAACACCAGCTATGAAAAGGCGATTTGTGTTGAATCAGGCTCGTATGTGTTTGAAATCGTTGATTCCTATGGCGATGGCATCTGCTGTAGCTCTGGAAATGGGTCTTACACGCTAACGTCTAACGGCCAAACCCTTGCGTCTGGTGGAGACTTTACCAACTCTTCTCAGCACTCCTTTACGCTTGGTGGTAGCGACCCTGATCCAGAACCACCAGTGCTCGGTGACTACTACAAATCAGCCGAAGGTAAGACAGGCTATACGTTGAAGACTGCGCTGTATAACATCATCAATAACCACAACTCGCAAGGCTACTCTGCCGTTTGGGATTTAGTCAAAACCGCTGATATCGACAACTACTATGAGAAGGACGGGACGATTCTCGATATCTACTCTGAGAAGGTATCTGGCAGTGATTCGATTAACTTTACTAAAGTGACAGACCAATGCGGTCAGTACAGTAAAGAAGGTGACTGTTACAACCGCGAACACTCTTTCCCTAAGAGTTGGTTTGGTGGAAAAGTGGAACCAATGAACTCGGATGGTCACCACTTGTATGCGACAGATGGCTACGTGAATGCGAAACGCAGCAACTGGCCATTCGGTGAAGTGGGTAGTGCGACGTACACGTCTTCTAACGGCTCAAAAGTCGGCTCTGCAGCTTCTAGCCTAGGGTACTCTGGTACTGTGTTTGAACCTATTGATGAGTTCAAAGGTGATTTGGCCCGTGCGTATTTCTACATGGCGACACGCTACGAAAATGAGATCGCTAATTGGGAAGGGAACAGCGATAATTCTAACGCAGTGCTCAACGGAACCAATACGACGGTATTTGAACCTTGGGTTTTGGCTATGTTAAAACGCTGGCATACCAATGACCCTGTCGACCAGAAGGAAATTGATCGTAACAACGCGGTGTACAATTTCCAAGGTAACCGTAACCCGTATGTTGACCACCCAGAGTTTGTTAACATGGTCTGGGGAAACTAACTTAAACAATCAAAGGCCTAACATATGTTAGGCCTTTTGGTTTGTGTGAAAGTACTAGTCCATAAAGGCTAATTCAAATGTGGTTCCACCTTGAGTAACGTACTCAACTTTTACGTTTTCGCCTGAGAGATCAGCAGAGTAGATTTCTGGCTTTCCGATCTGTACCCAGTAAAGCTTACCTGCATCGAAATCGACTTCCATATCTACAACGCCTTCAAATCCGTTACTTTCGTCAATTGAAAGGATTTTTTCGACCTTTCTCGACTCTCCTTTGATGTTTGCGCGATAAATGCCATGTTCATTAGCAAAGTAAAGGAACTTGTCTTTCGGATCTAAATGCATTGCGATGATTTTGTGCCAATCCTCGTAGTGGTCGATACCGTCTTCAACCGATAATTCTTGGCGTCTGTCTACAGTTGAGTGTTCACCTAATGGGAAGCTGATGACTTCCGTTTCTTGGTTAACGCCTAGTGCCATATACATCCGCTCGTTAGCGTTATCGATAGCCAATGCAGTGTTGTTAGCACAGTAGGCAATACCACACTCTTCCATCGTATCTCCGAATATAAACCGGAAATCTTCTCCCTCAATTGGCGCTCCTGGCGAGTCTGTGTAGTCCGGATAAACCTCAACCACAGTGTCTTGAGTGATACTGGAGGTATACACTTGCCCAGTTTCTTTATCGACCACAACCGGAATGTCACCAGTCATAGGAATTCTGTTCACCATCCGGTATTTTTGACCGTCCAAAGTGACACGCGACAAGGCTTGAGTACTCGGAGAACTTGTCGTCACATAGATTGAATTCTCTGTGACTGCCAAACGACCGCCATAATTAATATCTGCTAACTTACTCGTTTCTTTGGTATCGAGGTCGAGTATCTGCAGCTCATTGTAAGGCTTATCATCATAACTGCTGACTAAGTAAAGGTCTTTCGCGAGAGCGTTGTAGCTTAAAGTAATAAGCGCTAAAGCGGAGAGAGTTCGTAGTGTAGGTTTCATTAGTTCCTCGTTTAAAAAGTTGATTAAAATTGAGTGTTAGTTCAGGACGTGTCGAACATGCGTTTAAATCTAGTTGCATATAAATTGTTTTCTAGATGATTAATAATCATTAAGTGTGCTTGAGATTGTTTTTGGAGATTTGAGGCGAGGCGTCAGGACTGCTGACATTTATCGTGTTTGTTTAAGTTTGATGCATCAAGGGAATCTTAGGTTGTATCAGGTGAATAAATAGTCAGAATCGAGTTTTTGGGTGAAAGGTAAAGAAAACTAAAAGGGATGGTACTAGCCATCCCTTTTTAGAAATATCGATTCGTATTGCAATCAATAAGCGCTATTTATACTCGCCTCGGATTGATGCTTCACGATAGGCATCCAGTTTGCCTTCCGCTTTGAGTTTCGCCAGTCCTCGGTTGAAGGCATCAACCAGCTCTTGTGAACGAGGGGATTTTTTCGAAATGATAACGAAGTAGTCTCTTGCGGACAGTGTTTTGGCATTCGGCTCAATTTTATCGGTTAAATTGAGTTTGGTGATGGTCTCCATACCTACATCCATATCTTCCAACACAATGTCTAGTCGGCCTGCGCTGAGTTTTTTGTAGTTGTTTTCAGCACTGGCGATACGCTGTATGTTGATTTCTCCGGCTTTTTCCATATCCTCGACCCCATAGGCATAACCTGTTACGCCTCCGATTTTGAAGTTCTTAAGGTCTTCTTTGCTGCTCCAGCTTACAGGTTTACTTTTTTGTTGGAACAAGCCGGTACTTAACGTAATAACGGAGTCGGTATAGTGGAAAAACTGCTCTCTGTCAGGGTTTTTACTCCATATCAATGAGCCATCAAAGTTACCAGCTTTGGATTCTTCGAAGCCACGCTTCCAAGGCATATAAGTAAACTCAACTTGATAGCCCTCTGCTTCAAAGGCTTCTCTGACAATTTGAGTCATGAAGCCGCCGTTTTTAAGTGATTTGGATTGATACGGCGCCCACTCACCATTGGCGAGTTTAACGGTGTTAGCTTGAGCAAGGCTGGCAAAGAGCAGAGAAACGGTCAGACATAAAAAGGTTTTAATTAAGCTGCGCATTTTTTCTTCCTTAAACATGCAAATAGATTCAATAAAAGAATAGTTGCTGATAAAGATATCACCAAAAAGTTTAAGGGTATTTGTGCTGGTAAACCTAAGGTCTATTAAGGAAGGCAAACCAAAAAAGCGCCACTATATGACGCTTTTGGAAGGGTCAGAACTCGCATTCCGCTTCGAAAGTCATGGGCTGCTTACTGTAAGGATGTTCGATCTCTAATCGCTGTGCATGTAAGTGCAATCTATCGGCACGTTGGCCATAGAGACCATCACCAACCATAGGTAAATTAAGCCCAAGATGATGAGCACAGTGCACTCTTAGCTGATGCGTTCGACCTGTTTTTGGGTAAAGGTAGAGCTTGGAGCGACCATCACGAGATTCAATCAGTTCCCAATAGGTTTCAGCTGGTTTCCCATGTTCAAAACAGACGAGCTGTCGGGGGCGATCATCAGGATCGCCACGCATTGGTAACTCTATCTGACCATTGGTTTGGTTTACCTTTCCTTCAAGCAATGCTACATAGCGCTTTTGCACTGAACGTGAAATGAATTGTTTCTGTAGGCTCTTGTTCGCACGTTTTGTCAGAGCGAAAACCAGCAACCCTGATGTTGCCATATCCAGTCGATGAATCACGAAGGGGCCTTCCACATCTGGGTAGCGCTGCTGCAAGCGTGTGTAAGCTGAGTCCTTGATGGTTTTGCCAGGGACTGACAATAGCCCTGAAGGCTTGTTGACGACAACCATCGCTTCATCTTCAAATAGGATCTCAAGTTCTTTACCTTCAGCCCAGTTTTCTTCCAGCGGATTATCATCAACGGTCATTCCTTCCAGCATGTGGCCCAAAATAGGGAAGCACTTACTATGGCAGGAAGGGTAGAATTTTCCGTGCTGGCGAACTTCTGATTTAGGCGAGACACCCCACCAGAACTCGGCTAATGCCAGCGGCTTAAAGCCATGTTTAAAGGCAAAGTGCAGCAGCTTTGGCGCGGCACATTCGCCAGCGCCTGCTGGTGGTACGGGAGCACTGGTCGGTTTGAATATTGCATTGAGGGATTTCTCTTCCCCTCTGATATTCAGAAAGCGGTAGTTATCAAACAGCTTATTTTGCAACGTATTAGACAGGGTTTTACGCTGTTCTTTCAATGCATTTAAGTTGGTATTTAATTCATCTAGCTCGTGCTGCAAGACGGCGATTTTTTCGTCCCACTCAAGCTTGAGATATTTAAGTACGTTTTTTTCCGCAACGCTCTGCTTCGCCAGTTCATCGAGCCTGCTTTTTAGCGCTTCTCCTGCCAATGATGATTCAGCCAGTTTGCGTTGTGCTTTGCGCTCTGCTCTGCCTGCAATCATTGTGTCACGCTGTAACTGCTCTTGCTGCTGATACTCAGAAGTTAGTTGGTTTAGCTTAGAGGTCAGCTCGGCAATGCGAGGGTTGCTTTTCAATTGATTGAACTTCTGGTTCGCAGCCATGATTTCAGCGGTTTCTGCCCGAAAGAAACTTTCTTCTGCCAGCATATCGAAAACGGGTGGGACAAAGCCAGGTAGTAAGTTTTGGTCTGCTATCTTGCCTGAGAATGCTGAAAGGTAACCCACTTCACCCTGAGGGGACTCGACTAACAATACGCCGAACATTTTGCCTGTACCACTTTGGTTTCCATCAATACCAAAGTTATGCTGCCAATCAGTCTGCTCTACTAAGTGTTGCTGCAATTCTTGTGCAGCAAGTTCACACAGGGGATGCGGCTGATAGAAAAACGGAAAGGTGAACTTGTCAGGTAAGCTATAACCATCAATTGGGGTGTTGAACGGAGTAAACAAATTTTCAGGTTGATGCATTTCAGCTTGCCGTCGTGACGAAAAAACAGAAGGCGAGATTGTACCTGTTTGGAGTGTGATTACCAGTGTGGAAAGGGGAAGAAGCTTCAGCCCAACTCAGGCTGAAGCTAAAACACTGAAAGGCTATCGAACGTACTTGATGGTGGCGCTGATCAACCAGTGATGTGCTGTGCCGTCAGCTTTGGTGATCCATAAGTCGTTGTCGAAGGTTTTTACGCGACCAACGATGGTGACGTCCAGCTTATTGTCGACAACATTTTCCACGCGGATAAATGGATCCGAAGAAATAAGGAAAGGTTGTGCTTCTTTCACAGATTCACCCTGTGCGACGAGATAGTAGTGGTTGAGTTTGCCATCTGTTGGCTCAGTAGAGATGGCTTTGTATCCGACCAATTGAAATCCGTCGCCAATGGGTTGATTAATGCTCTCTTGCCCGAGGCGAACGTGCGTAGGGATAAAAACGTAGGCAAGGAGAATGCCCAGAACAGCGATAAGAGAGAGTAGTGAAAGTTTGACTTTAGACATGGTGTTGTTCTTTATCCAATATGAAGTGATAGCTTATCATAGGCAATCGCAAGGCGTGGATAGTAGCTTGAAACTCTACTTTCTGAGTTGATATTGATTAAATCAAGTAGAGTTAGCATTCAAAATCAGTTGGAGAAGGTAAGTTCAATTTCTTACTCGGATTTATATTATTTATTATATTAAACTAAGCACCATATTATATATGATGAATGTAGTTTATTTTTCGATTGGTTTAATTAAATTGATTATCGTTATTTATTGGTTGAGTTTATCTAAAAAATAATTAATAAATTAAATATTCACCTTGGTTCCAAAGACTCATTGGTTTTTATTTCTTTCTTTTAAATTAAACACAAATTTAACAATTCATGCCTATTAATAATTGCCACATAGGGAGCAAATGCTCGAGTAATAGATAGCAAATAAAAGGCAGTGTTATGAGTCGTTGTACAACTACCGGTGAAATTTTTAATAAAAGTAAGCAGACACCACTTTCTGAAATTATGTCGAAAGCGTTATCAAGACGAACCATGCTTAAAGGAACTGGCGGGGTAGCAGCATTTGGCGCCATGAGCTCTATAGGCTTGACGGGTTGTGGTACAGACGAAGCTACAGTAGATGTATCTGATCGTGTTAACTCACTGGGTTTCGATTCCATAAGCGCAGAAAGTAAGGATGCGTTTACTGTGCCTGAAGGCCACTTTGCACAGGTATTAGCGCCATGGGGAACTCGATTATTTTCAGTCTCATCGCATGGTGACATCATTCATCCCTTTAAACAGGATGGGACGAACAGTCATATTGACCAGCTCCACTCCGTAGGTCAAATGCATGATGGTATGCATTATTTCCCGCTGGATGATACCCAAGGTATTTTATGTATGAATCACGAATTCATAAATAATAAAAACCTTCATGAAGATGGTTATCCAGAGGTAGATGCCCAAGGTCGTCGATTACCTGATTATGTCCGTAAAGAGTATTATGCTCATGGTGCTTCGGTTGTTCATATTAAACTTGAGCAAAGTATTTGGCAGGTAGTGATAGATAGCCCATATAATCGCCGAATTCATTTATCAACCGAAATGGATGTAACAGGTGATATAGCAGATAGTGGCCTATTAACGACCAAATTTACAGATGAAAATGGCAAACCTAATGTCACACACGGTACATACAACAACTGTGGTAATGGTTTTACTCCATGGGGTACGTATCTAACCTGTGAAGAAAACTGGCCGGGACACTTTAAAATTACCTCGGAACCTGATGATGTCCAATCTCGTTATGGCACGACTAGCAAAAATGCGTTTAATGACTGGGATACGCCTGAAGAAAGTGAAGAAGCTTTTATCGGCGAGTTTAAACGTTGGGATATTTCTACTCTAGAGGCTACCCCTGAAGAGGATTTTCGCAACTACGATAATGGCTTTGGCTACATTGTCGAGATTGACCCATACTCGCCAAATGCTAAGCCAGCTAAGCGTTCTTCATTAGGGCGTTTCCGTCATGAAGATTGTACCTATGGAGCAATCGAACCAGGCAAACCAGTTGTATTCTATAGTGGGCATGATGGTAAGTTCGAATACGTTTATAAGTTTGTATCGGATGCGCTGTGGGATGAGAACGACGCAAGCGAAAACTTGTCTGTTGGTACCGATCGCATGGCTATTGGGGCTAAATATATGGATCACGGCACCCTTTACGTTGCACGTTTTGATGAGCAGGGGAAAGGTGAGTGGTTGCCATTGACAGAAGACGCTATCGGTTTAGATGGAAATTGTCTTGGGGACAAGATTGGTAATCGGGCTAACATCATTCGAAACACGCTTGGCGCAGCAGATGCTATGGGCGCAACGCCAATGGATCGACCGGAATGGACGGCAGTAGATTACGCCACCGGACTGGTTTATCTCGCTCTTACCAATAATGACAAACGAACACCAGACGATGTGAATGCAGCCAACCCGAGGCCTGACAATGAATTCGGTCATATTATTCGTTGGAAAGAAGGCGAAGTCGTGACGGAGTTTGAGTGGGAGTTCTTTGTCTTTGGTTCGTCCGCCGAAGCGGATGCTTCTAGCATCAATATGTCAGGATTAACGGATGAGAATGAATTCTCGTCCGCTGACGGTATTTGCTTTGACCAGCGCGGTATCTTATGGCTGCAAACCGATTCCGGTAGCAAAGAGGATATTAGTGTGGACAACCAGATTCTTGCTGTTGTTCCTGATGGCCTTGGTCAATCGGTTGATGGGTCGCCAGTAGTCAATGTGAGTAACCAAGATCAGCTCAAGCGGTTTGCAGTGGTGCCAAAAGGGGCTGAGTCGACGGGTATCACCTTCACACCAGATCATCGTCATATGTTTACCAATGTTCAGCACCCTGAGAACTGGCCACATGAAGCAATGAACGCTTCCGTTGAGACGCCACAAGACGGTCGTATTTGGCGAGCGCGTTCGAGTACTGTGGTTATCTCTCGCTATGATGGTGGAAAGCTAGGTATTTAGACGCATCATTTACATTCAGGTGCGATATATCGACAAAGCTAAATTTGGCGATATAGCGATATGAATAGAAAAATCCCCTCAACTAAGAAGGTTGAGGGGATTTTTATTTGGTGATTTATGTTTATTTGAACATGTGTTTCGCGTGGAACATCAGGTGTTCATCAATAAAACTAGAGATGAAATAATAGCTGTGGTCGTACCCAGTCTGCATACGCAGTTCTAAGTCTGAACCGTGGGTTTCCGCTGCGACTACCAGATTTTCGGGCTTTAGCTGCTCAACAAGAAAGTTATCTGCATCACCTTGATCGACAAGAATTGGTAAAGGTGACTTGGCTAGTTTGAGAAGCTCGCTAGAGTCGTATTCTTTCCAGCTTTCAAAATCGTTCCCCAGATAAGCATTGAAGGCTTTCTGACCCCATGGGCACTGGATTGGATTGCAGATTGGACTGAAGGCAGAAATTGACGTGAATTGCTCTGCGTTTTTCAGGCCGATAGTTAGCGCACCATGCCCGCCCATGCTGTGACCAGAGATGGCCTTGACAGTTGAGACTGGGAAGTTAGCTTCAATGACGCTAGGTAGCTCTTGAATGATATAGTCGTACATACGGTAGTGCGTAGACCACGGCTTCTGGATCGCATTGAGGTAGAACCCTGCGCCTTTGCCCAAATCATAGCCTTCGTCGTCAGCAACGTCGTCACCACGTGGGCTAGTGTCAGGAGCAACGATTGCCATGCCAAGTTCTGCAGCCTTCTTGAAAGCTCCTGCTTTTTGCATGAAGTTTTCATCGCTACAAGTCAAGCCGGATAACCAGTACAACACAGGAACAGGAGACTCCTTGCTTGCGTTTGGTGGCAGGAAGATAGCAAAACGCATAGTGCAGTTTAGTGCTGCAGAATCATGGATGTACTGCTTGTGCCAACCGTCTGCGACTTTATTCTGACTGATGTTGGATAAACTCATTGATACTCTCTCAGATAAAGTCGCCACATCGGATGATGTGGCGACTTATTAATGGCTTAATCTAGGATTACTGATCCATATGGATAACAGTACGGATGCTCTTACCTTCGTGCATTAAGTCAAAGGCGTCATTGACGGCATCAAGACCCATAGTGTGGGTAATGAACTCCTGAAGACCAAATTCCCCCGCCATGTAACGTTCAACAATTTCAGGAAGCTCAGAGCGGCCTTTAACACCACCAAAAGCACTGCCACGCCATACACGACCGGTTACCAGCTGGAATGGACGAGTTGAGATCTCTTGACCTGCCCCCGCAACACCGATGATTACCGATTCACCCCAACCTTTGTGGCAACATTCAAGCGCTTGACGCATTACGTTGACGTTACCGATACATTCAAATGAGTAATCTACGCCACCGTCTGTCATCTCAACGATAACTTCTTGGATTGGTTTGTCGAATTTTTGCGGGTTGATACAGTCAGTCGCGCCAAGCTGCTTCGCTAGATCGAATTTGCTTTCATTGATGTCTATGCCAATGATGCGACTTGCACCAGCCATACGAGCACCGATGATTGCAGATAGACCAATACCGCCAAGACCGAAGATAGCAACCGTATCGCCTTTTTCTACTTTAGCAGTGTTAAGAACTGCACCCATACCGGTTGTTACCCCGCAACCTAGAAGACATACTTCCTCAAGCGGTGCTTCTTTGTTTACTTTCGCTAGTGAGATTTCTGGGAGAACTGTGTACTCAGAGAAAGTCGAACAGCCCATGTAGTGGAATATAGTTTCTCCATTGATGGAGAAGCGGCTTGTTCCATCTGGCATCAGGCCTTTACCTTGAGTTTCACGCACTGCTTGGCACAGGTTAGTTTTACCTGAAGTACAGAACTTGCACTCGCCACACTCAGCGGTGTATAGAGGAATAACGTGGTCGCCAACTTCAACGCTTGTTACTCCTTCACCAACCATTTCAACAATACCACCACCTTCGTGACCAAGGATTGAAGGGAAGATACCTTCTGGATCGTCACCTGATAGTGTGAATGCGTCCGTGTGACAAACACCGGTTGCTACAATGCGTACTAGCACTTCACCTGCTTTTGGAAGTTGTACATCAACTTCTTCCATTTTTAGTGGCTCGCCAGCAGCCCATGCCACCATTGCTTTTGATTTGATAGATGTTTGACCTGGTTGGATATCAAGTGCCATTGGATGTTCCTTTATGTGTAATTGTTTTGACGTTCTAAGCGTAGACGAGGAACTCTCTTCTCGCTGTTTCGCTTGGTTGGTGACTATTCTAAATATTTCTTAAAATTTGATAATCCCTTTAATTTGAAAATAATTTTTACGTATATGTAATAATTAAGAGTGATTAGGTGCCAGGCTAACTCGTCGAAGTGTCGAAGTGTCGAAGTGTCGAAGTGTTGAAGTGTTGAAGTGTTGAAGTATTGAAGGTGTGTGTACACCCGGAGTAAATAAGCCAAAAAGTGGGTTTAAATAGCAATTACCAATCTTTAGCTGGTGTGATGCATCGAGATTTATATTCTTAATTTCGATGCTTTTTCCTATCAGGTTTGGGCTTTTTATATATTTAATTATCTAAAAATCAATAATTTGAACTATTGTCACGAAATGGCGCATTGAATCGAAAAGTGTCATTTGCCAGTAACGGAATTGTCATTTATTGCTCCTACTCTCCTCGCCAATTTTGGTTAATACATTTTGGGAAGAGTAAATGAGAAGAGTGAAGCATGCATTGGTTGCAGGAACAGTCGCAACTGTGCTCACGGGTTGTCCATTGGATTCATCAGATGATCAATCCAATGGTCTGGACAATACAGTGGAAGTCGCCTTTATGCCCGATATCCACTTCCATGATGTATACAGTGATTTCCAAGACGGCTCATTCGAGGGGCTTTTCAATGCTAAGAGCGGAGATAATGCCACTATTCGCACCATGCAGTCTCAAATGGAATCGACTCGATTGTTTAACGAAAACTACTTCGCAATGATCGCAGCACTCGATGATATCGTTGATCGAGGCATTAAGTACGTCGCGCTTCCTGGGGACTTTAGTGACGATGGTCAGCCTGTAAATATGCGTGGTTTAGTACAGATTTTTGACTATTATCGTGGCACTTATGGGTTGGAGTTTTTCGCAGCACCGGGAAACCATGATCCTAGTCGACCATTCACTATTCCAGCGGGAAAGTCTGATTATTTAGGGGAAGAGGGGCAAGAGCAGCCAATCTACAGCCGTGGCAAGGATGTGTGCGTAGATTACTCTGGAGATACGGCTGTTATCGATACTGGCAATGGCCTTCCTACTATCTGTACAGAAGAAGTTCGCTACTGGGGATATCGAGAGATTATGGATATCTTGGGTACCCATGGCTTTTATCCTCAAGAGAGCTATCACTACTTTGAAACTCCATACATCAGCGATGAACTAAAGGCGAACTACTCCTATGAGCGTGCGGCTTTTGAGTCGACCTATGACAAACGCATGTTCGAGATTTGTCACCAAGGAACTGGTGGAGAGTACAAGCAAGATAATTACACTAACTGTTCGTACGTTCCTGATACCAGTTACTTGGTTGAGCCGGTCAAAGGGCTTTGGCTACTGGCTATTGACGCTAACGTTTATCAGCCGAAGCAGGATTCAGCCTCAGGTTCAAATGATGGGGATGATTTCGAAGGGTCTAGCAGTGCTGGCTACAACATGATGCTGACCCATAAACAGCAAGTCATTGAGTGGATCAGTGAAGTGGTTAAAGCCGCAAAAGAACAAAATAAGACACTGGTGTCGTTCAGTCACTTCCCGATGACGGACTTTTACAATGGCGCATCAGAAGAGATTGAAGATCTATTTGGAGAAGGCAGCCATCAGCTAGCCCGTGAACCCGACAATGAAACCAGTAAAGCTCTCGCTGCGACAGGTCTTAATATTCATGTTGGCGGCCACATGCATTTCAACGATACAGGCAAGAAGACATATAACATCAATGGCGTAGAGCATACTCTGTTTAACATCCAGGCTCCTTCATTGGCTGGCTATATCCCAGCATATAAAGTTCTCAAGATCCGTCCAGATCAACAGATCGAAGTCGAAACGGTCGTCATTGATGAAGTTGCACGTTTTGACGAGTTGTTCGAGCACTATGCAGTGGAACATGAGCACTTAACCGATGTTGCCGGCAATGATGAAGAGGCGAAAGCGAAAATATGGAACAAAGAAATCTTAGACTCTGAGAGCTACTACCAATTGGTTGATTGGCACATCAAAGAATTGACGCGTTTACGATTCTTACCAGATGATTGGCCACTTGGAATGCGCAATATGATTATGCATATGGACGGCAAAGAAATGATGATCATGTCTCAGCTAGAAACAAACTTTACCGTGTGTGCATTGGCGGACGAGTTGGACGTTGATGTTGCTAAGTGTCAAATTTCACCTGCGGCAGATTTTGAACAGTTCGAAGAGGATTGGGAAGACGCAACAGCAAAAGCGGAAGTTATAGCCAGCGATGCAGGTCTAAGTCTCGATGATTTTGCTAGCTGGCAAGGTCAGGACTTGGCAATTGACTTCTACCGACTACGTAATGCTGATGAGCTGGCATTCCGTGATATTGAAACTTTAACACTTCAACAATACGAATTATTGAGTCGTGAGTTGTCTGAGTTTGCAGGGACTGTAGAGTCGGACATCGGTGATATTGGTGATTACACAGTGGGGCAAGTGTTCCGCTCTCGCTTTGGGAGCCTATTCGTCATATTGGACAAATTTGCTACGGGGCAAGCGAGCGATCATTTCCTGATTAATATTGAACAGCAATCGCTAACCGATCTTAAGCAAGCGGTAGAAAGAGAAATCATGCAGTAATGCAGAGCCAGCAGGTGCGCAACCAATAAAGCGTGAATTTGCGCTTTATTGGTTCACTGCATTGTGTTGACCGCTGCAAATTCATAAGCACGTACCTGTTGTGGGTTAACTGAATGTGGGACAATGAGCGCGAGTCAATCAGCTAGGAACCACCAGTATGGCCAATTGGGACGGTGTGAGTGAGTTTGTCGCAGTCGCAGAAACACAGTCATTTACCGCAGCAGCAAAGAAACTAGATACCTCTGTCGCGCAGATCAGCAGGCGGGTTTCTGCGCTGGAAGAAAGGCTGGCTGTTAAACTGCTTAACCGCACGACGCGAAAAGTCTCAGTTACCGAAGCGGGGCAGGTTTACTACCAACAGTGTAAGCATTTGGTCGAAGGCTTAGAGTTGGCGGAGCTGGCCGTGACTCAAATGCAATCTACTCCTAAAGGGCTGCTTAAAGTGACCGCTCCGGTGACATATGGTGAAACGCATTTAGCGCCGTTACTGCTCGACTTTCTAGAGTCTTACCCTCAGGTAGATTTGGATCTTAACCTGACGAACCAAAAAATCGATCTGATAGAAATGGGTGTGGATGTGGCGATTCGGTTGGGTCGTTTGCAAGATTCTAGTTTGGTAGCCAAGAGATTATCCAGTCGCCAATTGTATGTTTGTGGCAGTCCTGATTACTTAGCGCGCTTTGGCGAACCGCATACTTTATCTGAACTGGAGAATCACCAGTGTTTAGTTGGCTCTATTGATTATTGGCGCTTCAAAGAGAGCAAGCGTGAAAAATCTCTACGAGTTTCCGGCCGTATTCATTGCAATTCTGGCTCCGCTTTATTGGATGCTGCAAAACGAGGGTTGGGGCTAGTGCAGCTTCCCGATTATTACGTGCGAGAAGGCTTGGATTCTGGTGAGCTGATTGAAGTATTGTCTGACTATCGGGATGATCGAGAAGGGATCTGGGCTTTGTATCCTCAAAACAGAAACCTGTCACCTAAAGTTCGTCTGTTGATTGATTTTCTGGCCGAAAAGCTAGGTGGGAGTACTGGAATCTAAGTCTGCATCTTGAATGGATTGCTCGACCATTTCGGCTATTTCCTCGGCCTGTTCAGGGGCAGTTTCAGATACTGCATTGACCCATTCTTCAACCGATTCCGTCAGGTTAGCGTCGTCACGGTCAGCGGGTCTCAAATTGCTGCTGTTTTCTACCATGTTGGCCACCAGCTCCTGACTCACTTCGACTAGTTTGTCAGGGTCATGCTCTGCGAGCGTTTCAATTACCTTGGTTGGGTCTGATTCCATTGATTCAGTGATAGCCGCGATGATCGACATTGCATTTTCAGGTTCTTTCTCAACCAGCCATTCTACTAGCTCTTCTATCTGGTTGTCGTCAGATTCAGCGAGGCGCTTCGCTATATCCACTGAAAGCTCTGGGTTGGTCAGAGTCATTGCTCTGAAAAGCAGGACGGTATCTATACTTTCGATTTGTGCTGCGCGTTCTGCAATTGTCACAGCCCATTCGGGTTGCTTGTTAGCAAGGCTGCGAATAAAAGTAATTGCATTGGAAGGGTGTGATGCTGCTAGTTCTTCTACCTGTTCTAAAGCCTCTTCTACATACAACGAGTGTTCCTGATACTCAGTTCGAGGATCTAGTTCACCATGAATAGAGGCGGGTGTATGCATGACAAAACTTTCTTGTTCTTCCACTGGCAGTGCCTCGCGAACTGACATCCGATAAATAGTGAATACGATAAGGCCTAAGTCCACCATGATTAGGAACGTAAATAGTGCACTGTTATCGAGTCGCTCCATTAGTATGGAGGCTGTGTAGGGGCCTGCAATCGAGCCGATCGCATAGATACAAAGTAGGCCTGACAATACTGGCACAAGTTGCGTTTTCGTAGCTCGGTCAAAGGTTTCGGAAATACTTAAAGGGTAGAGACAGGCGATGAGGCCCATGGTCATCGCAACCAAAATCAGCGGAGTTATCGACCATTGCCACTCAATCGAAACAGGCAGCGCAAAACTGACAATCGCGAGTACAAAGCAGCTGCCAAGAATAACTTTGCGACGCTCAAATCGATCAGATAAATACCCCATTGGCAGCTGTAATAATATCCCGCCGGCTGTCGCTGCGCCCATAAAGACGGAAAGCTGGAAGCCAGTGATACCAATGCCGTCTGCGTAGATCGGCAGCATGTTGGCAATGGTGGAGTATAAGATGCCACATACGAAACAGGTGACAAAGCCAAGTGGAGAAAGAATGTAAATGGACTTGAGGGGAATCGAGTCCGATTGCTCGATTTGTGGCTCGAATTGGGAAATGAAGACCACTGGGGTAACTGAAATACTGAAAAGCACACCGCATACAATAAACAGGGTGGTTTCATTTGGCGGTGCAATGGCGAGGCCAAACTGGCCGAGTGTAATTGCGCTGAGAATAACCACCTGATTGACCGCAAGAATTTTCCCGCGGTTGGACTCGGTCGACACACTATTGAACCAAGTGTCTAAGGTGGTCGTTGCACAAGCGATACAAAAGCCCATTACAGCCCGCATTATCGCCCACATCCAGACGTCGGAATTCAGTCCCATAATAAGAATCGCACTGGCTCCTAGGCTGCCGCACATAGCGAAAGTCCGCACTAAGCCAATGTTACGTAGAATACGTTTTCCTAGGATTGCACCGAGCAAAAATCCGACTGAGTACATTGAGAGGACGAAACCAATCGACTGGATGCTGATCTTCGCTTCCGCAAGCGAAACAGGGAGTAGGATACCGCTCAAGCCATGGCTACTCATCAGCAAGAATGAGCTGATGAAGAGTAGTGCTAGTGGCCGGAGTGTCGCTGCGATAGTCATAACAATTGATTTAAAAGCAAAAAAGAGCCATTTACAAGAGGGTTGTAAATGGATTGTTATGGTTTGGTTTCTTTATTGGCTCGATGATTGTATGACTAATATCGCATATCGAGATTGCACTACTTCGCTTTTTTACATCATCTTGTTTAATTATCATGCCAATTAACATTGACAATCGCCTGTCTCGCTTCTGACATTGAGTGTTTATTGCCTCATTATCTTATGCGCAATGCGATTGGTTCCTACCAGACAGAAAAGGTACAGATGAAACTTAAAGTAACGGCTTTTTGTATTGCCACTGTTGTTGCCCAGCCAAATGCCTTTGCGGCCGAAGAAGTGACAGAAGAGCTTAATAGCCAAACTGTTTACATCGATGAAAGTGACGATTGGGTGAAATTGAAATCCGGTGAAGTGCTAAAAGGTGAATTGACTGGAACTGTTAAAAAGGAATCTAACTCATACGATCAGGAAATCGAATTCGACAGCGATGACCTTGGCGATCAGGAAATTGAACTTGAAGATGTCTCCGTCCTTGAGACAGCAAGTTATTTCACCATCCGCACGGCTAGCGGAGAGATCCATGACGGCTATTTATCAATCCGAGATAACAAGCTCTATCTGAAAAAAGGCGATCAGGAACAATCATTCCCGGTTACTCAGGTGGTTTCTATTTACCGAGGCTCTGAGAAAGATTCGGATTATTGGACTGCGGATTTATTCTTCGGTCTAGATATCAGCAAAGGGAACACTGATGAGTTTTCGATGCTGGGTGAAGTCGAAGCTGAGCGAAATACGGTGGAGTCTAGAACCAAGCTTAATGCACGCCATGAAGTGTCTGAATCCAACGAAGAGAAAACGGCTCAGAAGAGTCAGTTTGACGGCTCTTACGATATTTATATCAACAATCGACTGTTTTTCAGGCCGATCAAGTTCTCAGCGTTGAGTGACGAATTTCAGAACTTGGATTATCAGGTAAACGCTTCGATGCAGGTGGGTTACTTCTTTATCGCCAACTCTGATACAGAGTGGGATGTATCGATTGGTCCGGGTATGCAGTACAGTGAGTTTTCAACAGTAGAAGAGGGCGAAGACTCAAATGCCAGCAGTACGATTTTGACCTTAGAATCAAACTTCGAATACGAGTTGACCAAGGACATTGACTTTAGCTACACCTATAATCTAGATTGGGCGAGTGATGACGCGGGTGGTATGCGCCATAAAAATGATCTTGGATTTGACATCGACTTAGTCGGCGATCTGGAATTCAGTATCAAAGCCACTTGGGATCACGTCTCGCAAACCAAGGCCGATTCGGATGGCGTCGTACCAGAAAAAGACGACTACAAAATCAATTTCGGTCTGAGTTACGAAATCTAATAAAACGAAAAAGCGAAGCTATCGAGCTTCGCTTTTTTGATTATTGATTTTCGTCGGCGTCTTGTCGCTTGATTACCTTATGGCCGTCTTCTGACACGCCTTGTTTCCAGTAACTGCTGATATAGATATTCTCGCGAGCCACTTCCTTTTCATTACGGAAGTACTTCCTTAGTTTGCGCATTGAATCAAATTCACATGCACACCAAACGGAAGCGTTGCCCTCTAACCAAGGCAGGCTTCGTACTTGCTCTTCAAGAGATTGTGATGCAGTGAGCCAGATAACCTTGACGTTTTCTGGAGCCTCAATTGGCTGAACATCCGCTTCTGATTCAACCTGAATAACAGCGTAACCTTTTGCCTGTTCAGGTAGGCTTCGAACTTTAACACTTAAAGCTGGCAAAGCTGTCATGTCGGCGACCATAAAGAACCAATCTGCTTCCAGATTTAAGGCCGAAATGGAACCTGGCCCTGCAATAGCGATGTTGTCATTAACCTGAGCTTGCATTGCCCAACGTGCAGCGAAACCACACTGTAAATCCTGAGTGATGTGGCGAACAAAATCGACTTCAACTGTACAGGCTACTGGGTCAAAATGGCGAATTGTGTAAGTTCGCATTACGGGGCGTTCTTCTTCACCTAGTTGACTTAAATCTGTACCACCTTCTCGATTAAACAGGAGCTTGATGTAGCCGCCAGTGCAATCGGCTGGAAATTCAGCTAACTCTGAGCCATGCAGCGTAATACGTTGCATGTTCGGAGTGATTGCTTGTGTTGACTGGACGGTAAGTGATTTTGCTGATGGCTTCTTCATACTTCTACTCGATAACTATTCTCTTTCGCATTTAGATTAACAGCACTTTCGTCAGCGAGACAGCATCTTTAACATTATTTACATTGAAGCGCCTGATCACAGCATCGGCAAGGTTGAACCTACCAACAATGCCGCCATAAGCACATTAAAACTTCTCACTCTAATATTGCTTGTTAACCAGCGTTGGAGTTCACGACCAGCAATGATCCAGAAGCTTCCCGATGGAAAATTCACCAGTAAGAAGGTACAAGCGATGATCGAAAGCTCAAACCAACCGCCGCCGTTACTGTACAAAGTGACTGAGCTAAGTGCCATTGACCAGCCTTTAGGGTTTACCCACTGGAAACTGGCTGCGCCTAAAAAGGTCATTGGCTTGAAGTCTTCGACGTCTTTCGCTTTACCACTAAGGGCAATTTTAATCGCCAGATAGCCAAGGTAAGTTAGGCTGACATATTTGAGAATTTGGTGAGTCACTGGATAAGCTTCAAAAATGCCCGTCAGACCAATACCGACCAACATCACCATAAAAGCAAACCCAAAGGCTACCCCTGACATATGAGGTAGAGTTCGTCTGTAACCTACATTTGCTCCTGAGGTCATCAGCATAATGTTGTTAGGCCCCGGAGTGAAGGTCGAGACAAAGGCAAAAAGCACCAGAGCGCCAAGTTGTTCTAATTCCATGATGGACTCCTGTTCTTGCTTGGAGAAGCAAGATTATTGCGTTGAATGAATTGTCTGACCGGTCGAGTTCTATATTAGGTGGATTGGGGCGCAATTTTGTGTTTTTATTCGAAGGCTAACCTGAAATTGCACAATATAGAGGCGACATGGATAAGTTTGACGAAAGAATATTGCACGAGCTGAAATTGGACGGAAGGATCTCCAATGTTGAGCTCGCTGAACGGATTGGTTTATCACCTTCAGCAACATTGCGAAGAGTGCAGGAATTAGAAAAACAAGGCGTTATTAAAGGCTATCGTGCTGTATTGGATAGCAGCCAACTGGGTGTTGGATTTGCTGCCTATGTTTCCATTGGTTTGGCGAGTCACAGAAAACAAGCTCAGTTAGAGTTTGAAGAGCATGTCAGATTTGTTGACGAAGTCGTAGAGTGCCACAACATTACCGGCTCAAACGAGTACCTGCTTAGAGTTGAGACTAAGGATCTTCCTAGCTACAAGAAGTTTCACGCCGATGTACTTGGTGAGTGCCGACAGGTGAACTCTATTACCACTATGGTGGTGATGGACACACCTAAAGATGAACGCTAATAACATCAGTTTTTCCGAATAATACCACTCACCAATTTCATTAAGCTGTAAAAGTCACCCCATAAAGAGCTAACGCTATGAGTTGGCTCTTTTTATTGTCATTAATCAGACATTAGTTCGCCACTTAAACGTCATCGCTTAGCCATCAAAGCTTCACGCCGTTTATCTAGCTTAACCGTATCTCATATTTCGAGCATTGTGCTCATGGAAAATATAAAGGTAACTAAGATGAAAAAAGCAGTGTTAGCTTCAGCGGTAATCGCAGCTATGGCGTCGGGCTCTTCTTTGGCGGCAACCGTTTACAGTTCTGATGGTACCGAGTTGAAAATCGGTGGACGAGTTGAATTTCGTGGTGATTTTATTGGCACTTCTGATGGCGCTGAAATCGAAGGATCTATGGATGACAGCACACGTGCTCGTATCAACCTTAAAGGTCAAACCCAACTTAGCGAATCTTTGACTGGTTTCGGTGTTTACGAGGCTGAGCACAAAACTGGTGCTGGTGCTTCTAACAGTGACAACTCGGACACTGAAATTGAAAACCGCTACATGTACGCGGGCATGAAGGGTAACTTTGGTGAACTCTCATTTGGCCGTCAAGATATGGCGTCAGTCATTGTGTCCGACATGACGGATATTACTGAATTCTCTGGTATTCAGCAGAGCATCGACTCTTCGAGTGACAAAGAAGATAGTGTGATTGCTTACTCTGCTCACCTCGTCGAGGCACTGCAGCTAAAAGCGACCTTCCGTGCGAATGACGAAAAAGACAAAGATGGTTACAGCTTGGCTGGTTTCTATTCACTGCCAATGGGGCTTGATCTTGGTCTTTCGTTCTCTGGCGCAGATCTGGGTACAGGTAGCGGTAGCGAATCACAGATCCTAGCGGGTTTGGGTTACACATTTGATGCTTTATACCTAGGTGCAAGTTATTCAACGGGTGATTTGGATGACAAAGCAACAGGTGCGACTAATAAAGAGTTCACAGCAATGGAATTTGTAGCTCAGTACCAATTCACGGATCAATTCTCAGCAGCGGCGCTTTACACCAATCAGGAAAATGAAGCTGCAAACGGAACTAAAGCTGATGCGACCGATGGCGTAGAAGTAGTGGGTTATTACAAATTCAATGGCAATTTCCGTACTTACCTTTCTTACTACCTGAATGGTTTGACGGAAGTTAAAGACCCCAACGGCATCGTGACCGCTGGTGAAGATACTCTGCGTTTAGGTATACGTTACGACTTCTAATCAGACGTTTTCATCTGAATCGAAGCCAGGCATTAGCTTGGCTTTTTTTATTGCAGATAATTTAAATAAACATTAATTAATCTCGGCGTTTTCTTTAGCTAGATATATTTGTTTTGTTAATTAAATATCATTGATTTATATGTCTGTAACTATATGAAATTAAATAAATAATAGTGTGGACTTGGTCACATTTTATCTCTAGAATTGCCGCCTGATTTTATATGGGAATATTCCCGAATCAAGGAAGACGCTAACTAATTGATTGAGATTAATTCAATGCAACAATCATTAAATAACTTGTCTATTCGCCGTCAGGTCTTATTACCTGTATTACTAACAACGATTACTCTGCTCGTCGCACTTTGGATTACAAAGAACAACTTGCAAGAAGAGCAAGCAACGACTGCCTCTAACACAGATTCTCTAATCTTTTATAAAGATACGCTGGCAAATATCGATGATCAGGTATACCCGCTGAGAATCAGTGCCGTGTATGCGATTTATGATGCATCTCGTCGCGAAGTCTTCCTGAACGAATTGAGAGCTGGAATGGCTCAGATTCAAAAAGACCTCGACATGATGGCATCAAGAAAAACATTTCGTGATGATGTGAATGTGGTACGCCGTGCCATTGAGAATTACGTCAGTTTTTCCAATCGCTCGGTTGAATTGTTTACTCGTCGAGATAACGGTGCGGTCAGTGAGCAGGAATACAACAACTTCATTGCTCAGTACCGTAACGCGGGTAATGAAATGGTCGGTGCAATCAATACATTATCTCAAAAAGTGAATGAGTTTGCTGGTAAAGCAATGGAACAGAGTACTCGTAATAACGAGAAAGTTCAGAACACTGCGATGTATACGGTATTGGCTGTTTTGGCGGCTTCTCTTTTTGTCGCTTGGCTGCTATCGGGCATGATCGTAACGCCTATCCAAAAGTTACAATCGGTGATGCGCGAAATTGCTCAAGGTAACTTGAGTGCTCGTGCGGATTCTGAAGGTGAAAACGAAGTCGCTCAGCTAAGCAAAGATGTGAATTCCACGGCTGAGCAACTGCACATGACAGTAGACGAGTTGATGCGTATTAGTGAAGAAGTAGCATCGGCATCTACTGAACTAGCGGCAGTGATGACGCAAGCTGAAGGTAATGCTCAACAAGAGCTGGCGGAGATTGAGCAAGTGGCTTCTGCTGTCAACGAACTGGCTAGTACAGCAGATAATGTCAGTGACAATGCTCAGCTCGCTGACTCCACGGCACGTGAAGCTGATCAATTGGCAAAATCTGGGCTACAAATCTTCCAAGAGAGTAGTGAAGCCAGCGCACAGATGAGTCATGCACTGAATAATGCGGCTCAGGTTGTACTGACTCTTAAAGAGCAATCAGAGCAAATCAGTGATGTGATTGAAGTGATTCGTGGCGTCTCTGAACAGACAAACTTGCTAGCGCTGAACGCAGCTATTGAAGCGGCGCGAGCAGGGGAGTCAGGCCGAGGATTTGCTGTAGTCGCGGATGAAGTCCGAATGTTAGCAGCTCGCACTCAAGAGTCGACTGGTGAAATTCAGGCGATTATTGAAGAGTTGCAGAAGCAATCCGGCTTAGCAAACGACAGCATGCAGGTGAGCTTGGAAATGTTAGATAAAAACAATCAACTGGCGAAACAAGCTAACGAAGCGTTGGTCGGTATTACCGAGTCAGTGGTTAATATTAATGACACCAATACTCAGGTGGCCACGGCAGCCGAACAGCAGTCTCAGGTCACTCAGGATATTAACCGAAACGTGGTGAACATGTCTGAGTTGGTTAACCAAAACGTAACGGGCATTAGCCAAAGCGCGAGTGCTAGCTCGGAGCTGTCACAGTTGGCAGAAAAACAGAAAGCGCAGCTTTCTTTCTTCAAGCTTTAAGTTGTCATTGTTTTCATTCCAAAGGGCTGTTGAGCGATCATCAGCCCTTCTTCTTATTTAAGACATTTCTGTGACATGGATTGTTATTTTATTTGATTTGGTTACAATGCTCGTTCGCTCCTGAATTGTGCATTCGTATTTGCGCAGAAAAGGACAAAACTCTCGTCTTTAACCTTTTGTTTTTTCAGTTAATGACATGATTTTAAATTGCATGTGTTGCTTGGTGTGCAACACCACTGTAAAGGACAGTTAAATGCCTATTATTACTCTTCCTGACGGCAGTCAGCGTCAATTTGACAACCCAGTTTCTACTCTTGAAGTCGCTCAATCTATCGGTCCCGGTCTTGCGAAAGCAACCATCGCAGGTCGTGTAGATGGCAACCGTGTTGATGCATGCGATCTTATCGAACAAGATGCAAGCCTAGAAATCATCACAGTTAAAGATGAAGTAGATGGCCTAGAAATCGTTCGCCACTCATGTGCTCACCTACTTGGTCACGCGATCAAGCAGCTTTTCCCTGAAGCGAAAATGGCGATTGGTCCAACTATCGACAATGGCTTCTACTACGATATCGATCTAGAGCACTCTCTAACGCAAGAAGATCTGGATAAGATCGAAAAGCGCATGAAAGAGCTGGCTAAGACCAAATACCAAGTTATCAAGAAAAAGGTTAGCTGGCAGGAAGCTCGCGATGCATTTGAAGCTCGCGGTGAAACGTACAAGATTGAAATCCTTGACGAGAACGTATCTCGTGACGATCGTCCAGGCTTGTACCATCATGAAGAATATATCGATATGTGTCGTGGTCCTCACGTACCACATATGGGTTTCTGTCAGCACTTCACGCTACTTAACGTAGCTGGTGCTTACTGGCGTGGTAACAGCGACAACAAGATGCTTCAACGTATCTACGGTACTGCATTCCACGACAAAAAAGCGCTGAAAGCGCACCTAACTCGTTTAGAAGAAGCGGCGAAGCGTGACCACCGTAAGATTGGTAAGCAGTTAGACCTATTCCACATGCAGCAAGAAGCACCGGGTATGGTGTTCTGGCACCACAATGGTTGGTCTATCTTCCGTGATCTGGAAGTCTTCATCCGCGCTAAGCTAGATGAATATGGTTACCAAGAAGTAAAAGGCCCATTGATGATGGACCGAGTGCTTTGGGAACGTTCTGGTCACTGGGACAAGTACGCAGATGCAATGTTCACGACGTCTTCTGAAAACCGTGAATACGCGATCAAGCCAATGAACTGCCCGGGCCACGTTCAGATCTTTAACCAAGGTCTTAAATCATACCGTGATCTACCGTTACGTATGGCGGAATTTGGTTCTTGTCACCGTAACGAACCTTCTGGTGCGCTACACGGTATTATGCGTGTACGTGGCTTCACTCAGGATGATGCACACATCTTCTGTACTGAGAGTCAAATCCAAGAGGAAGTGACTAGCTGTATCAAGATGGTTTACGATACGTATCAAACATTTGGTTTCGATAACATCGTCGTTAAACTATCAACTCGCCCTGAAAAGCGTGTCGGCTCAGATGAGATCTGGGACCAATCTGAAGAAGCGCTTAAGCAGTCTCTTGAAGCAATGAATATTGAATATGAGCTTCAGGAAGGCGAAGGTGCATTCTACGGCCCTAAAATTGAATTTACACTGCATGACTGTTTAGACCGTGCATGGCAGTGTGGTACGGTTCAGCTAGACTTCAACCTACCAGGCCGTCTAGGTGCGACTTACGTGGATGAAAACAACGAACGTCAAGTTCCTGTAATGATTCACCGTGCTATCCTAGGTTCACTAGAACGATTCATTGGTATTCTGATTGAAGAATACTTCGGTTTCTTCCCGACTTGGCTATCTCCGGAGCAAGCAGTAATTATGAATATTACTGATAAGCAATCGGATTATGCTCAGGAAGTGGCCCAAAAACTACAAAAATGTGGAATTAGAGCTAAAGCAGACTTGAGAAATGAGAAGATTGGCTTTAAAATCCGCGAACACACTTTGAAGCGTGTACCGTATATGCTGGTTTGTGGCGACCAAGAGATGGAAGCTGGAGAGATTGCAGTACGTACTCGTAAAGGTAAGGATCTCGGCAAGTTTAAAGTGGATGACTTTATTTCATACATCCAAGACGAGATTTCAAGCCGTAAGCTCAATCTGGAGGAATAAACTATTAAAGGCGGAAGACGCGGCCAAGTACCGGCCAAACAAAATGCTCATCGTTTAAACGGTGAAATTCGTGGCGTTCGTGAAGTTCGTTTGACTGGCGCTGATGGCGAATCAGTTGGCGTTGTTTCTATTCAAGAAGCAGTAGCAGCAGCTGAAGAAGCGGGTATGGATCTAGTAGAAATCAGTCCAAACGCTGAGCCACCAGTATGTCGAGTAATGGACTACGGTAAATTCCTCTTTGAGAAGAGCAAATCTGCTAAAGAGCAGAAGAAGAAGCAAAAACAGGTTCAGATTAAGGAAGTAAAATTCCGTCCTGGAACTGATATTGGAGACTATCAGGTAAAACTACGCAACCTGACGCGTTTCCTTGAAGAAGGCAACAAAGTGAAGGTAACAATTCGCTTCCGTGGCCGAGAAATGGCACACCAAGAGATCGGTGTTGACGTTCTAAATCGTCTTAAGGAAGACACTGTTGATTTAGCAGTAGTGGAATCTTTCCCTAAGAAGATCGAAGGTCGTCAGATGATCATGGTTCTTGCCCCTAAAAAGAAGTAATTAACGGCTTACAAGTAATTAAACCCTGCCGTTTTTAAACGGCGGGGTTTTATTCGCCCTAATTACATGTTTATTAAACTACTACAATGCGGAGTTATTCATCATGCCTAAGATGAAAACCAACAAAGGTGCTGCTAAGCGTTTCAAGAAAACTGCTGGTGGTATTAAGTTCAAGCACGCTACTAAACGTCACATCCTGACTAAGCGTACTACTAAGAACAAGCGTCAACTACGTCCAAACGCAATCCTTCCTAAGTGTGAAGTGGCTGCAGTTGTTCGTATGATGCCATACGCTTAATTCTTTTTAGTTTATTTATCGTTTAGTTTAGGAGAAGCATAATGCCTCGCGTAAAACGTGGTGTACAAGCTCGTGCACGTCATAAGAAAGTTCTAAAACAAGCTAAAGGTTACTACGGTGCACGTTCACGTGTTTACCGCGTAGCTTTCCAAGCAGTTACTAAAGCTGGTCAATACGCTTACCGTGACCGTCGCAACAAGAAGCGTCAATTCCGTCAACTATGGATTGCACGTATCAACGCGGCATCTCGTCAGAATGGTCTATCTTACAGCCGTTTCATCAACGGTCTTAAGAAAGCATCTATCGAGATCGACCGTAAGATCCTTGCTGACATCGCGGTATTCGACAAAGCTGCATTCGCAGTTTTAGTTGAAAAAGCGAAAGCTGCTCTTTAATTAGAGTTAGTTATTAGGATTAAGAAAAGGGGAGCTTCGGCTCTCCTTTTTTGTTTCTGCTATTCCCACATTTCGTTCAAGATGACCAACCCCTACGTTATTGGTCAAATGTTTCAATCCATTCATTACTTTTCTTCTGCCAATATATTGGATAGCAAGTCACAAATCGCACGATTAATCTGGCTTAACTATTAGACATTGCTGTGACTGTGCTCCATCTATGCGCAATTAGGCACAATTGAGATTAAGATGCTGTCTTGATATGGGCTAAGAGAAAGGGACGTCGTGCACGATTATATTATTGTTGGTGGAGGCATTGTGGGTGCGTCTACTGCATGGCAGCTAAAACAAAAATACCCAGCTAAGCGAATACTTCTGTTAGAGAAGGAAGCCGATTTTGCGCAGCATCAGACAGGTCACAATAGCGGTGTGATTCATGCTGGCGTTTACTATCAGCCCGGAAGTCTCAAAGCGGACTTTTGTAAGCGTGGCGTGCAGGCGACCATCGATTTTTGTCAGCGTCACGGTATCGACGTAGAAAACTGCGGGAAGCTCATTGTCGCAACGACAGACGATGAATTAGAGCGGATGGAGGCGCTTTTTGAACGTTGCCAGCAAAACGAAATTGACGTTGAATTGCTCGACCAAGCTCAACTCAAATTGGCTGAGCCTAACATTACGGGCTTAGGTGCCATCTACGTTAAGCAGACAAGCATTGTCGATTACAAAAAAGTTGCTCAATGCATGGTTGAAGAATTCACGGCTTCTGGTGGGTTGATTGGGTTGAGAACGAGAGTCGTAGCCGCGCAAGAGCTTGAAGAGGAGGTTCAGCTTACGTGCGTCGTCGATGGGCAAACAATGCAGCTTAATACCCGACATTTGATCACTTGCAGTGGCTTAATGGCAGACAGAATGACGCGAATGTTGGGGATTAAAACTGATTTTCAAATCATCCCCTATCGGGGCGAATACTACCAATTACCTGAGAAACACAATCAAATCGTTAATCACCTGATTTACCCCGTTCCTGACCCTGCGTTACCGTTTCTTGGGGTACACCTTACTCGAATGATAGATGGCAGTGTGACGGTTGGACCCAATGCGGTGCAAGGCTGGAAGAGAGAAGGGTATTCGAAGTTTAACTTCAGCTTACGTGATACGTTGCAAATGCTGTTGTTTAAAGGCTTCTGGCGTGTCTCAGCGAAGCATTTAAACACTGGGCTAGAAGAGTTCAAAAACTCATGGTGGAAGCCGGGTTATCTCAAGCTCGTCAATAAATATTGCCCTGCAGTGGCATTGGAAGATTTGCAACCCTATCCAGCAGGTGTGCGTGCTCAGGCTGTGCTAGAAGACGGTACACTGGTACATGATTTTTTGTTTTCTGAAAGTGTTCGAAGTCTTCATGTCTGCAATGCACCTAGCCCTGCAGCTACCTCAGCCATACCTATTGGCGAATATATTTGCAAAAAAATAGAAGAGAAGTTTGAGTAAAGCAGTAGTGCTTCAGGTTATCTATTAATCACAAAGGGCGGAGTCGGGAATGGACTCCGCCTTTTTTGATTTATGTAATGAAGTTATGGACAAAGCGGCCCAGGTTTAGCTATTCGCTCAATCATATAATCATCCCGAAGGTTGCGATTGACCACGGCATGCCACACTTCGCCATTTTCGAGGGTAAATTCAATGGCGTAATTCATCCCGCTGACCACTTGGGTCCTCACCTGATTGATTTGTTTGACGGGTGATTCAGTGTTCATCTGGCCCAGAATGGTATCCATCGCCCTCATGACTTCAGGCGTTATGCTTGAGGTCGACCATCCACCAGGTAACCCTTTTTCCATGCACATCGGGTTTTTAGCCAGTTCCGGCTCAGGCTGTGATTGTGTAGCGCAGCCAGCAAGTGCCAACACAGATATGACTGACGAAGCAAAAATTCTGTTCATTATAATTATGCCTTGATGTTAAGAGTGTAAGCGAAGCTTAGGTCAATCTATTACTTAGAGTGAGTGGCTTCTGTTTAATTAATCATAGAGAGTTAGACGTTCAACACGTTAAATTTAGGTCAGAGTTGAGCATGAGGAAAGGTGTTGCCGCTCTTAAGCGTGGTGAGAGGTAAAGCGTGAAGTCAGGAGAGATGGTTGTCAGAGGTTTCTATGGAATATCAGCTAGCTAAAGCGCATTTAAAAATTCTGGTATTTAATTTGCTGGTAGTTTAACCAGCGCACACTCTCTAAAGGTGTGAGAGCTATAATTATAATGTTCTCAGCAGTGTTGGGCAGAGGAATGGATGATGAAAAAATGGGGATTATTAACAGCGCTCTGTTTTGCTTTAACTGGCTGTAGTACCAAGTTTGTTTATAACAATATGGATTGGTTGTTGGTTGAGTATCTGGAAGATTTTGTTGAATTAAATGACGAGCAAGAAGAGCTGGTCAGTGAAAAAATTGAAGTGCTCAGCGATTGGCATCGACGGGAAGAGATTCCAAATTATATCCAGCATTTGGATCAGCTCATTGCGCTTGATCCTAAATCGTTTACTGAAGAAGACTTAAAGCACCAAGAAGCGCAATTCCAGAGCCATACTCAAAGACTGGTCAGTCAGATAGCGCCAGAAATGTTTGCATTAGCGAGTGAGCTGTCTGATGACCAAGCGGAAGAGCTAATGGATAATATTCGTGTTCGACATACACGTTATAAAAAGAAATATCAGAAGCTCACTGAAGACAAAATTCGTGAAAACTATGAAGAAAAGATCACTGAGAATTTTGATGACTGGCTAGGCTCTGTAACGCCCGAACAAGAAAGAATGATTCAAGAATGGACCTCTCAACTCTATGTAACTTCATATGACTGGATAGATCATCAAACCAAAATGCGAGTGGAAATGAATGCTTTGCTTACCAATCGTATGCAAGTCGGATATTTTCAACCTCACTTCCAACAGCTGATGTTTAATCCCGCTAGCTTTTATTCGACGGAGTTGGAGCAAAAGATCGGTCACAACAAAGCGGTTGCCGATAAGTATTTGGTTAAAATAATAAACTCAGTGACAGACAAACAGACCGCGTATTACCGCCAAGAGCTGCGTGATTGGAAAAACATCGCACTCGATATTCAGTGATCTAGTTGGCGTAATAAGTCATTTCATCGTATTCCAAAGGGGCAAAAAATTTGCCCCTTTAGTTTACCTGAGGAGAGAACGTCGCTACATTGGGCTAATAATCCTCAACTGAATCAAAAAGATGGAATGGATTCTATTGTTTGTAGCCGGAGTGCTTGGCGGAATTCTTAACAGTGTTGCAGGTGGTGGTAGTTTCATCACGTTTCCTAGCTTACTGTTTGTTGGCGTGCCTCCTGTTGTCGCCAACGCAACCAATACTTTTGCCGCTTGTGCTGGTTACGTCAGCGGCGCTTACGGGTTTCGCCAAGACATCGGTAAACATCCTCAAACCATTTTGTTTACAGTCATCCTGAGCTTAATCGGTGGCGCTTTAGGGGCTTACCTATTGCTGAGCGTTTCTGAATCTCTGTTTCTGGAAGCCATCCCTTGGTTGCTGTTGTTTGCGACAGTGTTGTTCTTGTTCGGCAACAAAATCAGTGAGTGGTCTGGAAAGCTGGTTCGTAAGGGCTCTGTAAACCCAGTTTGGTCGACCATCGCACTCTCCGTGTTTTTGGTTTTGGTCTCTGCATATGGAGGCTTCTTCAACGCTGGGCTAGGGGTCATCGTACTGAGTTACTTGGTTCTTGCTGGGTACAAAGACATTAATCAAATGAATGGCCTTAAGCTTTTGGTGTCTTCCTGCGTTTCTCTAACGGCCATCTTAGTGTTTGTTCTGGATGGTTCAATAGATTGGCCTAGAGGCATTGTCGTGATGCTGGGGACGCTATCAGGAGGCTATGTCGCCGCGCGGGTGTCACGTAATGTGCCTCAGCAATACGTCAAAGGTTTTGTGGCTGTATCGAGCGTTTTGATGACCACATACTTTTTCTACGATGTTTATTGGGCGTGAATGAATCGACAGATCATAGTTAGTCATGTTGTGTCTCATAAATAACCACATAAATTATGATGAAATTCTAAGTTTGCTGATGTGTTGGTAAGCAAGTTGTTAAATATTTGATACGTTTAGTTTCTATACTGAGAAACTGCTTCAAATTATCACAACAACAAAGGTTACTCATTGCATGTTTGATTACACAGCGTTCAACCAGACGGCTGCTCAAAATCAAGACATCATCACCAAGCTGAACGAAATCTATGCTCTGGCAATGAAGTCTTACCCACCGCTCTCCCGTTTTTCCATCGCTTTGATTGGTAACAATACCGTGTCTAATTATTATGTCAGAGACAAGCTGGCAGACATCGGCCGATATGATTATCTCGAACAAGAACTAAGAGAAAACTCGTCACTTACCAGTATTGCATTTACTGCCAATATCAGAATTGTCGACTGTTTGCGCGATATGCTGCAGACAGAGCGAATCAAGGAACTGATTAAACTCGGCCATAGTAGCAGCTACACCTTTCCCATTTCTTATCAGGGAAAAACGATTGGCTTCATATTTTTCAATGCTTCTGAAGACGGTTTTTTCAGCCTTAGTGACAGTCAACGAGACTTTGCTTACCTGTCGCAGCTCATTGCAGGCTTGTTTGTCCAATTGTATGAAAACCAGAAACATTTTCAGTCTACCTTGGCGGTTGCGTTGAATATGGGGCACGCTCGTGATCCTGAAACGCAAGAGCATCTGACGCGGATGGGAATGTACAGTGAGCTGATTGCCCGTTTACTGTCAGAAACCGTTGCTGAAGTGACACACCCATTTATTCATCGTATCCGTTTGTATGCGCCCTTTCATGATATTGGCAAGTATATGATTCCTGATGAGATTCTGTACAGCAGTCGTCGATATACACCTCAGGAGCGAGAAATAATGAACCGCCACACGGTTTATGGTGAAGGCATTATCGACGATGTAATTTCGTTATCGAGTGTGAACTCCGTTTCGAGTGAAGAAATCTCGTTTATCAAGAATATTGTCCGTCATCACCATGAGCACTTTAATGGAAAAGGGCTCCCTGATGGCTTGAAAGGTGAGTCGATTCCGCTAGAAGCTCGGATTGTCACACTGGCGGATGTTTTTGATGCGCTGCTCAGTAAAAGAGCCTATAAGCCAGCGTGGTCTGTGGAGCAAGTAGTGGAATATATCGAAGAAAATGAGGGCGTTATATTCGATCCACAGTGCGTCAGGGTTCTAGTGTCTAACCTCGAACTGTTTCTTGATATTCGAGCGACCTACGTTGATCGAGCTGAAGCGGTAGACGCTATAGCTTCGTGATCGAAGCGCAATTATGAATCACATTGTTAGATGTTTTGATAAGGATTTAGGTTAATTTTTGCCCGAAAGTGCCACAATGACTGTGTAGAAAAAGCGCGCTCTACCTACCTCACTTTTTCCCTTTCTTTTCTCTTGGTAGGAGGAGTTATGGACAGAAAACTAGGTCGTGTGATGTCAGGCAGCAGAATGGTAACATTTATTGCTTTTCTGGCCGCAACCTTTGCCTGGATTTTAAAGATGCCGGCTTTGTTCACCGTTTCAGTGGTAGCGTTGATCGCCAGTGGCATGTTGTATTGGAATGACAAGCGTAAAGAAAGCGACAAACACGAAGAAGCCTGACAGTAAAAGAGCGCCCTAGGGCGCTCTTTATGTTTAGAAAAAACCGAGTGGGTTAACGTCGTAGCTAATAAGTAAGTTTTTGGTGTTCTGGTAGTGATCCAGCATCATCTTATGCGTTTCACGGCCAATACCTGACTTCTTATAACCACCGAAGGCAGCGTGTGCTGGGTAGGCATGGTAACAGTTCACCCAAATACGACCCGCTTCGATGTTGCGACCCATGCGGTAGGCTAGATTGGCATCTCGCGTCCAGACACCTGCGCCTAAGCCATATTCGGTATCGTTCGCAATGGCCAGTGCTTCGGCTTCGTCTTTAAACTTAGTAATGGCGATGACTGGGCCAAAGATCTCTTCCTGGAAGACACGCATCTTATTGTTACCTTCAAGAAGTGTTGGCTGAATGTAGTAACCCGATTCGATATCGTCTTTTTGCTGAGCGACTTCACCACCGAACACAACTTTCGCGCCTTCTTGGCGGCCTATCTCTAGGTAGCTCAGGATCTTGTCAAATTGTTCCTGAGAAGCTTGTGCACCTACCTGAGTGTCTGTATCCAGCGGGTTACCTTGCTGGATGCTCTTTGCACGTTCGGCCACTTTGGCGATGAACTTGTCGTACACGGACTCATGCACCAATACACGTGAAGGGCAGGTACAGACTTCGCCTTGGTTGAAGAAGGCCAATAGCGTACCTTCGATACACTTCTCCAAGTATTCGTCTTCATGGTCGAAGATGTCCGGGAAATAGATGTTAGGTGACTTACCGCCCAGTTCCACAGTTGAAGGAATTAGGCTATCGGCTGCACATTTAAGAATGTGGTTACCGACTTGAGTCGAGCCTGTGAAAGCGATCTTGGCAATACGGTTACTGGTGGCAAGCGCTTGGCCTGCTTCACGACCAAATCCGTTGACGACGTTTACCACGCCTGCTGGAATCAAATCACCGATCTTTTCCATCAAAAGCAAGATAGAAGTTGGGGTTTGCTCAGCCGGTTTCAAAATCACACAACAACCTGCCGCGAGCGCTGGAGCCAGTTTCCAAGCTGCCATCAGCATAGGGAAGTTCCATGGAATGATCTGGCCGACAACACCAATAGGTTCAGGGAAATGGTAGCTCGCGGTATTCACATCAAGCTCGGCAGCGCTGCCTTCTTGAGCGCGGATACAGCCCGCAAAGTAGCGGAAATGGTCGACTACAAGAGGAAGATCCGCTGCAAGAGTTTCACGCACTGGTTTGCCGTTTTCCCATGTTTCTGCCACGGCAAGCTCTTCAAGGTGCTGCTCAATGCGATCGGCAATCTTGAGGAGAATATTAGAACGCTCTGTTACACTCGTGGCTGCCCAGCTCGCTCTGACATTATGAGCCGCATCAAGTGCCAGGTTGATGTCTGCTTCACCTGAACGAGCAACTTTACAGTAAGCTTGCCCATTGACTGGTGAAGTGTTGTCAAAGTATTCGCCAGACACAGGTTTCACCCACTCTCCACCAATGTAGTTGTCGTAATGGGTTTTGAAGTTAACCACAGAATCCTGACTGCCTGGTTGTGCGTAAATCATAGAAATATCCTTATTATTTTCTCGTTCAAGTTATGTTTGAAGCTGTCACCAACAGGTGAACACTTCAGTTGCCATTCATCTAACTAACGCAAATCACAGACCAATTGTTAAAAACTTGTTGTGACTTTGTTCTGGCGCTAGAGTGTTCAAGGCTTAGACTGTGTTGTTTTAAACGCATGGCGATGGAATGAGGTGTTAACAAAATGTTCACCTGTTCCAAAATGGCACACCCCAAATGCTCAAGAGTGGAACAGGTATGGAACTACAAACCCATCAACCAGACAGCTGGCTCATGTCCTCATGGCAGAGAAGTACTAATGCGGGTCTCAAACAGATCAAGAAACCTGAAGACATTAACGTGTCCAACGCGTTGCTCAAAGAGCGACGTTATAAGGCTCAAGGCGTGATTGAGGCTGTGGAGCAGTGCGTTTTGCCTTTGTTTAATCAAGTTCTTTCTCGAACAGATAGTCGGTTGATTTTGACGGATGATGAAGGGGTCATTCTTGCGAGTTGGGGGCAGGAAAGATTCCGAGAAAAGTTGATGTCGATAGCGCTGGATTCAGGCAGTTGCTGGCAGGAAAGGCTGAAAGGGACGAATGCGATTGGAACGGCACTGTTCGAAAAGAAAGCAGTGTCTATTATTGGTGAGCAGCACTTTATCAAACAGCATCGTTTCATTAGTTGCTCGGCGAGCCCGCTCTTTAACTATCGTGGTGAACTGGTTGGCATTCTCGATATTACTAGTGAACAAAGCAAACATGATGTGACGACGCAGCTGTTGGTCCAGAACATGGTGCAGCTGATTGAAAACTACCTGTTGACGCAAATCCCTGAGGGAGTATTGCAAATCAACCTTGCGCACAATGAGTCAGTTTTGAAGAGTGGTTGGCAAGGCATAGTGATTGCTGATGAAAATGGTCAGGTGGTGGCACACAATCAGGTTGCCACTCAACTTATCCCTAAGGCAGCACTTGTCGGAGAGCATGTCGAGAGCCTTCTCAAGCAGCCAGAGCAGAGCGCGCAGTTCGTCTTCGAAAAACGGACCTTAGGCCAGAAGCCGATCCAGAAAAAATGGCTCAGCGTATCGAGTGAGCTTCACTATGGTGATCACCAAGTTGAACAGGCGTGGCAACAGGCAAATAAAGTACTGGATTGTGATATTAATTTGTTAATTCTTGGAGAAACGGGGGTAGGTAAAGGCGAATTCGTCAAAGCGCTACACAAACACAGTGCTCGATGTAAGCAGCCGCTTGTCACTGTTAATTGCGGGGCACTACCTAAAGATTTGATTGAATCTGAGCTATTTGGTCATGCGTCTGGAGCGTTCACTGGAGCGAGTAAGTATGGCTATTCAGGGCGAGTGAGACAAGCGGATAAAGGTATCTTATTTCTGGATGAAATTGGAGAAATGCCGCTTGATGCGCAGTGCCGTTTGCTATCTGTCCTGCAAGACAAAGTGGTTATGCCTGTGGGTTCGGCTCAATCCTATCAAGTGGACATTCAGGTGATTGCAGCAACGCATCAGGATTTAAACCAACTGGTCGCTCAGAGACGCTTTAGGCAGGATCTCTATTATCGATTGAATGGCTTAGTGATTACTCTACCTTCACTGTATCAGCGCGAGGACAAAGCCGCCTTGATTCGGGCAATTCACGCAAAACACCAACAAAACTCCCAGCAAATCTCGGCGTCGCTAATGCAGTTATTGCTCAATTATCGTTGGCCAGGCAATCTGAGAGAGTTGGATAACCTTCTCAAAGTCACCAGCTTGATTGCTAGCGATGTAGAAGAAATCAGTATTGAGCATGTGCCTACTCACTTTGCCCAGCCATTGTTAGAAAACACTCCGGTGCAAAGTGAAGTGGTAGAACAGGATTTGAAATCAACGCTTAATAGCACATTGGTCGACACCTACCATGCGCATAACGGAAATGTCAGCAAGGTGTCCCGAGTGCTGGGAATCAGCCGGAACACCGTTTATCGAAAGCTCAAAGCATTGGGGTTGATCAAAACTAAATGATGGTCTGGTGTGAAATCTCGGGATGATAAAGAGGCTGGATGACGTGACCTTCCGGATCGCGGCAATGGAAGCTTCTCGCACCATCGCTGTGATCATGAGGCGCGTCAAGCAGTGTGACTCCTTTCTCTTGCATGAACTCATACCAATGATGGAGCTCATCTTTACTTCTAACAATAAAACCAAAGTGATCGACGCTGATAGGCGAGCATACCCGTTGTGAGTGGGCGCGACCAAGTGAGAGATTATCGCAGCCGTTAGTCAGGTAAACCAGATTATCACTTGCTCGTCTCAACACTGTCATACCCATGATGTCAGTGTAAAAAGCCTCACACTCTTCGAATTTCTGAACCACTAACGCAATATGTCTCATACCATTAAATGGAGCGGATCTGTCCATAATTACACTTCCTTGTATTTTATTTTGAATTAAATTGTACACAATAAGGCAATTGTTTTGCAATGATGATGAACATTATCAAGGAAGGTTACTAATTATGTACTGCATAATCGTCTCCAGTCGAGTAAAGAAAGGTAGGGAAGAAGACTACATCACTATCATGAATGAAAATGCCAAAGCGTCCTGTCAGAATGAGTTGGGTTGTGTACAATTTGACGTAATCAGAGATCTCAACGACCCGCAGCTCTTCCATCTGTACGAGATTTATCAAAGCCAAGAAGCTTTGGCTGTGCACAAACAAACTGAGCATTATCTGGCAAGTCGAGTTCAGTTAGCTGATATAGTGGTTGAACAGTCAGTCATTCGTGCGGATGTCGTAGCAACAAATTCAAAATAACAATCAAAAGGAAACAATGTGATGATTTGGAAAGTCTATCTTAGCGGTGAAATTCATACCGATTGGCGCGAACGTATTGTGGAAGGTGCTCAGAAGCTGGATCTGAATATTGAATTCTATTCTGCGAATACCGATCACGACTCCAGCGATGCAGCGGGTGACGTACTCAGAGAGAATGAGTCAGGCTTTTGGCGTGACCACCAATCGTCCAAAGTCAACGCCATTCGAACGTCTACTCTTATCAAACAGTGTGATATTGGCGTGGTGCGCTTTGGTGATAAATATCGTCAGTGGAATGCCGCATTTGATGCAGGCATGTTAGCGGCACTTGATAAGCCGTATATTACGCTTCACGATGAGTCTTTGATTCACCCGCTTAAAGAGGTCGATGCTGCGGCAATGGCGTGGGCGGAGTCACCAGAACATGTCGTTGAGCTCCTAAAATACGTTACGAGCCAAAAATAAAAAAAGAGCGCCACAACGGGCGCTCTTTTTACTGAAACCTAGCCTTTACAGTCCGCCCTGTTGCTGCGCCTGTTTTACTAATGCCTGACGTTGAGCTTCCTTAGTTTTTACCACTTCACTTTCCTTTTTCGCTTTAGCTTCTTCAATAGAAGGAACAAAGACAAAGTACTTATTAATAGTCATTT
Organism: Vibrio sp. B183; assembly: GCF_000740665.1. Taxonomy (NCBI): domain Bacteria; kingdom Pseudomonadati; phylum Pseudomonadota; class Gammaproteobacteria; order Vibrionales; family Vibrionaceae; genus Vibrio; species Vibrio sp. B183. The sequence goes on along the minus strand of NZ_JPQB01000014.1, from coordinate 278,399 downwards.
CAAGAACCTCAATTTAGATTGTTATAAACCATCCAGGTTAAGCTATTCACCAATGCCGTTGTGAGAACTCACACGACTCCTTGTTGTAGGTTTCAAAAAATAGAGGATGTGAGCTAGGCTAACATCCTCCATAACGTCTTAATTGTAGTAGGAGTTTCGGGTATTACAAAATACCGTACTAAGCCCCTTTAAGCAGATTTATACGTCGTAAGTAGTAGACGCTGTGTCGCCGCCTGTACCAGTCCAGTTCGTGTGGAAGAACTCACCACGTGGACGATCAGTACGCTCATAAGTGTGAGCACCGAAGTAGTCACGTTGAGCTTGAAGAAGGTTCGCTGGCAGACGTGCTGTTGTGTAGCCGTCTAGGAACGAAAGTGCAGAGATAGTACAAGGCATTGGGATGCCTGCTTCTAGCGACTTAGCTGCAACCTTACGCCATGCGCTTAGGCTGTTTTGTAGGATGCCTTTGAAGTAGTCATCTGAACCTAGGAATGCGATGTCTGGGTTCGCTTCGTACGCATCACGGATGTTACCTAGGAATGCACTGCGGATGATACAACCACCACGCCACATAAGCGCTACGTTACCGTAGTTAAGATCCCAACCGTTCTCGTTAGATGCTTCGCGCATTAGCATGAAGCCTTGAGCGTAAGAAATGATCTTAGAAGCCAGGAGAGCTTGACGAAGAGCGTCAACCCACTCTTGCTTGTCGCCTTCAACTGGAGTGATTGTCTTACCGAATAGCGATTCAGCTTCAACACGTTGATCTTTAAGCGCAGACAGACAACGAGAGAAGACAGACTCAGAGATAAGCGTTAGAGGAATACCAAGGTCTAGTGCGTTGATACCCGTCCATTTACCTGTACCTTTTTGGCCTGCAGTGTCTAGGATCTTTTCAACTAGAGGCTCACCGTCTTCATCTTTGTAACCAAGGATGTCAGCCGTGATTTCAACAAGGTAGCTGTCTAGTTCAGTCTTGTTCCAATCTGCGAATACTGCCTGCATTTCGTCTGCAGACATACCTAGGCCATCTTTCATGAACTGGTACGCTTCAGTGATCAGCTGCATGTCGCCGTATTCGATACCGTTGTGAACCATTTTAACGAAGTGGCCAGCACCGTCGTTACCAACCCAGTCACAGCAAGGCTCGCCAGCGTCAGTTTTTGCTGAGATACCTTGGAAGATAGGCTTAACTGCTTCCCAAGCTTCCGCAGAGCCGCCAGGCATGATTGAAGGACCGAAACGAGCACCTTCTTCACCACCAGATACACCAGTACCGATGAAGTGAATGCCTTTTTCACGACAATGTGCAACGCGACGGTTTGTGTCTGGGTAGTTAGTGTTACCACCATCGATGATGATGTCGCCTTCGTCTAGAAGCGGGATTAGGTTGTCAATGAACGCATCTACAACAGCACCAGCACGAACCATAAGCATCACTTTACGTGGCGCTTCTAGTTTCTCTACTAGCTCTTCCAGAGAGTAAGCACCAACGATGTTAGTTCCTTTTGCTGGGCCTTCAAGGAATTCGTCTACTTTCGCAGCAGTACGGTTGTGAGCAACCACTTTAAAGCCGTGATCGTTCATGTTCAGGATAAGGTTTTGACCCATTACTGCTAGGCCAATTACACCGATATCACCTTTCATTATTTCTCTCCAATTTCTCTAAAAATGGACGCTCGCATTACGCGATTTTTGCTGCTGCGTCTGAATCTAAGTACCACTCGGTCTCGCCAGCTTTAGACTGGATTTTCGCAGCTGGATAAGGCAGCTCGCTTGCCGGAGTAGTATGAATTTCGTTTACGATTTCAACTTTGCCTGCACCAAGTACAAGATAGCTGATACGTTTAGCGGCTTCTAAAACTTTCGCTGTTTTAGAAACACGAATCTGGCCTGATTCAGGATGAGAAGCTAATACCGATAGATTCTCGTCTTGATAATCAGTTTGACCTGGGAACAGTGATGCTGTGTGTCCATCTGCACCGACGCCTAGCAGAATCCAATCGAAGACAGGCGTGTCGTTTTCCGTTGGAATCACATCCGCCATCTCTCGTGCGAATCGCTCAGCTTCTGCTTTTGGCTCTTCTTCACCACGGATGCGATGGATGTTTTCAGCTGGTAGGTTCACTTTGCTAAATAGCAAAGCGTTCGCTTCACCGTAGTTACTTTCTGCGTCGTCAGGTGCGACGCAGCGTTCATCGCCCCACCAGAAGTGTAGGTTATTCCACTGGATAGACGTAGCGTATGTATCGGTTGATAGCAGCTTAAACAGCATTTTAGGTGTGCTACCACCCGATAGTGAAATGTGAACAGGTCGACCAAGTTCGCTGAACGCTTTCATGTCGTTCGCTAAGCTTTCTACCACCTGTTCTGCTGTTGGGAAGATCTTATGATTGATCATAGTTCGCAGTAGTCCGTGTCTGTTAGGTTCTTACATGGGAAACGCCAAGCGCGGTTTGCGCGCTGAAGTAGATCGTCTGCTTCTTTTGGCCCCCATGTGCCACAGGCGTAACCAAATAGCGCTTGTGGGTCTTGTTTGAAATCGAGAATTGGCTGAACGTACTTCCAGCAAGCTTCTACCGCATCAGTACGTGCAAATAGAGTAGCATCGCCATTCAAAGCATCAAGTAGTAAGCGCTCATACGCGGTTAGCATCTGAGTCTCTTCCAAATCATTGTAAGAGAAGTTCATCTTCACTTCTTTGGCTTTAAAACCAGCGCCTGGCTCTTTTAGGCCAAAGCTCATCTGAATGCCTTCATCCGGCTGAATACGAATGATGAGTTTGTTTTCAGGCGCGTTCTGACCAAACACTGGGTGCGGCGTGTTCTTAAAGTGGATAACCACTTCTGTTACGCGTGTTGGCAATCGCTTACCGGTACGTACGTAGAATGGTACACCGTTCCAACGCCAGTTGTTGATGTATGCTTTTAGGCCGATGTAGGTCTCAGTCCGTGAATCGTCAGCGACGCCGTTTTCTTCTCGGTAGCCCAGTAAGTGCTCGCCGCGAACGTCAGATGCGGTGTACTGCCCAAGAACAAGGTTTTTACGCAGTGACTCTTCGTCTAGAGGTTTCAGACACTGTAGAACTTTAACGACTTCGTCACGCATAGAATCTGCGTTAATTTGTGCTGGTGGCTCCATACCAACCATTGCGAGAACTTGCAGTAGGTGGTTTTGGAACATGTCGCGTACCGCACCAGAGCCGTCGTAATAACCGCCACGTTCCTCTACGCCAAGGAATTCCGCACCGGTAATTTCAACGTATTCGATAAAGTTACGGTTCCAAAGCGGTTCAAACATCGCATTTGAGAAGCGCAGAACCAGTAGATTCTGTACTGTTTCTTTACCAAGGTAATGGTCGATACGGTAGATTTGGTGCTCTTGGAAGTGTTCGTGAATTTCTTTATCGAGCTTTTGAGCAGACTCTAGATCGTAACCGAACGGCTTTTCGATGATTAGGCGTTTCCAACCATCCTCTTCGTTACTTAGACCGTGTGCAGCAAGGCTTGCAGGAATAACGCTGTATAGGCTTGGTGGAGTAGCTAAGTAGAATAGCGTGTTACGTTGCTCGAAGTTGTACTGCTCGGACAGTTGGTCAAGACGGGTAACCAGTTTGCTGTAGTCTGCGGTATCAGAGGTATTGATCGCTTGGTAGTGCAAGTGATTAATGAATGCATCTAGCGTTGCAGGCTCAGTTTTTTCCATTTCCTGAAGTGAGTGCTTCAGTTTTTCGCGGTAAGACTCGTCGCTATATTCTGTGCGGCTGACACCCAGAATAGCGAAGTTTTGTGGAAGCTGCTTACTCGCATAAAGGTGGTATAGAGCAGGGATTAACTTACGATACGTCAAGTCTCCCGAAGCACCAAAAATAACGATGCTGCTGTTTTCTGGTATTACCATCATCTTTCCCTTAGAAACGAGGTAGTTATCATGTGCCGTCAATGCTGGCTCTTTGGAAGAGCCAACCCTATCAACGGGACTTCAAAATTGATAATCGGTGATGCCTATTACTTTGATAGCCAAAACCTTAATCTTCTTGAGCTATAGAGATAAATCTCAATTCGGCAGCGTATTGTCTATGAGTATTTGATATACATCAACCTTTGTGAAGGCAATCGATTAAATATTGACTAGCGAAAACTTCAGGTCATTGATTCTATGAGATTTATTTAGAATTCTGATGAACGTATTTGTATGGAGTTAAAACTCTATTTGTTTACATAATTGAAACGCTTAGGGTGGGTTTAGAATAAGGCTTTGAGGTGGGCTTTGACGGTTTGCATATGTTCTTCTCGTTCGACAGGAACGATTTGCTGCGGCGATAAGAACATCTCAGCGTATTTCTGATCAATTTCGTGCTCTAAGAAGAGCAAGTAAAGCTTAGGATCGATATGACCTGAAGTGGCCATGTGAGTCATGATGTTGAGTGACTCCTCCAGATTCTTCGCTTTTTTATAAGGTCTGTCACTGGAAGTGAGTGCTTCAAAAACATCGGCAATGGCCATGACTCTGGCTGGGATTGAGAGTTGGTCTTCGTTTAAGCCTCTTGGATACCCTTTCCCATCCATGCGTTCGTGGTGTCCGCCTGCTATTTCCGGAATATTTTTCAAATGCTCTGGGTAGGGAAGGCGACCAAGCATCGTAATCGTTTGAATGATATGGTCATTGATAATAAACCGCTCTTCATCGTTTAGAGTGCCGTAGCGAATCGAGAGGTTGTACAGCTCTCCGCGATTATATTTAAGGTTTCCAGGTTGAAGGATAAAGTGTTCTTTCCAGACATCCTGCGGACTCTCTCCCTGTTTCCATGGGATATGATGAACCTGTTTATCACTTAATAGTGGCTCCATCACTGGCAACGCCAATGCCTCACCAGCTCGTTGTTTTTCAACCCAAGATACACCAGCTTGATCATTCAAGGTTCTCTTCCACTGTCTTTTTGCTATGTTGTTGAGCCGCTCAATGGCAGATTCTTCCATTTGCTCACTACCGACATTACATTGAGCGATAAACTGAAATTCTTCATCTAACGTTTTGTGTGTGTCTTTCAGGGTGCGTTTTAATTCGGTCGCGCTACCTCCTTGGTAAAGGCCTTGCCAATAATCTACTTCTGCTTGAGTTTTTAGCAGTTCAAAGCGCATCCGAATCTCATGGATTCTGTCGTAGATGGTTTCAAGCTTCGTCGCTTTATCAATGACATACTCAGGGGTAGTGACTTTACCGCAGTCGTGGAGCCATGCAGCAAGGTGAAGCTCTTCCCATTGTTTTTTATTCATACCAAATTGCGGGAAGTAATTGTCATCGTCCTGAGCGACCTGAGTCAGCATTTTTGTCAGTTCAGGGACACGCTGGCAGTGGCTACCAGTGTAGGGTGACTTGGTATCAATCGCTGAAGCAATCAGCTCAATGAAGGCATTTAACATGTCTTTTTGTTGCTGCATCTGGTCGATATTTTCTTTGGCGATTTCAGCAAAGCTGAGCAACTCTTTGAGGAATGCATGTTTATCGCTTTGTTCTTTGGTGATGGCGCGCTCATACCCAAGCAACAAAATACCAACTAAACGTTTCTCTCGGCTGAGCAACGGGAAGAAATAAACGTCAGAGTTATAGAAATACTCTTTATGTCGGTTGAGCGCATTATCACTTCGATTGAGGTGCATAATCTCGCCTCGACGCAAATCGGTCTCTAACCAAGCCGTCTCAGTCAGAAACTCATTCAGTTCAATCTTAAATGGAATGATGGCGTGGTTCGCTGCAGTCTCAAATGTTTTCTGTTGTTCCGAGTAGGTGTAGAGAACAATGGTCTCCGCTTTCGTGACAAGGTAACTTTGGTGTGTGATGGTTTTAGCGAGAACTGAGAAATCCTGATTACTAGCCGTGTCGCGCAACAAGCGCAGCAAATCATGCAGAGTATGCTCCATCAGCTCAATCGACTCGGTCAGATTGGCGACTTCTTTGATGACACTTTTAGGGTAGCGGGTTTTTTTGAAATCAAAGCGAGCGATATTATCAGTGAGCAAGACAAGGTTTTGCAAAGGTGTCGCCAATTTATTCGCCACGACCCACACAACGACAAAACAAATAGCGAGCATAGCCATCGCAACGGTGATCTGTCGGTCACGCATCGAAAGTAAATTGGCTAACAGATCATCTTGTGGGGTCGCCTCTGCGAGAAGAAGGCGCACATGTTCATTTAGTACCACTGGGGTTAATGTTACCGCCCAGTTTTTACCATCGTCGACGACGGGCTCATAAAGTGTCTGGCTGCTATGACGATCGAGGATGGGGGAGAATAGACTGTTCTCAAGTTTTTGTTGAATTTTTTCATTATCTAGAGCGAGATCGACACCTGTCTGATGCTGAGCTAACACTCTGAATTGATTGTCAAAGAGCATAAGCTTGGTGTTGTCAGAAAAGCCAATCTCACCAATTTGTTGTGATAAGGAAGATAGCGTGAAATCGGCCGCTACCACTTTTCCGCCATCTGCTGAGCGACGAGATAAGGTCACGCCGTTGGTTTTCAGAAAGTAAAAAAAATACGGTTCGGTGAGGCGAATATCTCCGTCAGGATCGGCGTTGGTAAACCAAGGCCTGATTCTGGGGTCGAATTCGTTGTCGTTGGTTTGTTTGTATCCGATACGTTTGTGATTGCCATCTAAATAATGGAACTCATTTGAACCATCGACCTTTGTGAAATTGATCATCATGCTGGCTTTGGGAGGGGCGCCAAATCGTTCGCGAGATTTGTTGTCGCGCAGTGGACGAAGCATCGTAAACTCACCGTGCTCATTCGCATAGAACAAGGCGACTAGCCCCTGATTTCGTTGAAAAATTAACTCTAATGAAGAGAGGAATCGTTTCGCTTTGAGTGGAGCTTTACGCTCATCGATAACGGCACTCAGTGCCATGAAATCGAGAGTCGTGAGTATAGGGCCTGCACGCACCCTGAATGTGGACTCAAGTTTTCGACTGTTCTCACTGCTAAGTTCTTTAGCGCTGCCAGTCAGCAATTCCTGAGAGTGTCGATAGCTAATCGCAATTAACACGGTACCGACTAAGGTAGTCAGCACTAAAAACAAGCTTGTTATATGGATACTCAGCGAATAGCGACGTTTCTTCATGTCTTGCCCATTAACTAATTACTTAATAAGTATTGGTCAATATACGAATCATGCAAAAGTTGTCGTTAAGCTTTGCAAGACTAATGCGCTAGTTTTCTGATTTACAAAGTAATATGTCGTTAAATCAACTATAACTAATAGAGGATGGGAAAAGGAAAAAAACAGGATGCTAACGCTAAATTATCAGATTGAGGTGGCGGCAACGCCAGAAACTATCTGGAAAGTGCTTACGGAAGTTGAGCTGTATTCACAGTGGGCGAGAGTATTTTCACCTCAATCCCAGTTCGAAGGCGAATGGTTGGAGGGGAGCAATGTGTCCTTCTTCGATCCAGAGCTAGGTGGGACTCGAGCTATTGTTGACCGTATCGAGGAGCACAAAGTAATTGAATATCATCATATTGCTATCTTCAACCCAGATCATATACAAGACATAGACAGTGATTCTGCTAAGAAGTGGATTGGCAGTAAGGAAAGTTATCAGATCATGCCGCTGGAAAATTCAGTCTTGCTTAAAGTGACAATTGAAACTCATCCTGACTTTGTCAGTATGTTCAATAGTGGATGGGAGAAGGCGCTGCCATTGATCAAGGTAATATGTGAGCAACAAGGAAGTTAGACTGGTAAAATATCGACCAGACTTTGGGAGATTTAGGAAGCTGACATTATGAAGCTTGTTGTTGACACTCACACTCACACTTATGCGAGTGGTCACGCTTACAGCACACTCATTGAAAACGCTAAACTGGCAAAAGAACATGGTCTGGAGATGTTTTGCACCACTGATCACGCAGAATCGATGCCGGGAGCGCCACACTACTGGTTTTTTTCTAATCAGCGGGTCTTGCCTCGATTTATAGAAGGCGTTGCCGTCATTCGTGGTGTTGAATCCAATATTCTAAACACGAAGGGGGAAGTGGATATCCATCCCTCAACAGATAAGAATCTAGATTGGGCGATTGCCAGTTTTCACGAGCCTGTATTTCGCCCTTCTAGTAAAGAAGAGCACACTGAAGCCCTCATCAATACTATTCGTGGCGGTCGAGTTGATGCTCTGGGGCATCTAGGCAATCCGAACTTCGACTTTGATTTTGAATCGGTTCTAACGTGTGCCAGAGAGCATAACGTAGCAATCGAAATCAACAACACCACATTAAAAGGCAACAGCAGAGTGGGAAGTGTTGAACGCTGCCACGAAATCGCCCAGATTGGTAAAAAGCTGGGAGTGTATTTTACCACGGGTAGTGATGCTCATTTCTGCCAGGATGTTGGTAATCTCAGTTTAGTGTCTGATTTGATGGATGATGTCGGTATCGACAGTACGCGGGTTATCACGTATTCTGCTCGCCAATTCCTCGATTTCCTTGAACTACGTGGTCGAGCACCGATCGAGGATTACGTCAATTTATAAGTTGATACAATTTTCATCTCAAGTGTGCTGACTGAATTCAGTACACTTTCTCCTCCTATTACAAGATAAGAACAATACAATGAGAAATTTAATTCCAGCTCTGGTACTGATGGTATCGGTACAAGCTTTTGCGTCAGATTTCGACCTGAAAGCAACAATGAAGCAAATGAAAGTTGAATTTAAACACGCTGCTGAAGCAACTGAAATTACCGATATGAAGACAGCGGTGACTAATCTGTCTGAACTGGTAGAGCAGTCTAAGCGTGGTGACTACCCACCAGAGAAGTTTGATATCTACTTTGAGGGCTTCAATAAGCTATCAGGTGCGTTGGACAAAGTAGAAGCGCAATTGGAGGCTGGTGATATGGCGTCGGCAAAAGAGTCTTTGCGTCAGGTCGATGAACTTCGCATTGAATATCACGACAAACGTAACCCGAGCATCTGGAGCAAGCTATTCGGCTAGATTGATGTTTGATTTGGGCTGTTGCTGAACTGAGCTTGCAAGAAGGGCAGGAGTAACAGTCCAATAACCGCTGAGCAGATCGAAATTGTGACGAAAAATCCAGTCCAGTGGAAATGCTCCATAATGATAGCCATAGGGTAGCCTGCCAACGCTGCTCCCATATACGCAAATAGCCCGACAAAGCCCGTCGCCGCACCCGCTGAGTCTTTGTGCGAACATTCTGCAGCGGCCATCCCAATCAGCATTTGTGGTCCAAACACAAAGAATCCAATGGCAAAAAATCCAGCTGCCTGAAAAGCGAAATTCGTGACTGGCATTAGCCATAAAGCGGCCACTGACAAGAAAACTCCCATCGCAAAAATCAGGTTCATTGGGCCACGATTACCACCAAATAATTTGTCTGAGCCCCAACCCGCAACCAGAGAGCCGATAAAGCCACCGATTTCAAACAAGGATAAAGCGGCATTTGCGTTGATCAAGTCGAAACCGTGCTGTTCGGTAAGGTATAGATTACCCCAGTCATTGACCGCTGTTCTAACGATGTACACCAACACGTAGCTAAACGCCAACAACCAAATATATTTGTTGTTTAGGACATAAGTACGCAGAATTTGGTGGGGTTTCAGTCCTATACCGTCGTTCTCTTGTGCCAGCTCAAGCTTGTCGTTTTTCCATCGGCCAATGGTGGGTAGCCCCATGGTGATCGGTTTATCTCTTAGCCTCCAGCAAAGGAAAAGCCCGATGATGACACCGATAATCCCCGGAATAACAAAGCCTTCCCGCCAGCTGTAATGTAGTACCATGTAACCGACGACAAGAGGGATTAAGGCTCCGCCAACGTTATGAGCGGTATTCCAGATAGCCCAGAAGAAACCGCGTTCAGAGCGTGAATACCATGTCGTCAGCAGTTTTGAACAGGAAGGCCAACCCCAGCCCTGAAACCAGGCGTTGAGCACCCAAAGCGTGAACAGCGCATAGAGTGAGCTGGATAAGCCAAACAGAATGTTAATGATGCCTGTTGCAATTAATCCAAGCCCCATGAAATAGCGCGGATTAGAACGATCTGAAACGATGCCGGAAATGAACTTAGACAAGCCGTAGGTCAGATAGAAGAACGTGCCCATCAAACCTATGTCGCTTTTGTCTAAACCTAGGTCTGCGATCAAAGCAGGTGTCGCGTAGTTAAAAGTCTTGCGGGTGAAGTAAAAGCCGGCATAGCCGAGATACATACCGACCATGATATGCAGCCGCCAGTACTGGTAAGTCGATTTCATCTCGTGGGTAGTGTGATTAGATTGAGCGATAGAATCTGACATAAGTTACACCTCAAATTCCCGGTAATTCGACACGAATAGAAGTACCATGCTGCTCTGATTCATGCTGGCTATAGCTACGAATATTAAATCGCCCGCCGAGGGCCTGCACTCGCTCTTGCATGCCTTTTAAGCCAAAGCCTTTTTGGCTGTCCTGTAGTTTGAATCCAATGCCGTTGTCTTGAATCTTGAGTTCAACTTTGTCTCCCAGTTTGATATCAATCTCTAAACGGCTAGCCTGAGCGTACTTTTGTGCATTGTTAAGAGCTTCCTGACATATCCGATACAAGGTCGCACTGGTCGCATCGCTTAACGTAGATACATGCCCACCTTGCAGTTTGAACGAGACGTCAACGCCTTGCTGCTCAAACTCCATTTCGCGAACTAACTGTTGCAGAGCTTCGACCAGATCAAGATCATCCAGTGCTTTGGGTCTGAGGCGAGTCAACAGCCCTTTAGTGGTGTCATACACATTCAGCGATAAAGATTCTATGGTTGTGGCGCAATTGGCGCTCATCTCTGGGTTTTCAACTCGCTTAATGATGCTGGCTTGAGTGCGGATGGCAGTAATATTCTGGCCGATTTCATCGTGTAATTCGCGTGCGACTTCCTGACGCACGGATTCCTCAGCCTTAACCAACTGACGGGATAAGTTTTGGTTGCGACTTAACTCGTGGCGCAATTTTTGGTTCAAATCTCGTTGGCGCTGGACTGCCATGCCCAGCAATATCCCTGTTAAGGTCTGTGCCGTAATCGACAATAGAAGGTCGGTGACTTCGATTTGTGACACGCCGCTGCGTGCTGCAATCAAGGCGATACTGTTGAGTAGAGTACCAAGCATGGCACCTTGCCAGCCGTAGCGAAAAGCGAGCAGGATGATAGGAATCGCAAGGCAGAAGGGGGCAAAACGACGTAGTTCATCGGGAAGCCCAATTTGCAGCGCGATGCTGACAGAAAACACGATCACGAACAGAATAATCGGTTTGACGTTGAACTGAATAGGCTGGCTGATCAAATTGGAAGTCAACGGGAGCCAAGTGCTTTGAAATAGGTAGTTCCATACCAGATAACAGGTCGGGACCAGCATGAGCCCACCAGTGACGCTAACCAGCCAAACTAGGCTAGGTGACTCAACGTGACTGCTCACGGCAGCAACATTGATTAGCGATGACACAATAATCACAGCTGCTTGAACTAGCAATCGCTGCGATTGCGCCCCGTAGTTAAATCGCACCGCCATAGCAGTAACTGGAATACTAGCGGCACTGGCTGCTAAAACGGTAAGCCATTGAGGCTGGTCTAGCAATAGCGCTAGAGAGATCGTCAGCAGCCATTCGGCCGCATAAATTGCAGGCCAGTGCTTCTTGGCTGTATGCAGGGAGACCCCCAGTCGCAAAGCGAAGGGGAAAAAGAGAATAGCCAACTCAGCATCATTAACGAAGTAATAAGAAATGACCCATAAGCAAAACCAACTGCACAGGGTAATGAACCAAGCACAGGCAGAAGTGATTAGGTAGTTGCGCATTAGAGCGGGATTTCCTGACTGAACAGCTTAGCCAGCTCAACGTTGTTTTTGACCGCGAGTTTGTCCATGGCATTGGCGCGATGGACGTGAACCGTCTTGTGGCTCAAACCGAGCTGGCTAGCCACTAACTTAACATCCATGCCTGTCGCAAGCAGTTCACAGACTTGTTTCTCACGCTTAGTTAGCTGACTTAATGAAGCGGTCGCTTTTTTAGGAGAGGCCAACTTCAAGGCGATTTCTGGGGTTAAATAGCAGCCTCCAGTGGACGCGGTTCGTACCGCTTGAACCAACTCTTCCGGGCTGCATCGTTTAGTCAAATACCCTAGAGCCCCAGCTTCAAGCGCTTTTTCTACCATCGCGGGGGAGTCATGGACACTCAGCATAACGCAGGCGATGCCAGAGGGTAGCGACTCAAGTAGAGTGAGGCCACTTTCATCAGGCATCGATATATCGGTAATGCACACATTGGCGCCGCTACCGGGCAAGCCTTGTTTTGCATCGGACACGGAGTTGAATTCACCAACGACATTAATGTCACTTTCCAAGCTCAGAAGCTGGGCGAAACCGGATCGGACGATGACGTGATCATCAACGAGAGCAACATTAATCATGGCAATTATCCAAAGCAAGGCAGAGTGCGGGGTAAGTTACCGTTAAGTTTACCAATAGGCAAATAGCGTTTGGAACTAAAAAAAGCGCTATCTATATCTCTCTGATTCCAGGCAGAACAGCGAGTATTAGATAGCGCCAACTGGGGGTATTAAGCGTTTACTTGAGCGAGTTTTTTCTTAGCTTTACGAATCTTCTTCTCTTCAGCAATAGCGACGAACGCAAGTAAGCCGATACAGATAGCCGCAGAAGTATCGAGTGCAGCAAAAGTACCTTGCCAACCCGTCAGGCCAAAAATAGGCGTGCCGTCTGCAATCATACCCAGACCAAGTTTTGCAAAGCTGTCACCGATCAGGTACGCAAATGTGCCTTTCACACCGTCAGCAACACTGATGGCTTTCTTCGGTACAAAGCCAACGGCTGCAACGCCAATTAACAACTGAGGACCAAAGACCAGGAAACCTAATACGAACAGCGACGCTAGGTACATGAACTCGCTGGTGGCGTGCTGGTAGAACTCGAGTGAAACAATAATCAAGCCAAGTGATACACAAGCAACAAGCGCACGGCGACCGTTAGCCAAGTCTGACAAGTAGCCCCACATTAATGTACCGACCAGTGCACCCACTTCGAATAAGGTGAAACCAGAAATTGCCGCTTCTTTAGATAGACCAAGCTCTTGGTAGGCATAAACCGTTGACCATTGGTCGATACCGATACGTACGATATAAAGGAAAATGTTAGCGAAACACAGTAGCCAGATCACTTTGTTTTTCAGTACATATTCAACAAAGATTTCTCGCTTAGACATTTGCTGCTCTTCCGCGGCATTGTCTTCTTCACTGACAGCTTCATCGAACAGCTCCTCCACTTTACCTAAGCCGTAGGCTTCTGGAGAGTCGCTACCAAAACGCATCCCGATAAAACCTACAATTAAAGCGATGATAGATGGGAAGATGAACATACCAATCACGTGACCATCGAATAGGTAATTCGCGCCAAATAGAGCGACACCTGCAGCGCCTGCACCACCAACGTTGTGCGACATGTTCCACAGACCAAGGTATGAACCGCGCTTGTTACGTGGTGTCCATTTGGTGATGGTTGAGTAGCTAGAAGGGCCGCCCGTACTCTGGAAGAAACCACTTAACGCATAAAACGCTATCATGAGGAATAGGCTGATGCTACCGCCTCCCATGCTCATACTGAAACCCAGCATGGCAAGGCCCGAAAGGATCAACATGAAGGGTAGGAACTGCTTGGTGTTTTTGCCATCGGCGTAATAAGACACCACAGTTTTACCAATGCCGTAAGTGATCGAGAAGCCAAGGCCAATCATACCTAACTCGGTCATTGATAGGCCGTAAGTGGAAATCATATCGTTCTGAGCGATATTGAAGTTCTTACGGATCAGGTACATGGTCATATAGCCGATGAATACAACCAAGTAAGATTGTAAAAAGGGTTTAAACCACATTTTTCGGCGAACTTCGACTGGCAGATCCAGTGTTGGTTTGCGCACTTGTTCTAGAAATTTCAACATAGTGAATCCTTAGAGCCCGGCTTAGCCCGTTGGGCAAAGCAAATAAAAAATTCGGTTGATTTATCTGACAGGCAGTCAGGAGTAAATCGATGGCGCTAAGTGTATTCATCGCGGTTCGTTGTGGCTTGAGAGATGCTCCTAGGCGGATTAGGAAAATTTCCTAGATCGAGTTGGTTAGTGAGTGTTTCGTGAATAGTGTCACATGATTGGCAGGACTCGTTTCGGTTAGTTATTGTTCTTTTTGTAGAAAAGTTATGACTAAGCTTATGTTTTGCAGCACAACTGGCTGAGTTTGTTAACTTCACGTTATATAGTTACAGCTAACAAATCGAGAGTGATCATGTTACGCGCAACGAATTTTAACCGGACGATGTTATTGGCGAGTGCCCTGAGTTGGCTGCTCGTTTCTCTGATGCCGGTCATAAATGCGCACGGCTCAAACGCAGGAGTTTGGGCTACGTTATGTACCATCAATGGTTTCGAGCTGGTTCAGGTCGAAGAAGGTAAACCGGAAACTCAGCACGGCAAGCCTTGTCCATTCAGTCACTTTTCCTCTTTCCATCAGGATTCACTTCCAACACCACCTTACTTTACACGACAGTCGTATGTGAGTGATGAAGCGTATGCTTTTTTGGCTCTAAGCGTTCGCTATCACCTTGCACTCCCACGTGCGCCGCCTTTGTCGATTGCTTGATATAAAAATAAAATTATTAAATAAGGCATAGCGCCTCACTGTAAAGTCTACGTTCAGCAAACACTATTGAATGATCAATTCGGATTGAATCCGAAGGGTTTTGCTGCGCGCAATAAAAAGGAAATTGTAATGTTGGGTAGTCAAACTCAGACTTCACCTAAGGAATCTTCACACCTATCTTCAGAGAAGGCTCGAACCAAATCACGCTACTTCATGACATGGCGCTGGCACTTTTATGCAGGCCTTTATGTTATCCCATTTATGCTTATGCTCAGCCTGACAGGGCTTGTCATGCTGTTTGATGATGAAATCGAACAAGCTCGATATCAGGATGAGTTGGTTGTTATGCCTGAATCTTCAAAAGTTCCGGTTTTGCAGCAGCTAGCAAGCGTTCAAGCTAGTTACCCAACTGGGCAGGTTACTCAGTATATCCCTGCCGCTGAAGCAAACTTGGTCAATAAGTTCAGTGTGCGTCTGGAAGATGGTACCTCGGTGTTTGCCACCGTGAACCCCTATAGTGGTCAGGTATTAGGTGAAATAGATCGCAGTGACAGCTGGTATCAGCTTGCGAATGAAATCCATGGAACCTTGTTGATTGGCCAATGGGGTGATTACTTAATCGAGGTTTCTGCAAGCTTGAGTATCTTACTTTTGGTAACGGGCATCTATTTATGGTTACCACGGGACAATGCAAGTAAAGCGGGATTTCTGAAACTGCGCTTTACATCGGGTACACGGATCTTGATGCGAGATCTGCACGCGAACTTGGGTGGTGTGCTGTCTGTTGTGTTGCTGTTTTTTGTCATCTCAGGCTTGGCTTGGGCTGGCGTTTGGGGCAGCAAGCTGGTTCAGGCGTGGAATACGTTTCCTACTTACTACACTTGGGGCGATAAGCCAGAGTCACTGCTGACTCACGCTGACCTCAACCACGGTAGTGAGGAAGAAATGCCATGGAACTTAGAACAAGCTCCGTTACCTGAATCTAAGGGGCATGTTCATGGCAGCGATGATCATACTCATCATGAACGTAGCTCGTATGATATCAGTCAGAGTATTGGTATCGATTCGATAGTCGAGCAAGCACAGCGCCTTGGTTTTACTCAGTTTAATCTCTTTTTGCCCCAGTCTGAAACGGGTGTGTATACGTTAGCAGCGAATTCTATGGCGGGTGACATTAGCGACCCGAGAAAAGACAAAACCACTCACATAGACCAGTACACAGGTGAAGTGTTGGTGGATGTGACATGGGAAGACTACAGTTTGTTCGCTAAATTTATGGCAGCAGGAGTGTCTTTGCACCAAGGGGATGTCAGCGTGGTTAACAAGATACTCAATGTTTTGTTTTGTGTGGCGTTCATCGTTATTTCCATTACTGGTATTGTGATGTGGTGGTTCAGAAGGCCGTCAGGCAAGACTCGAGTCGGTATTCCGCCTCGCTTTGAAAGTGATGGTATCTGGAAGGTAGGTGCAATTACACTCGCTATGATTGCAGTCTTTTTCCCGCTAGCAGCTGTGACTATCGTGCTCTTTGGTGTGATTGATTGGTTTGTTTTCCGGCAGAAAATGGAAACGTCAGCAGCCTAGTACAACAACAAAAAAGGCCACCTATTGGTGGCCTGATTCACGTATGGTTCTGCTATTTTACTGACCAGTCGATGGTCTCACCAGCGCGAATTGGCACGACAATGTCCTGACCAAATGGCATTGATTCTGCAACTGCCCATTCTTCTTTAGTGAGCGTCACGGTATCTGAGTTACGCGGTAGACCATAGAAGTCGGGGCCATTGTGGCTCGCAAATGCTTCAAGGTTCTCTAGCTTACCCTCTAGCTCAAACACTTCTGCATAAAGCTCTAGCGCTGCGTGAGCGGTATATGAACCAGCGCAGCCACACGCTGCTTCCTTCATCCCTTTTGCATGCGGAGCGGAATCTGTACCTAGGAAAAACTTCTTGCTACCGCTCGTAGCTGATTCAATCAGCGCCTTTTGGTGGGTGTTGCGCTTAAGAATCGGCAGGCAATAGAAGTGAGGTTTAATTCCACCAACCAACATGTGATTGCGGTTGTACAGCAGGTGGTGAGCTGTGATGGTTGCTGCAACATTATCGTTAGCGTTTTTAACAAAAGTTGCCGCATCCGCCGTTGTGATGTGCTCAAGTACGATCTTCAATTCTGGGAAATCATTGACGATGGGCGCCAAAACCGTATCTAGAAACTCTTTTTCACGGTCAAAAATATCGACATCATGAGTCGTCACTTCGCCGTGGACCAGAAGCAGCATGCCGACTTCCTGCATTGCTTCAAGCACATGGTAGATGTTTTTAGCAGAAGTCACACCAGAGTCAGAGTTGGTTGTTGCGCCAGCAGGGTAGAGCTTGGCTGCCACCACTTTGCCTGAAGCTTTCGCTTTGCGAATTTCATCGGGTGAAGTGTTATCCGTCAGATACAACGCCATCAAGGGCTCAAATTGTTCGCTTGGTTTTTCTGCCATGATGCGCTCACGATAAGCGAGTGCCATTTCAGTGTCGGTAACTGGTGGGACTGTGTTTGGCATGATTAGCGCTCGACCATTGTAGCGGCTGATGTCGCGGACGGTATCTGTTAGAACATCACCATCGCGTAAGTGAACATGCCAGTCGTCAGGACGAGTGATCGTAAGTGTTGTCATTATTGCTCCCACCATAATAATAAGTTGTCTGATTGGAGCCTAAGCATCAACGAAAACTGTGAAGGCAAACGCTTACGCTTAGGCGACAGGATGATAGTGCAAAGTGCCTTTTAATGCATCTGTTTTTTACTTTTGAAGTGGATTGGATGAAAGAAAAGGGCTAATCCGTTAACCCTGAAATATCGGATTTTCATAATCCGTTATACAACACAACAATGTTTGGAGTACCGCACCTGGGATAATGCGGTAAATCCATACTAGCGAGGTGGTACATTAGAACAAGTTAATTTAATGGATTCTTACATAAGGGAGTGGGGTGTTAACAGTTTTCAAGACAAAGACATATTTCGATACGCTTTATGATGAGGTTTCGAGTTAATTATCGGATTCACAAAGTTTGAAGTGAATTTTATGATTGGAACTGACATCTTCATGAAACATCTCGTTAGAGAGTCGGGTATAATCGCAGCAAATAACAAAGCTCAGGATTAGCAATGTCAGCTCCAACTCTTTCTCAAATCAACGTTTTCCCAGTTAAATCCTTAGGCGGTATCAGTCAATCTTCTGCTTGGGTAGAAAAGCAAGGCCTGATGTTTGACCGTCGTTTTATGCTTGCTTTGGCTGATGGTTCCATGGTGACGGCGCGTAAGTACCCACATATGGTTAAAGTTCAGTCGAGCTTGACGCCAGACGGTTTAATTTTTGTTGCAGAAGGCAAACCGCCACTTCGCTTAAAGTACTCAGATTTCAAAATGCAGGAAGCCCCAGCTCAGGTATGGAAAGATAATTTCACCGCGTATACCACAACGGACGAAGCGGACGACTGGTTCAGCGATGTCTTACAACAGAGAGTAGAGTTGTTGTTTTCAGGTGAACAATCGAACCGTGTGCGAGAGAAAGTTGGGCACAACGTCAGTTTTGCCGACGGTTACCCAATGCTTGTGATTGGTCAGGGTTCTTTGGATGAGCTCAACCGTCGCAGCCCTGAACACCACTCAATGGACCAATTCCGTGCCAACTTGATTGTTTCAGCGACTGAGGCGTTTGAGGAAGACAGCTGGAAGCGAATCCGTATTGGGGAAGTGGAGTTTGAAGCGGTTAAAGCTTGTGAACGCTGCATCCTGACAACGGTTAATGTCGATAAAGGCGAATTCAGACCAAGCAAAGAGCCACTCAACACACTGTCTCAGTTTCGCGCGAACGAGCGAGGTGGCGTTTTCTTCGGTCAAAATCTAGTCGCTAAGAACGAAGGCATGGTTCGTCAGGGAGACGTTGTTGAAGTTCTCGAATACAAAGAGAAAGAATTTTATCCAGACAACACTCCGGCACAATTGGTGATGACGTGTGTTGAACGTGAAGAGATTGCTCGTGAATTTGTGACATTTTGGTTAGAACCAGAACACGGCACCGCTCCTGTCTATCTACCTGGCCAGCACTTACCGATTTCATTGGATATCGATGGTGAAAAAGTCGCGCGTCGTTATACGCTTTCTTCTAGTCCCTCAAGGCCTGGACGGTTGGCTATTTCTGTCAAACGTATTGACGGCGGGCGAGTATCTAACTGGCTCAACGACAATCTGAAAGTCGGTGATACGTTAGCTTGCGAAAACCCTGATGGTAGTTTCCATCTTGGAGACAAACACGACCAACCCATTTTACTTTTGTCTGCGGGAAGTGGCGTGACACCAATGCTGTCGATGCTGAGATACTTATCTGATAACGACCAAGCGGATGATGTTATCTTTTACCATCAGTGCCGCAGTGTAGAAGATATACCTTGTAAAGAAGAGTTAGATACCTACAAACGTAAACACCCTGGCTTGAGAGTGCTGATTTCGTTGTCTCAGCCACCTATCGACTGGTTTGGTTTAAAAGGGCGTTTAACGACCGCACACCTAAAACAGATAGAAAATCTTGAACAGCGTCAGGTGTTCGTATGTGGGCCTGATGGTTTTATGCAGAAAGCTAAGAATCTTCTGTTAAAGAAAGGTCTGCCAGAAGAGTGTTACCACCAAGAAGCATTTGGTGTTTCGCAAACCAGTACACAACCTTTTAAAGAAGTACAGATCAGTGTTAACGGCCAACTGTTTGTCGGTAATAACCAAAAGCCACTGTTGGAACAAGCTGAGGACGCAGGTATTCCGATTGCGCACAGTTGCCGCGCTGGTTTGTGTGGTGCATGTAAGGTGACGGTTGAATCAGGAAAAGTTCACCAACCAGATGTGCCAGGATTACAAGATCATGAAATGAACATGGGTATTGCTCTAGCTTGTTGTTGTGTCCCTGAAACTGATATCGAAGTGGTGAATTAAACACAACTTAGGACAAGTCATCTGAAAGGTAAAAGCCCCAGACCAAAGGCCTGGGGCTTTTTTTAGTGTGAATACTTTGTTTAATTTGTATTTAGGACGTATTCATCAGTCTGAGCCAACTGACGTGTCGTAACTCAGTCGCATAATGATATTAAAAACAATAGGATAGTGTAACTGTCCGATCGGACAGGTTTTGTGTTAAAATTGATACGATTTGGTAGATTAAAGCAGAAAATATAGACATAACTAATCAAGTTAACTTCGATTATTTGTGTTGAAATTGAGAAATACTATTTTCTGTTACTGGTACGGTTTAATATGCCCACCTAATAGCGCTCTCGTCACTGCTTGGCAGCGATTGGTTGCTCCGAGCTTCTTACAGGCATTACTGAGATGGAATTTTACGGTTCTTTCAGTGCAGTCGACAATATCAGCTATCTCAGAAGCGCTCTTTCCATCGGCGGCCCAAGTTAGGCACTGAATCTCTCTGTTAGTCAGCATGGCTTGCGAATGTTCGGTCTGCGATGCGTGAGATAAACGCGAAAGGTTTTGCACAATAAGAGGAACAATCAGTTGAGCAAATAGCAATACGTCGGTGTGGGTAGGGTAGGCAATAACATCTGAAGTCGCGAAACTGAGCATACCCACTTCACCATTTAATCCATGGATTGGAATGCTGATTCCTTGTTCAATCCCCTGAATATGAGACAAAGAAAAAAGCTCCTGACTGTGGATGTCTATTTGTTTGGAAGATTCCCAGACACTGGGCATACAGTTTGATGCGCCAAACTTGCAAATAGGATCTACGTACATCAGCCCCAAATTACATGAATCTTCTCGGCAATCGGCGGGGAAGTTGTCTACGACGATAAAACGACCATTTTTAATATGCGGGTCAAACGATACACCAAGTACAAAATACTCGCTGTTAACTATATGGTTTAACTGCTCAAGCAACCTTCCCATTGATTCAATAGAATCAATGGTTTGGTAGTCATCTATCAGACGTAAAATTTCTTTCATTGAGTGCCATAAACGCGACTTTTTATTACTTATAACAAATTACAATCGGGTTATGTAATATTTTTCTCACGTTAAAAGTGAGACTGAAGGATTTTTGAACATATTGGTAAATCGAAATAGAAAAAGGCGCCCAATGGCGCCTTTTCTTATTTTACCACCTGAAGAACGGTGTCATTTTCTTTTGCGTAAGATTCAATTTCTTTAGGTGGTTTTCTATCAGTAATAATTAGATCGACGTCAGCGATAGTGCCAAGTTTTACCATAGCATTGCGACCAAATTTACTGTGGTCAACACCGAGGAAGACAGAGCGACTGTTTTCTATGATGGCGCGTTTGACGCGAACTTCATGATAGTCAAAGTCGAGCAGTGAGCCGTCATAATCGATCCCTGAAATACCCAGAATGCCGAAATCGAGACGGAATTGAGAAATAAAATCTAATGTCGCTTCACCAGTGACGCCGCCATCTTTGCCACGAACCTCTCCACCTGCCAAGATCACTTTGAAGTCGGGCTTCGACATCAAAATAGTCGCGACATTAATGTTGTTGGTTACGATACGCAGATTCTGATGTTTGCCTAGTAGTGCTCTTGCGACGGCTTCTGGAGATGTTCCGATATCAATGAACAAAGTCGCTCCATCTGGAATGTGCTTGACCAATTCCAGCGCGATCTGGCCTTTTTCCTTTTGATAGGAAATCTGGCGAGTCTGATACGAGGAGTTCTCTGCACTAGATGTGATAGTCGCTCCACCGTGGTTGCGGCGAATCTTGTTGTCATCAGCTAGCTCATTGAGGTCACGACGAATCGTCTGTGGGCTCACGTTAAATCGTTCAACCAATTCGTCAGTACTGACAAAACCTTGAGTTTGCACCAGTTCAATAATTTCCTGATGACGCTTAATGGCTTTCACTAACAATGTCCTTGTCTGTTGGAATGGAGTAATTCTACGGTTTGCGTGAGGCAAAGCAATAATTTGTGAGCGAAACTGGCTGGTTAAAGTTCGTTTTAAGAAAATGTTCACATAAACGAGCATTAATCATTAGGGTTAGAGCTTCTGGCTGCGATTGCGTCCTTTGTTTTTCGATACATAGAGCGCTTTATCAGCACGACGGTACAAATCAAAAAAATCCTTATCTTTTTCTGTTAATTCGGTGACTCCGCAACTGATGCTGAAATTGTTGTTGTCAGTAAAAAAGGGAAAAGAATAAAAGTCACAACGCAGGCGTTCGGCGATCTGGAGTGCTTGCTCTGCGTTCGTTTGATGCAGAACGATGAGGAACTCTTCCCCGCCGATTCGCCCGCAGGAATCGGTTGAACGTATATGAGAGCGAGCAATATCTGCCAACTGTACGATGACCTCGTCACCATGGTCATGGCCGAAGGTATCGTTAATATGCTTGAAATGGTCGATATCAATCACGATGCAAGAAAGAGATAGATCGTGGGTTTGAGCATGAGCAAACTCTTCAGAGAATTGGCGCCACAACTTCCGGCGATTGTACAACTTAGTAAGATCGTCGGTATTGGCCAGCTCAGCCAACTTTTCACGCATTTCAACAATGTCAGTAATATCTGTTGAAACACCGATCAAGCCAATAACTTCGTTAGTTACAGAGCTGATGATCGGCTTTTTAATCGCTCTGTAAACTCTTAACTTGCCATCTGGAATAGCTCGAGCGTGCTCTTCATTGATCACCGTTTCACCAGTTTCGAACACAGATTGGTCGGTGTGGAGAATATCTTTAAGAAGATCGGGCTGAAAGTAGTCGTAGTCAGTTTTGCCTTTTAGTGACTCAAGATCGGTTTTAAACAGTTCTAGAGTGAGTTGATTAGCGTAGAGGTACTCTCCTTTGCGATTCTTAACGAAGACGTAAGAGCCGATTTCATTGAGTACTTCTTCATGCAGTGCAAACTTATTATCTTCGTATATCTCTTCAATATGCTCTAATTCGATCATAAGACCTCCCTGTAGTGTGAGGTCTAGCCTTATCCTGACGTCTTATTGATGTTGTTTAATATAAACATATACTCTTTTGCCGGACTCCACCTATACCTGCTTAACATTTTGCAGACTTTCATCCGTTCTTCGCACACGTTTTATTTGTGAGAGTATGACACCAGAGATCACCATAATTCCGCCCATGACGTGGTAACTCTCAATGTTCTCTCCCAGTAAGGTCGCAGCAAGAGCCACGGCAACCACAGGAAGCAAATTCATAAACATCGCACTCGAGTCCGCACCTATAGCATCAATCGCTTTGACCCACATCCAAGGCGCGAGGAGAGAGCCTGCCAAGGATGCATAAGCAATCAGAGAAACAGAGCCTGGCGTTGGGGCTAAATGCTCACTCGATAGCCAAAGTGGAGTCAGTATGAGTACAGCGAACAGCCCTTGCATATAGATGAGTATCCAGTTAGACAAAGGCATTCTCCAGCGCTTTATAAGCACACAATATGTGGCGTAGCAAATGGCTGCCAACACCATCAGGGCGTCGCCTTCAGTGACACTTTGGTGGAGGAAGAAAACCATATCTCCTTGTCCTAGCATGAAAGAGAGACCAGCCAGAGAGATAATACCACCGATAATACTGAGCGGTGAGATGCTTTTTCGAAGGAGCGGTACGCTCATAAATACACTAAGGAGTGGAACCAGTGAGGTGATTAACGCCATGTTGGAAGCCGTTGTGGTTACGCCCGCGTAGTACCCCAGAGATTGATTTAATACCATGCCAAGTAAAGCGAGGAAGGCAAGTTTGTTCAAGTGAGGCTTGATTACAGTCCACTGCTTGATGACTTGAGGTAGACAGAAAGGGGTGAGTACCAACATGGCAAAAAACCAGCGAAAGAAGCTCATAGCACTGGGTTCGATTACTGAAGCGGCCATTTTATTGATGATGGCATTGCCTCCCCAGATAAAGACAGTAAAAAGTGGAAGTAAGTAGATCATGTGATCTCAATCTCAAAGTGAACAGTGGAAGTGAGTTTGACAGGTCTGTATGATTGTAGATATCTCTTGAAAGACATCGAGCGCGATAGGAAGACAAATTTGAGAAAATCGGTCAAACACCTTCATCCTTCCTTATCAATAGATAAGGCACCATCAGATGTGTTTATGAATTTTGAAGCGTTCCTGTCGAACACGGAAACGAGAATGCATAGCCATCCGTGGGGCCAAGTTCAGCTCATTAGTGGTGGTATTCTGGAAATGGAGGCGGAAGGCACTCGATTTCTTGCACCACCGCATCTTGCTATCTGGGTGCCCGCAGGTGTTATGCATACCAGCTACAATCGCAAACCACTGTCGTATTGTTCACTGAACGTAGCACAAGATCTGACCACGCACTTTCCCGACTGTACCAGTTTGATCAAAATTACGCCTATAGTGTCCTCAATCATCGATGATTTTCGCCAGCGAGGGATCAATGTGGCGCAAACAGAGCAAGATAAACGCTTAGTGCAGGTTTTACTGGATCAACTAGCGACACGAGATACTCAACATCATTTTCTGCCATCTTCAGATAATAAATACCTAGCAAGAATATTGGCCGAAGTAGAAGAAAACCCGATTGATAACACCAGCCTGTCCGAGTGGGCTGAGAAGGTACATACCACAGAGCGCACCTTGGCAAGGCACTGTCAGTCTGAGTTAGGGATGAGCTTTACTGAGTGGAGGTTGAGAGTACGCTATTTATACTCAATGGATTTACTGAGAAAGGGTCATTCGGTGAAAGAAGTCGCTTTTACGTTAGGCTACAACCAAGCCAGTCCGTTCATCGCGATGTTCAAAAAATACTCCGGGCAGACCCCGGAGCAGTATAAGAGTAAGCTGTTATAGCTTTTTGATTACGAAATCCAATCCGCCTACGATGGCCGCAACTTGAGCATCGTTACACTCTTCGTCGGTTACTTTAGGACTATCAGGGTAGACTTCAGTAGTGGTGCCGTAAGTGCAGTTGGTTACACCGCCACAAAGGCCAAGTTTGACCATCGGGTAATTGATGACGCCATCCTGTACAACGGCTGAACCGATGATTTCGCCTTTTTCATCAGCTGGAGCAATATGAGTCACTTTTCTAACTGACTCAATCACCGCTGCCTGAAACTCAGGTTGAGGGTTTTCAGTATCACCTACCGTGTAGAAGCCATCTGGAATCATACCTTCGATATACTCAATACCATCACGGGCAGCCAGAGCCGGCCTGAATTCAGTTTCGTCGGTGTCGGTCGTCTCATGCAAATCAATATGAACCAGTACTTCTTGTCCTATTGATGCCACAAGAGCTCTTAGATTGGCGGATTCTTCTGCTGGGCTGTTTTCATAGAAAGAGCGGTTCGGGTCAATCGCTAGTGGGTTCCAGCGATTGATCGTCTCGTAACCCCATGGGCTGACACACGGTGCGACGATGATGTTGAAGTGCTCAGCGTATTTTTCCATCTGAGTGTCAGCAAATTTGAGTGCACCATGAACGCCGCTGGTCTCGTAGCCATGAACACCGCCTGTCACCAGAACAACGGGTTTTGCACTGTCCCAATTCTTACTTTTAATGCAAAAAAGTGGGAAGCGGCTTGGGTCGTAGGAGAGCGCACCATACTGTTCGATATCGAACCTTTCTTGTAGGGCTTGAATCTTTGGAACCACTTCTTGTTGGTATTCACGTTTGATGGTGGTTTGTTCGCGCCAGGCTAGTCGCTCGGCGTCTTGCCATTTTTGACCAGGTGTTCCGATAGGGTAAGAGTAAGAGCTGTGCATTACTTTGCCTATGTTTGTTATGAGATGTGGGCAACAGCATAAAACGCCCATTTTGGGGAAGCAATCAATATAAGTTCAGCCAATAACCGGAGTGTTGTTATTGACGCATTACTGACGAGAATTCGGTTTAAGTTCGATGTGGTCAATGTTACATTTGGTTACATGTCTTATTTCTAAGAGAAAACAAATGGCGGGTGCGAGTCTGTTAACCCTGTTAGATGATATCGCTACGGTGTTGGATGATGTCGCTTTGATGTCCAAAGTCGCAGCAAAGAAAACTGCTGGCGTGCTAGGTGACGATTTAGCGCTTAATGCGCAGCAGGTCTCTGGTGTGGCGGCGGAACGTGAAATCCCTATCGTTTGGAGCGTTGCTAAAGGCTCTTTTCGCAACAAATTAATTTTGGTACCTGCGGCATTATTAATGAGCTCACTCGCGCCGTGGTTAATTATGCCTTTGTTGCTACTCGGTGGGTTGTTTCTGTGTTTTGAAGGTGCTGAAAAGCTAGTGGAGAAGTTGTTCCATTCAGGTGAAGAAACAGAAGTTGAAGAGGAGGAACCGACAGGCTCCATTGAGGATTATGAGAAGAGGAAAGTTGCTGGTGCGATTCGCACCGACTTTATCTTATCCGCTGAAATCATTGTGATTGCCCTCGGCACCGTTCAAGGTCACTCCATGTTGACGCAAATTATTGTTGTCAGCCTGATTGCAGTCTTAATGACAATCGGTGTTTATGGCTTAGTTGCTGCCATTGTTAAGCTGGATGATCTCGGTTTTTATCTCAATCGTATTTCAAAAGGGCAGGGTATCAGGGCGTCAATCGGTAAAGGTTTAATTGTGTTCGCACCAAAGTTAATGAAGTTTCTCGCGGTCGTCGGTACAGCGGCCATGTTTTTAGTCGGTGGTGGCATAGTGGTACACAATGTTCCAGCGATCCACCATTGGATTGAGCCGGTTTTACTAAACCTACCCAACCTGACGCTGGCGAAAGCCTTGTTTCCATCGATACTAAACGGTCTAATTGGCGTTGTAGCTGGTGTGTTGATTGTACTGGCTTGGGGTGTTATCGGTAAGATTCGCCAACACAGCTAGTTTTTAGTCTATATCGCTCTTTTGATGAGTGATTTCTCTTAGAGCTGCAACCAAAATATCACTATTCTGAGCGCCAGAAATCAGGTGCTTGCGGTCAATAATGATAGCAGGCACCGCATTGATCCCAGCTTCTAGCCACTGTTGTTCCGTGGAGGCGACTGTCTCTTCCCAACTGCTGTCTTCCAGAACAGCCTGACAGGTTTCTCGATCTAGTCCAAATGACTCCGCTATATCGAGTAACACATTCTCGTCACTGACGTCTTTACCATCGGTAAAATATGCATGGAACATGGCTATTTCGAGATCAAGCTGCAAATCCTGCGATTGTGACCACAATAGAAGCTGGTGGGCTTTACGTGTGTTGTAGATGCGCATTTCATCGATGAAATTAAATTCAAAACCGAGTTCTTCACCTAGTGAGGCGATAGTTTGACGAGCCGATATACTAGCTTCTAGTGACGTGCCGTATTTCTCCGCTAAGTGTTCACGTAGGTTCTGGCCTTCTTGCTTCATTGCGGGGTTCAATTCGAATGGATGCCAATGTATTTCAGCCTCAATGCTGTCTGATAGCGTCATCAAAGCTTGCTCCAGTCGTTTGTATCCTATGATACACCACGGGCAAACTACATCTGACACTATGTCTATGCGGACACTCTTCATGATTGACGCCTTTTTCTTGCTTCATATTTCATTATAGCGAGTGAGGATAATTAAATTTATAAATAGTTCAAATTCTACGCCTTAGAACTACTACACCCATTCCGCTTTCTAGGGGTGAAGAAAAAAAGTCTTGGGTGATTATAATTGTTTCAACTCTTCATCTGTGGATGAACAGATGATTATGGAAATTGAATTTAAGGAACATGACATGACCGCTTTTAAGACAGCCAACGTCATTCTTCATGCCTTCGACTGGCCGTATGCATTAGTTGCTCAACGCGCTGATGAGATCTTTGCGGCGGGTTATAAATCTGTGCTGGTTTCTCCTCCAATGAAGTCTTTAAAACAAGCACAAGGTACAAAGTGGTGGCAGCGTTATCAGCCACAAGATTATCGTGTAATTGATAACCAGTTGGGCAACACACAAGACTTTACACGCATGGTCGACGTTCTGAATCAGCGTTCTATCTATGTGTATGCGGATGTGGTGTTTAACCACATGGCGAACGAATCTCATCAACGGTTGGATCTTCAATATCCAGCGAAAGACGTTCTGGAATCCTACCAAAGTGACTCTGATTACTACGAAGAGATAAAACTATTCGGCGATCTCAGCAAACCTCTATTTATTGAGGATGATTTTGTTGAAGCGTTCGGTATTGAAGATTGGCAAGACAAGTGGCAGGTGCAAAACGGTCGCATTACCGGTGGTCCAACGGATCCGGGATTGCCAACTCTGCGAGTGCATAAACGCGTCGTTGAACAACAACAGCATTACCTGAAGGCGCTGAAAGCACTGGGTGTGAAAGGGTTTCGAATCGATGCGGCCAAGCACATGACACTAGAGCATTTGCAGAAGGTTTGGAGCAAAGATATCTGTGAAGGTATTCATATCTTTGGTGAAATCATCACAGACGGTGGAGCTACCAAGCCCGAGTATGACATTTTTCTTGAACCTTTTTTGGCTGAAACACGTTTGGGTGCGTATGATTTTCCTCTATTCCAGACTATGTTCGATGCATTTGAAGCCAAAGGTAGCCTCAAAAGCTTGGTCAACCCTTATTGTTTCGGCCAAGCACTTTCTGAGAATCGAGCCATTACTTTTGCAATTACTCACGATATACCTAATAACGATGTGTTTGCTAATTTAGTGATGCCAGACAAAACAGAATGGTTAGCGTACAGCTACATCTTAGGTAGAGATGGTGGCGTTCCATTGGTTTATACCGATCTTGATACTAGTGGTTTGACTGGAGTGAATGGAAAGCCGCGCTGGGTAGATGCTTGGAACGATGAGCGAATGATTGCACGTATTCGTTTTTATAATTTAATGCATGGTAAAACGATGCAGGTTATTGAGGCATCGGAAGACTTACTGGTATTCGCGCGAGGAAAGGAAGGTATCGTGGTGATTAATAAATCGAAACGTTCGCAGAAAGTACAAATAGCAGTAAGCGGTGAATGGTTAGATTTGCTTTCCTGTGAGAAACATCAAGCTGAGAAGGGGACGCTAAACCTAACAGTGCCCGGAGAAGAAAGTTTGATGCTGGTGGCGGAATAAAAAAGCCCTCCCATTTGGGAGGGCGAGAGCATTTACACTTTAAACTTGTTGAGAATGGCATCCTGTTCGCGAATGTTTTCAGTTTGCGCCTGCATGGCAATGTTAGCGTTCTCTGCTGCATCGGCAACCTGAACAGACAGGTCTTTGATTTTGACCGTATTGTTGTTTATTTCCTCGGCGACTAAGCTTTGTTCTTCCGCGGCCGAAGCGATTTGAATGTTCATATCGCTAATGCTCTGGATTGCATCGCGGATGCTGTTTAGAGCGGTGTTGGCTTCTTCTGCACGAAGTACGGCACCGCTCGCAGTCTCCTTACTCATGTTCATCGCATTTGCCACTGCAGTTGCACCAGACTGCAGTTGTTCAATCATATTGCGGATTTCTGTCGTAGATTCTTGAGTTCTCTGAGCCAGTGTTCGAACTTCATCAGCTACTACCGCGAAGCCTCGGCCAGATTCACCAGCACGTGCTGCCTCAATGGCTGCGTTAAGGGCCAATAGATTGGTTTGGTCGGCTATATCATTGATTACTTTCAAGATGGTTTCGATGTTGTCTGTCGCCGATTCCAGAGTTTTCACTTCTTCTACTGCTTCATCAATGCGCTGTGACAGCTCAGTAATTGAAGTTGTCGTGTCACCTACCACGCGTGTACCCACTTCTGTGGCCTCGTCAGCATCTTTTGCAGCAGAGGCTGCCCCCTGAGCGTTATTGGCAACATCACCTGAGGTTGTTGCCATCTCATGCATCGCGGTTGCAAGTTGTTCGAGCTCTCTCAATTGATCTTGCATTGCCGCAGCAGATTCTTGTAGACCCATGGATGTCATTTCGGAGCCACGTAAGATCTCTTCACCAATGGCTTTTGACTGAGTGATTTGCTGTTGAAGTGTGCTGGTGAAAGTATTGAAATTTTCTGCGAGTGAAGAAAACTCTTGGTCTGTACTCGTATCTAAGCGTTGAGTTAGATCCCCTTCACCAGATGCAACATCTTGAATCGCTTCGTTTAGTGTACCAAGTGGGCGCATTAGCGCTGCCATCAATACTAAGAGAATGACGATACTAATAGCTAACGCAACGACGGTGTAAATAATGGAACTGTTACGTAAGTCGGCTAAGGATTGGTACGCAATCTCCTCATCAAGAACGACGCCTATATACCAGTCTTCTCCTGGAACTTTAGAGAAATCTAGCGTGTAGTCTTTGCCATCAATAGAGACCTGTTGCGGGTCATCCTGAATACCGGCGTCACCCAAGAAATCCTTCATCGGCTTGCCGTTTAAGTCGGTTTGTGGGTGTGCGATGGTTGTGCCATCACCTGCAACGATAAATACGTACCCTGCATCGAAGAGCTGTACCTTGTTTACAACATCAGCCAAACCCGCAAGGCTAACATCGTAGAAGATTGCGCCGATGAACTTACCGTTGTCGTTCACTGGAGTGGCAATGGATACCAGAATTTCGCCAGTCGCAGAGTCGGCATAAGGGGCAGTGATAATGAGTTTGCCTGCGTTTTTGGCGTCGATATACCAAGGTCGAGCTCGGGGGTCCCAGCTGGAGCCGGGATTCCAAGAAGGGTCATTGTTTATATTAGAGCCATCCTTTTCGAATCCCAAACCGACCAAAAGGAATGTGTCCTTTACTATGGGGCGAGTGATGACGGTAGAAATAGCATCGGGAGACAGGTTGGCTTCCAGCATACTAGTCGCGTAATTGGCGATGGCTTTTCGGCCATCAATCTCAGCGGCTGTGGTGTCTCGAACGCCATCAACGATTTCCGTTACGCTCGATGTAACCTGAGATTTAATTTCGGATTGAACGGTGTAGTACTGCTGTAGGGTGAGCAACGTTACTGTGGCCAGTAAGAGGAGAGAGGATGCTGCCACAATCTTATGGCTGAATTTCATATTCGCCTTCCTATTTTATCTACAAATATAGAGGATATTTATAGATTTATAGTTACGAAATCGACAATCAGCCAGTAACTTAGTTAAGTTTTCTGCTATTTACCCAGAATTGCATGTTCAATTTGTGAGTACATCGCCTCATTGTTGTCGAACAGGTCTGAAATGATCTGCTCTCGCTTCTTACCAGACTTCATTCGCTTATGGGCTTCACGAACCGTCAATACGAGCTGTTGCTCTGCCAATAGTTTGCTGTCGGTATTCGGTGACCACTGGCTAATTAATCGGGTTAGCCTGCTCTCTTTTAACTGAGGCTTTAAGGCGGACAGCTCGGCCTGTAATACAGTCAGAATATCTCGTTGGGCATCATGAGTTTCGTCCATCACCTTCAGTCTATTTAACAAAGCGTTAGTCAACTCATTAAGGGTAACGAATCCACCTTGTTTTGGCAGGGACGTTGTGACGCGACAAGAGACTTCTACTTGCTGAACTTGAGTTTGAGGGAAGAAGGTCAATGCGCACAAAACGTCAAACGGAATCCAAACTGTCTGACCTGCTTCAATCGCATACTCAGACTTTCCAAGTTTCATTAGTGCTAAACCTTGTTCCACCTTGAGTAACATGTGCTTGATACTCTTTTTTCGTGGAGTCATGGTTAGATACTGAAAATCACTCTTGTTATGCGAGATTGCGTAGTGCATGAAATTGCTCATATTCTTGTATGCTCAAGGGGCGCTAAGGTTAACGTTTCTTGCAGAAAAAGCCAACTTAACTCCGACTTTCTACAGAAACGGTGATTTTATGCTGGTCTGACCTTTTTGATTATGAGAGAAGTATAGCTGTTAATCCCCCCATCTCTGCGTAGAATAGGCCAGCTTTTTATCAGATGTAATAAGAAATGACTTCTAAAAACGACCCTTTTGTTGAAATTCGTCCATACAATGACGAAGAAATTCCAGCGGCGATTGACCGCCTGATTAACGATGAAGAATTCATCAGTGCGATTCTACAACATCGATTTGCAAACCATGCAGGTTGGTTTAAAGCGTTGATGTCACCAATCGTTAAAGTCTACCTCAAGATGAAGTGGTCTAAACTGAACTCCGTTGAAGCGATTCAGATGGAAGTGAAGAAGTACCTTGAGCAGACATTGAATTCAACAACTAAGGGCGTAACGTACTCAGGTTTAGATAAGCTGGATAAGCAGACGTCTTATCTATTTGTCTCCAACCACCGTGATATCGCCATGGACCCAGCGTTGGTCAACTACGGTCTACACCAGAGTGATCATAAAACAGTGCGTATCGCTATTGGAGACAACCTACTGAAAAAACCTTGTGCGACTGAATTGATGAAGCTAAACAAGAGCTTTATTGTAAAGCGCTCTGCAAAAGGCCCTCGTGAAATGATGAAGGCGCTAGGTACTTTGTCGGGCTACATCAAACATTCGTTGGATACGGGGAACTCTATCTGGATTGCGCAGAAAGAAGGTCGTGCTAAAGATGGCAATGACTTTACTGATCCGGCGATCCTAAAAATGTTCCACGTTGAAGGTCGTAAGCAGAAGTTAGAGTTCGCAGAGTACATCAAGTCGCTAAGAATTGTCCCTGTTGCTATCTCTTATGAGAATGACCCTTGTGATATTGCTAAAGCGCGTGAGCTTTTTGAGAAGGCTACAAGCGGTACGTATGAAAAAGGCGAATTTGAAGATATTGAAAGTATTATTCAGGGAATCGTAGGCGACAAAGGCCGTATCCATGTCGCATTTGGTGACGTGATTGGTGATGAGTTCGAATCACCGGAAGCTCTGGCAGAAGAAATTGATCGTCAGATACACGATAACTACAAGCTGTTCCCAATTAATGAATTGGCGGCAGGTGATGAGCAAGTCGAACAGCAGGTTAAAGACGTTTTGGCAGGCAAACTGAACCAGCTTCCGGAAGGCGCTCAGTCTTATTTGGTCGCAAGCTACGCCAATCCGGTTAAAAACCAAAGTTAAATAGATTAGAAAGGACGCGATTAGCGTCCTTTTTACTATTGGTTAAGGTGCTACTGCACCACCGAGGTCGAGTTGAGAAGGCCACTTGGTTATTCGGTTTCCACCTAAGAATATGTTGCCTTTGACTGTCATCTTGTCCGGAAACTCAGTAATTTTTGACCCGCCAATATAGAGATCTCCCTCAACTGTTAAACCCTCCGGTAACGATTCCAGTGGTGTTCTAATCACACTTAAGTCTCCTTTCACTTTAAAGCGAGGAGGGAGTTTGGTTAAGGGGGTATCTGTTAGGTTTACGTATCCACCGACTTTGATCCCTGCTGGCCATCGAACGATTTGTGACGCAAGTAAGTTGGCATAGCCTTTAATATTGACGCCTTTTGCTATCTTTTTTAGCTGACTGTTTGAAGCGTCTAGACTGCCTTGAATATCCACTCCTTGAGGAATCTCTTTAATGCTGGTTTTGGCAATATTAAGGTTACCTTTTACAACCAAACCCGATGGCAGCTCTTTATAAGGTTTATTACGCAGGTCTAGATTCCCGTAGTTATCCAGATGATTGAGAATACGATAATGATCAATCGGCTCACTGAGAGCAGGTGCAGACAGTAATACTACGAGAGAAGGCAGAAGCCAGTGCTTCATAGGACAATCCAGACAATGATTTGTTCTAAGTATTAATGAGGAGTTTGGTTAGGGTCAATAAAGAGATGATGGAGTGAACAAAAAAGCGGACTGAATGTCCGCTTTTTATTAGCTTAGCGAGCTAGGGAGCGAGTCTTTAGTTCAAAAATCAGTTTTTCCGCGCTGACTTCGAATTTGAATCGAGCTGTTAGTTCACTCGAGTCTTCTTCAATAGAAGACATTTCATACTCTACGCCTTCGCAGACCTGTTTTGCTAAATCGATGTACTTATTCAGCTCCGCTTCGAGAAGGGCTTTACCTTGGGCAAAAATCGTCACTTCTGCGACATCGTCCCCTTCTTTGATAATAAAGCCCATTTCGCCAGCGCAACCACATGCTTCACATACGTCAGCTTGTTCTCGTTCTGTGCTCATTACGACAATCCTCTTACAAAAATTATGGATATTTTATCGGGTTATTTGAAGGTGATCCATAAAAATACATCAGCTCCCAAAATGGGCTCTGAACAAGATGCTATGTTATAAGAGCGTTAAACAAATAGGTGAGAATTGATAAACCTGTCAAATAATGTGACGTTAGTCATGTTGTTGCGAAATATCATGTCATTATCGAGTCAGGATGGTGTGCAGTTAGTTGTAAGCAAGTTCGATTTGTATGATTATCGTGAGCCAAATTATATAAATGAAAGATAATGCTTATTGCTTTCATAAATCGAGCTGATGTTGTGATTTATGAAAAGTTATCTTACACGACATTGTGTGCTCCATCTAAGACGCCGTTCGTATTATATGGTACGATGGTTTCATTAGGTTCCCATAGGGATCCTCTGAGGCCAAAGCAGGTGTCATGTAAGATATCTAATAGGCGTCATTATTGACTCGTTTGAGTTAGATGGATTTACAGAGAGAAGAGCCTGAACATGCCAAAGCGTAGTAAAGAAGATACTGAAATCACGATTCAGAAGATTATGGACGCAGTAGTGGATCAACTTTTGCGTCTGGGTTATGACAAGATGTCATACACAACCCTAAGTCAACAGACAGGTGTATCGCGAACAGGTATCAGCCACCACTTTCCAAAAAAGACAGATTTCACGGCAGCGTTAGATGGTCGAATCTTTAAGATGTTTGTAGAACATCTGAATTTTGACAACAGTCTGCAAGATTTCTCAGACAGCTGGGTAAAAGCGTTAGACAACGCTGAATTCCTAGCGATTCTACGTCTGCTATTCCACCATATTGTGACATCTCAAAGTACGCACGAGTTTGCAATGAATGGGATTGAGCGTCTTTACAAAACGACTGAAGCGCAATTCGGTGCAGACAGTGCCAAAGAGCTAGAATGGTTAATTGGTAAGTCACTGGTTCGCATGGCGAAGTAAACGAATATATCGTTGCAGTGCTAAAAAAGCCTTCCGATTGGAAGGCTTTTTGCTTTTAGAGCTTCCTGAATTGATTGACCAGCTTACCTTGCGAGTCTAGGTTGTTGACTAATCCTTCGCATTCATCACGTGTGTCACTCGCTAGGATGTTGGTGGCGGAGCATACTTCACTGATAGATTGAACGCTTGAGTTCATGTCTTCGGTTACCCTGGCCATTTCTTCAATCGCTGTAGCTATTTGACTATTTCTATCTGAAATATCTGTGACTTGGCCAAATAGTGCGTCCAGCTTATCACCAGATGTATTTGCGCAGTCAACACAGATGTCAGACAACTTGTTTCCTTCTTCCATGGCTTGAACCGCTTTATCGGTGCTGGTTTGAATGAGATTAATAATGTTCTGAATTTCTTCTGTTGATTCGTGACTTCGCTGAGCCAGCTTGCGAACTTCGTCAGCCACTACCGCAAAGCCTCGCCCTTGGTCACCGGCCCGTGCTGCTTCTATCGCCGCATTCAGTGCCAGCAGATTTGTTTGCTCCGCTACGCCTTGAATGACCACCAGTACTTCACCTATGGTTCGGCCATGTTCTGACAATTGCTGAACAACATCCGAAGCGACACCTAATTGCTGAGAAAGCTCGTTCATGGATGAAACTGTTTGTTCAACTGAGGATTTGCCTTCCACAACGGCTGAGTTAGCTCGTTCAGTCGCATCCGAGGCGCTCTGAGCATTTTGCGCAATTTCGTTTGCGGTTGAGTGCATTTCATTGATTGCAGCCGCTACTTGTTCAGTTTCAGACGTTTGTCCTACAAGGTTCTCTGCTGTGGTCTCACAATTATTGGCAGAAGACTGAGCTGCGGTTGCGATTTGCTCATTGGAGTCCTGAATCCGGCCGACAACAGCGTTTATCTCCGATTGGCGCATTTTCAAAGCTAGCGAAATCTCAGAAATATCATCGACTCTCTGATTATAAACCAGCTCCATCAATGGGTTATCAAACACTTTACGCGCTTGTTCTGATAAATCTTCTAAGCGCCGAGTGAGAACATAGCCAGACAAGGTGGCCAATAAAAATAATGCCCAAACAGCAGCACCGGGTGCAAATGCCCCAATGATTGACGAAATAATCGCAGAGCCTAAAAAGGCTCCGCCTAGGCGTTGCCATAGGCGGGTGCGCGGCATTTTTAGCTGAAAGGGTGTTGCTCCTGCTTTTAACTGAGCGTAGATCTTTTCTGCATTCTTAACATGCTGACGGTTCGGGCTAAGACGTACTGACTGATATTCGACGATTTTGCCATTTTCTTTGATGGGAGAGGCGAACGCATCAACCCAGTAATGATCGCCATTTTTACAACGGTTCTTAACCACTCCCATCCAAGATTTTCCTGACTTGAGAAAATCCCACATGTCCTTGAATGCCTCAGGAGGCATGTCAGGGTGGCGAACGATATTGTGTGGTTGTCCAACAAGTTCATCCAAGGTATATCCAGCTACATCACAGAATTCTTTACTGGCATAGGTGATATGGCTGCTGGTCTTGGTGACGGACAACAAATTGTATTCCGGCGGGTAGGTGACTTCTCTCTGGGTCACTGGTTCATTTACGCGCATCGAGTTAACCTCGCATCGACAAGATAATGATAATGGCTCGTTACTTCTCGATCAGTATAAGTACAATTTTTAAAACTTGAGAGAATTACTCAATCATTTATTGACCGATTTGTTATTAATTTATGTTCTTATTCAACTTGTAGCTCACAAGTTGTTTTTATTGACTACCCTAATACTAATAGGTTGGGTTAGTGGTTTTGGCTCATTCTCGAACAAAAGTACTTAAACGCAAGGAGGCGGGAATGTCGCTTAGCTCTTCGGCAGGAAGTTATACCAGCGCACAAAGTTTACTCAAACTTCATGATCTCAATGAGGCCGATCTAGCATTGATTAGAAAATTTGGCAGCATGATGGTGCCCAAGTTGGACGATTATGTACGCCATTTCTACGACTGGCTTGATAAACAGCCCGAATACGTACAGTTTTTTGGCGATGAGAAAAAGCTCAAGCGCGTGCAAGATTCACAGGTGCATTATTGGACCGCATTTTTTGAAGCTAAAGTGGACGATGTTTATGTCAAGCAGCGCCGTGATGTAGGTGAAGTGCATGCGAGAGTCGGGTTGCCTCTGCCGACGTATTTCGCAGGCATGAATATCTCGATGGTGATTTTTACTAAACGTATGTATGACGGCAGCCTATACAGTGATGAATACAGCTCGCTAGTGACTGCCTTTACTAAGCTGCTTCACCTAGATACCACGATTGTAGTCGATACTTATTCTCGGCTGATCAATAAACGCATTGCTGAACAAAGTGAAGCACTCCTCGCCATGTCGACGCCTGTTACCATGATATGGCGCGATATTCTGATGTTACCTATTGTCGGTATTATCGATTCCAAACGAGCTCAGGACATCATGACGGCTGTGCTCAATAAGATTTCCGAACACAGAGCCAAGATATTCATCATGGATATTTCCGGTGTCGCTGTCGTTGATACAGCAGTGGCGAATCACTTCATTAAAATCACCAAGGCGACCAAGTTAATGGGGTGTGATTGTCTTGTGTCAGGAGTGTCTCCTTCAATTGCGCAAACCATGGTTCAACTAGGCATTAATGTCGGCGAAGTCAAAACGAATGCTACCTTGCGTGATGCACTTGAAAATGCATTCAAAATAGTGGGCCTCAATGTCGAAGGTCTGAAGAAGTTCTCAGATGAGTAATTAACAGGCCTAACTATGCATAAGTCGATTTCGATAAACCGATTGAAGCACGCGCTAATTGCCACCATTCAAGTGGACCTGAGTAAAAAGGTATTGGATGAATTTCGACAAGAGCTGCTTGATACGATCGTTATGTCGAGTACGGTGAAAGGTGTTTTGATTGATCTGTCCGGTGTAAAAACGCTCGACAGGCAAGACATGGATTCGTTGATGGAGATTGTCAGTGCTGTTGAGGTGATGGGACGTATCTGTCTGTTCGTTGGAATACGACCGGGTATTGCGATGGCGTTGGTCAATATTTCATATAAAACAGAGCAATTGAATTGTGTAAACAATATTGATGATGGTTTAGCAGTTTTGGAGCGCTAGGAAATGACGGCTTTTAATATAGTTGAAGATATTATCGAAACTTATGAGGTGCGTTCGGAATCCGATGTGATGAGCTCGGTAATTGCAGTCTATACATTGGCAAAACAATTTGGGTTTAGTACGCCTTCTGTCAGCGAGGTTTCCACAGTCGTCTCTGAACTGGGGACTAACATAATTCGATATGCGCAGTCTGGGGTGATATCTGTTTGGAAGTTAGAAGGCGAAGATGAACTCGGCATCAAAGTGATTGCACAGGATAACGGTCCAGGGATTGAGGATATTGCTAAAGCACTTGAAGAAAACTATTCGACTGGCCGCTCGCTAGGTCTTGGTTTACCAGGCGTAAAGAGAATGGTGGATGAGTTTGATATAGAAACTGCCGTTGGGAAAGGAACCCGAATTCAAGTAGTGAAATGGAGAGAGTAGGATGGGATTTGCTTACAGCTCTCGAACTGTGCCGTATTTCGGGGAAATAGAAACTGGAGATGGTTTTTTTATACAGGAATTCAGCGATGATTTACTTGTCGTCATCATTGATGCTCTCGGGCATGGAAGCAAAGCAGCGAAGTTAGCACGCGGCATAGAAGGTTTCCTTGAAGGGCATGGATGTGAAGATGTGGAATGGCTTATTACTGAGATTCACAGATCGTTTCTTGGTTCAATAGGTGCAGCAATCACAATTGTTTTCTTTGACGCTGCTAAAAAGTCAGCTTTTGGTGTTGGAATAGGCAACACGCTGGTTCGCCAGATTGCCAACGAAAAACGTTCGTTCCCTGCTCAACCGGGCATAGTCGGTGAGCTATTGCCTACGCTTCATCCCTTCCAATTTGCCTTCGCCGACGGTGATGTGTTCATGTTCACAACCGATGGAGTCAAAGAAAATATCAACTCTGAACTCTTATCCAATGCTAGTAATGAAACGGTCGAGTATCTATCGTCAAAGTTCATTGAGTCGTTCAGTAAGCCTTATGATGATGCGACGGCGATTGCTGTGAGGTATACAGATGAATAGCCCGCACGCGTTCCGTTTTACGAATGATGACGAGTCTCGCATCGCGTTACGGAGAAAGCTGATCTCAGTACTCGATATCATGGGCTACGACAGGCATTACCGCGACCAAATGGTGTTTCTCTGTGGTGAAATACTGTTTCAGTTGTTTTCTGTACTGGACTCCATTGAGCTCAAAGTGAAAATACACGACAACGGCATACAGACCTTGTGGTCGTCCGCTGAGGGTAGCGAGTGCCTGCCACGTGTTTCGATCCCTTTACTGTCAATTTCTCAGTCAGAATATGAGCTTGTCTGGACGTTAAATGCAAACAAGCAGCTCAGCGAGAATGATTTCCTCAATATTAAAAATGTGCTGTCTGAGAAAACACGCGATGATCTTATGCATGAGTTACAAATTAAGAACCGAGAGCTGGCGATTCATCAAGAAGGTTTAGAGGAGGAGATTGAGCGTCGGACAAGGGACCTGCAAGCTAGCGAAGCGTTATCACGTACTATCATTGAAGGTGCACCTTCTAGCGTTGCCATTTTAGATACACATAAAAAGATAGTCTTGTGGAATAAAACGGCGATAGAAACATACGGTTATAGTGTTGAAGAGGCGACAGGTCAGAACTTGTTTGACCTATTAAGAGCAGAGCTTCCATTGGAGCTATCTGAGCTACTTTCTCAAGACATCACGATTGAAGACCAAGACAAGGTCAGCGGGGCTTTCTTTGAGGTGCAGACTTACACTCGTGAAGATAAACCGATTCCAATAGATCTTGGTATGACAGTGTTTCTCTTCGATGACGAGTGTCGGATTGCTATGTTTCTTCGAGACGTCACATCAAGAAAGCAGGTCGAAGATGAACTCAACGAAGCTCGAGCAAAAGCAGAAGAAGCGGTTGAGATTAAGTCTATGTTTCTTGCCAACATGAGCCATGAAATTCGCACACCGATGAACGCCATTATTGGTATGTCACATCTGGCATTAAAGACCGATTTAACGCCCAAGCAGCACGACTACATCTCTAAAATCCACAACTCAGCTTCTCTATTGCTGGGAATCATTAATGACATTCTTGATTTCAGCAAAATTGAGGCCGGTAAACTCTCCATTGAAGAGATTGAGTTTTACCTTGATGACGTTCTCCATAATGTCTCCATGGTGACCGGACAAAAGGCATTTGAGAAGGGGCTGGAGCTACTGTTTGACATACCAAGAGATGTGCCTAAAACCCTGTATGGCGATCCACTAAGGTTGGGGCAAATCATTATCAACCTAGTGAACAATGCCGTGAAGTTTACTGAGCAGGGCGAAATCTCGGTTTCAGTCAAAGTGAGCCGATCGCTAGACGACAAAATCGAGTTAGGTTTTTCGGTTAAAGACACCGGCATTGGTATGAGTGAAGAACAGTCGAGTAAGTTGTTCAATGCATTCACGCAAGCGGATGGAAGTACAACACGAAAATACGGTGGTACGGGGCTCGGATTATCGATCTGTCGTCGATTAGTCGAATTGATGGGCGGCGAGATTTCCGTAGATAGCGAACTCAATGTGGGTAGTACTTTTCGCTTCAACATCTTGGTTGGCGCAGTGATGGATAGTGGCTACACGCCAGTCGTTGTTCCGGATTTGCTCAATCATGTTCATGCGTTGGTTGTTGATGACAATGAACACGCGCTCTTAATTATGGAAGACTTGCTCGACATCTTCCTGTGCAAGCCGACGTTTGTCAGTAGTGGTGAGCGTGCATTGGAAGAGCTTAAGAAAGCGTCTGATGCAGGGCAGCCATACGATCTGGTCTTTATGGACTGGAAGATGCCCACTATGAGTGGCATTGAGGCCAGCCAACAAATTCGTCAGCAAGTCATCAGCGAGCATCAGCCAAAAATCGTGATCGTGACAGCCTATGATAAAGACGATATTTCAAGCGAAGTAGAAGAACTGGACATCGCGGGCTTTCTCTCAAAACCAGTTGGGCAATCTTACCTGTTTGACTTGATTATGGATTTGTTTGGGCCAACCAACAACCACTCAACGCCTGGTGTGCAATCACGTAGACATAAACGAGATAAAGAGCTGGACGGGCTTAGAGTGTTGCTCGTTGAAGATAATGAGATCAATCAGCAAATCGCTGTTGAGCTAATGGAAGAGAAGGGTATTACGGTTACCGTCGCAAATAACGGTGCCCAAGCGATAGAGACTCTGGAAAAAAGGATTGGCACTTCAGAGATGTTTGAAATCATCTTTATGGATCTGCAAATGCCAGTGATGGATGGTTATGAAGCCAGCACGCGCATTCGCAGTGATGCTCGTTATGATGATATCCCACTGATCGCGATGACTGCCCATGCAATGGTTGAAGAGCGAGAGCGCTGCTTGAATATAGGCATGAATGATCATGTATCTAAACCCATCGATCCTGAACACCTGTTTTCTACTATCAAGCGTTGTTGCCAAAATGACTTCACGCAAAATTTTACTCCAATCAGTATTGAAAGTACGGAGCGAACGGAGACAACATTGGTTGAAGAAGGCGCTAAATCGGTCGCTTCAAGCCTCCAAGAGATAGATTCACTTGATACTAAAAATGGGTTATTGCGGGTTGCCAGTAATGAAGTGCTCTATCATCGTTTACTGTCACAGCTAGTAGACAAAGAGTACGATTATGATAATCGGCTTGATGTCGCTTTAGACAAAGGAGACTTTGAATACGCAACATTGATCACCCATACGCTTAAAGGTACTGCCGCCAATCTTGGGGCAATTCGTTTGTCCGACATTGCGTCAAGGTTAGAGCAAGAGCTAGGTCGAGGTGAACGCACGGAGTCACTGGATCAACTCAAGAGTGAAATGTCCGATTATCTCATGCCGTTTTTCAATGCTATTTGTGGTGCACTCAATCGCCCACAGCCATTGAATACCAAGGACAAGCTCG
The DNA here is from genome assembly GCF_000740665.1 of Vibrio sp. B183. Classification (NCBI taxonomy): domain Bacteria; kingdom Pseudomonadati; phylum Pseudomonadota; class Gammaproteobacteria; order Vibrionales; family Vibrionaceae; genus Vibrio; species Vibrio sp. B183. The sequence goes on along the minus strand of NZ_JPQB01000014.1, from coordinate 236,664 downwards.
ACAATGACAGTGTAAAAGTTATCCATCAATTAGACTTGCTTCTTCAGGAGCTTGACGCTCGCGCTATCGATTACCTTGACGAGCATTATTTGTACCTCAATACTTTACTAGGGTCGGAAGAGTTCGATACTTGTTGCAAGTGCATTCACGATTGTGATTTTTTGTCTGCCAGTGTCGCCCTGAGAAAAGCAGCCAGCATTTATCCGTTGGACATGGATAAAGTGTTTGGGGGAAACCATGGATGACCACCTAACCAGCGTCTTAGTTGTGGATGATAATGCTGAGAACCGAGTGTTACTCAGTGGCTTACTTAAACCTCACCATCGCGTATTGGTCGCGACGGGGGGCGTTCAAGCAATCAATATTTGCAAGCAGAAGAAACCTGATATTGTTCTGCTCGATGTCATGATGCCTGAAATGGACGGCTATGAAGTCTGTGAACGATTAACTTCGGATCCAGAAACCCATGATATTCCGGTGATTTTTTTGACGGCTAAGTCTCAAATAGAGGATGAACAACGTGGCTTTGATGCCGGAGCCGTTGACTACATTCTCAAGCCTATCAGTCCACCGATTCTTATCTCTCGTATCAATACTCATTTGAGACTGAGAGGAGCTATGGATGCCCTGGCAGAACAAAATGAAGAGCTTGAAGAGCGAGTTAGAAAGCGAACTCGAGAGCTAGAAATGCTTCAAGATGCGACGATTGGTGCAATGGCATCGTTGGCCGAAACGCGTGATAACGAAACAGGAAATCATATTCGACGTACACAACACTACGTTAGAGCGTTGGCGGAAGAGTTAGTACGGACTGGTCATTACACAGAGTCTTTAACGCCGGAAGCGATTGACTTATTGTACAAGTCGGCACCACTTCATGATATTGGCAAAGTAGGTATCCCTGACAGCGTATTGCTCAAGCCAGCTCGATTGACTGATGAAGAATTTGATTTAATGAAGTACCACACAACGCTAGGTAGGGCCGTATTAATGACCGTTGAAGACTCAATCGATTTCAAATGTGACTTTCTAACTATCGCCAAAGAAATCGCATATAGCCATCAGGAAAAATGGGATGGCAGCGGTTATCCGGAAGGTATTTCTGGGTTAAATATCCCATTGAGTGCGAGGTTGATGGCGCTGGCGGATGTATATGATGCATTGATTTCTGAGCGTGTTTATAAGCCCGCATTTCCTCATGATAAGGCTGTAGAAATTATTGCAGAGGGCTCTGGAACGCATTTTGAACCAGTGATTGTCGATGTTTTTCTTAGTATAGAAAGTACCTTCAAAGAGATTGCTTCTAAGTACAAAGATGAAGGTTTTGATGAAGATTCGTTTCAGTTGAAAGCTAGTGGAGAAGAATAATTTCAGGCTTTATTGGTTGTTGTTTTGTTTAACTTGTTGGTAGTAGGTTCAGCGTCTTTTGGCAGCATTAGTGTGTCTGCTCGGAGTTCTCAAAATAGATACGTTTAATCTCTTTAGATTCATGCCTGATGAGCTAACTATCTGTTACACTGAAATTATTAGCAACACGAATAGCAGTAGGTATATGCATGTCTTTTCCTGTCCTTATTTGTGACGACTCCGCGTTAGCTCGAAAGCAAATGGCGCGTTCATTACCTGCTTCATTGAATGCAGATATTACTTTTGCTGTTCATGGTTTGGATGCCTTAGAGCAGTTAGAGCAAAATGATTTCAAATTAATGTTCCTTGATTTAACCATGCCAGAATTGGATGGTTTTGGAACCCTCGAAGAAATAGGCACGCGTGGTATCGATATCCAAGTTGTCGTAGTGTCTGGTGACATCCAACCCAAAGCGAAAGAGCGAGTGATGACGCTCGGTGCAAAAGCGTTTATCCAAAAGCCGATTGATAAAGATGCTCTGAACGCTGTGCTGAAAGAATTGGTTGAAAAACCAAGCCAACCACAAATAGTGACGCCCGTAACTGTCGATTTACCCATACTTCGCAGACGCGATATTTATATGGAGGTGGCGAACGTTTCCATCGGCCGTGCGGCCGACGCTCTGGCTCGCCATTTTGATGTATTTGTTCATCTGCCCTTGCCGAACGTCAATATCTTTGAAGTGAGTGAGCTTCACATGGCACTGCGTGACTTAGCGGAAAATGATCAGGTCTCAGGGGTGTGTCAGGGGTTTAGTGGTGAAGGTATTGCTGGTGAAGCTTTAGTGTTGTTGAGTGATTCAAGTGTTTGCGACCTTAAGAAGCTTATGAAGGTTCCGGCAGACAGTGAGGAGCTGGAAGAACTGGAACTTCTAATGGATGTCTCAAATATTCTTGTCGGTTCATTTTTGAATGGTTTAGGTAAGCAAGCGGAAGTCCGTTTTTTCCAAAGCTCCCCCGTGCTCTTAGGCCAGCATATTTCAATTGATTCAGTGATTCAGTCCACAACGGGGTCGTTTAAAAAGACTATGACATTTGAGGTCAGCTACAACATCGATGGCACTTCAATCCGATGCGATTTATTGTTTATGTTTGTTGATGAGTCCCTTCCTTTGCTCGACAACAAGTTGTCTTATTTGATGGAGGACTTTTAATGATAAATCTTCCTGCAGAGTTTGAGCAATTCCACTGGATGGTGGATATGGTGCAAAATGTTGACCTAGGATTGATCGTTGTGGATCGTGAATACAAGGTTCAGGTCTGGAATGGTTTTATGACTCACCATAGTGGCGTTCAGGCTCACGATGCGATAGATAAGTCGCTATTTGAACTGTTTCCGGAGATCCCAGAAGATTGGTTTAAACTGAAGACCAAACCTGTGTATGACCTAGGTTGTCGAAGCTTTATTACGTGGCAACAACGCCCCTATCTTTTTAAATGTAGAAACGTACGACCTGTGACCCAGCAGGCGGAATTCATGTACCAAAATATTACACTTAATCCAATGAGAACGCCGACAGGCGAAATTCGTTCACTGTTTTTATCGATTCAGGATGCTACTGCGGAAGCATTGGTATCAATCAATCAGCACAAATAGTTCGACGCCAATCTTCAGCAATAAAGCCAGAAATTATCTGGCTTTATTTTTATCTTAGGAGAATCAATGTCTTCACCAATCCCTCTTTACACAGCAGAACAAGTCAAAAATGGTGAGGTTGATGCGGCGAGAGCCAAATCGCTCCCCATGTATGAACTGATGACTCGTGCTGGTCAGGCGGTATTTGATGTCATGATGAATCAGTATCCGGAATGCCAAAAAGTATTGATTGTATGTGGTGGTGGGAATAATGGGGGAGATGGCTATGTTATCGGCAAGCTCGCGCTGGAAGCTGGACTGCAAGTAACGCTTTGGCAGGTCGTTGAGGAAACAAAATTAAAAGGTGATGCCTTAACGGCTTATCAAGATTATTGTGCTGCTGGTGACGATACTAATGAACCGGACTTATCGTCTGATCTCGATTATGACTGCATTGTCGATGCACTTTTCGGAATTGGGTTGAGTGGTTCCGTCAGACCGGATGGAGTCCACCTCATTAACAGGTTAAATCGGGTTAACGCACCAATTGTCGCCGTTGATCTACCCTCTGGTTTATCAGGTAATAGTGGTCAGGTATTGGGGGCGTGCGTAAAAGCCGACCACACGGTGTCGTTCATTGGGCTTAAACAAGGCTTGTTTACTGGACAAGCTCGCGACTATACCGGAGTCATTCACTTCAACGGGTTAGGCGTAGAAGACATCTTTGATCAGCAAAATACTCCTTCTGCTTTGCTTCTCAATAATTTATCCGATTGTGAGCCTTTTGTACCGCGTTTAAAAACCTCACATAAAGGCATACACGGTAAAGTCGTAATCATTGGCGGTAATAGAGGAATGGGCGGTGCAGCTTTGCTTTCCGCTCAAGCATGCTTGAGGAGTGGTTCCGGTCTTACAGCATTGCTCACACATCCAGAAAATACGCTGGCGTCTCTAGTAGTATGCCCCGAAGTGATGGCGTCGTCATGGGAAGAGGGTTTAGTGAATAAACAAAGGCTAGCACACTGGTGCGATTGCATCGCTATTGGTCCCGGTCTTGGCACTGATTCTAGCGTGCAGAAGATGTTTCATTCGGTATCTCAACAACAACTCCCCAAGGTGTATGATGCTGACGCACTGAATCTACTCGCCAACCATGTCCACAAAGATGCGCAGCGAATTTTAACGCCTCATCCGGGGGAAGCTGCGAGGCTACTTAACTGTTCAGTCAGTGAAATTGAATCTGAACGATTCCTCGCAGTAAAAAGATTGCAGCAGAAATTCGATGGTGTAACCGTGCTAAAAGGAGCAGGTACGCTAATCTGCGATGGTCAACAAACGTATGTTTGCAATGCTGGAAATCCGGGAATGGCGACCGGAGGAATGGGAGATGTGCTCACTGGTGTCATCCTTGGTTTGTTAGCTCAAGGTGAAAGCTTAACCAGTTCGGCAGTGAAAGGGGTTATGGTTCATAGTCTGGCAGCTGACATGGATGCTGAAAAAAACGGCGAACGTGGACTTTGTGCAAGTGATTTGCTTCCTCATATTCGTCATTTGGTTAACGGAAAATAGATATTAAGATGCCTTTAAGAGACGTTTTACAAAAATTAACGACGTTAACGGTTTCGGTAAACGATTGCTTTCTGGTTTTGATAAGCGAGGCTATTGTGGTTAAGTCTTTGTTTACTATGAACTGTTTGAGGTTTGGTACGTATGGTGGGGAATTAGGTTTGCAAGATTTCAAAATGGTATCACAAAAAAAATGCAATTATCAGTCTTGCGAGAAATAAATCACGACCTATAATGCTGTAAACCGGAGCGTCTGCCAACGCTCCGGTTTTTTTGTGTCCGAAACTCAGTAAAGCGTCTGCCAACGTTTACCGAAAACGCACGACACGTAAATTTGCTTACAGGAAAATTTATCATGCGTATCGAACAAGAACTTAAGTTAGGCTTTAAAGATGTACTATTTCGCCCGAAGCGTTCTACTCTTAAAAGTCGTTCTCAAGTTGAATTAACCCGCGAGTTTACATTTAAGCATAGCGGTCGTCAATGGTCTGGTACCCCAGTGATTGCAGCAAACATGGATTCTGTAGGTAGTTTCGCAATGGCGAAAGCGCTAGCTGAACATGGTGTAATGACGGCTATCCATAAACATTACACAGTAGAGCAATGGGCTGAATTCGTAAAATCAGCAGACAAGAGCACACTGAACAATGTGTTTGTTTCAACGGGCACCTCAGAAGCTGATTTCCAAAAAACAAAGGACATCATGGACCTGAGTGATGACCTTATCTTTATCTGTATTGATATCGCCAACGGTTACTCAGAGCACTTAGTCGAGTACGTAGAAAAAGTACGTGCTGCATTCCCTGACAAGGTAATTTCTGCAGGTAACGTTGTAACTGGCGACATGTGTGAAGAACTTATCCTCGCTGGCGCAGACATCGTTAAAGTAGGTATCGGCCCAGGTTCTGTATGTACTACTCGCGTTAAAACTGGCGTAGGTTATCCGCAGCTTTCAGCAATTATTGAATGTGGCGACGCTGCGCACGGCTTAGGCGGTATGATTATCGGTGACGGTGGCTGTTCTTGTGCTGGCGATGTTGCTAAAGCGTTTGGTGGCGGTGCGGATTTCGTTATGCTTGGCGGTATGCTAGCTGGTCATGAAGAGTCAGGCGGTGAAATTATCGAAAAAGATGGCGAGACATTCATGAAGTTCTACGGCATGTCTTCTCAGTCTGCTATGGACAAGCATTCAGGTGGTGTAGCAAAGTACCGCGCAGCTGAAGGAAAAACCGTACTATTGCCATTCCGTGGCAGTGTTCACGGTACTATCTCAGACATCCTTGGTGGCGTGCGTTCAACCTGTACATACGTAGGTGCAGCAAAGCTTAAAGAGCTAACTAAGCGTACGACTTTCATCCGCGTACAAGAGCAAGAGAACAACGTTTTCGGTAAAGAGAAGTAATTCAACACTTCGGAAAATTCGAGATATTAAGAGCCGCATTTCGCGGCTCTTTTTTGACTGTAAATACTTATATCGAGATGAGCGAGGGTGCCTCGTAGGGCCAAGACTAGCACCGTCTAGACTATTCTTGTTGCTCAACGATATGTCGAAGTTTTAGTATAGGCTTTGAAACTTGCTCTGAGAATGCATAATTTCAAATATCGATTAATGCTTTGTTGGATTAGCCTAATTTGTGATTTGAGAAATTGATATAAAACAGTCACAAATAACGAAGAGGTTTATCTGCCTAGGCTTGATGCATTAGTAATTTTTTAAAGAAAATAAATACTGGATTGTAATGTCGCTATGTAAATTGTAAACTCCGGCGTGAATCTAAGTCGGTTTTTTAGAGTTTATGTTTTGGTTATGTAAGATATAATCAATTCTAATCTTATTTCCTTAAATGTATCATTTTGCTGCATTTTTCCTAGAATTTGGTAACAAACTTACATGAAAAACAAAAATTTTTATCTTTTAGATCTTCTTCGTTTTTATGCTGCTTTTGTCGTTTTTTCAGGGCATTACGTGCATTTTTCGATACACTATGGATTTGAGTGGAGTGATAGTATTCGACCAGACTTCTTTGCAGGGTTCGGATATGCAGCCTTGGCTGTACCAAGTTTTTTTGTGATTAGTGGAGTGATTTTTGCTTATATATGGAGATAAAATAAAAAATAATGAAATAACTGTTTATGATTACTTTATAAAACGGTTTGCGCGATTGTATCCGTTGCATATTATAACTTTGTTAGCTGTTTTGTTTCTTATTATCTTGCTAAATGAATTTACAGATTATAATTATTTTATTTACCCATATAATGATGTTAAACATTTCTTTTTAAATTTATTTTTTGCCTCGCATTGGGGGCTAGAAGATGGGCACTCTTTCAACGCACCGATTTGGTCTGTATCTAATGAAGTACTATTGTATGGTATGTTCTTTACATTTTTATTTTACTTTAGAAAGTGTAAACAGATTTTTATCTATGCTTCAATAGTCATCTTCATGATTTTAACATCTAAATTCAATATACCAAACTTTTCACTACTAGTTATCAAAAAAAGCACATTCATGTTTTTCTTTGGTTGTTTGCTATTTGAACTGCTCTATAAAAGCACGGTAAAAAAAGCAACTATTAGCGTAATAGTACTTTGTTTTACATACGCTTTCGTATCTCATGCTAATGTACTCGTAGAACGTGCAGGATTACCCTTTGGTCTTGAACTGATTATTTTCATATCATTTCTATTACTTTTCGAAAGATTCAATCTAGCTGAAAGACTTATGAAAAATAGAGTGTCAATACTGCAATATCTTGGTAACTTGACATATTCAACTTATCTGATTCACTTTCCTATTCAAATTTTATTTGTATTGATTTTCGAAAAGATATATCCAATAAATTTTAATTCAAAGTTTGTATTTTATTCATACATAATAACAGTTTTTATTTTAGGTAGGTTGACATACGTTTACATTGAACTACCAATGAAAAAAAAGATATTAAATGCATACTATTCATCGTGAATTTACATTTATCGTTAGAGTTGTTATCTATATCGATTATCGACAGTAAATTGTTTTGGCTAATAGTTAATTAGTTTTGTTATAGCAATATTTCACAGCGAACGCTTGTCTGCTTGCTAGGAGCGCATTGTGGTGCCAGCATTTGTTAAAGTAGCTATTGACTTCGAATTGAACTATTAGCCTAAGTTCTGCTGTCTTCTAAACATATTTTTAAATCCCATGCTATTGCTTTCCACCGCTCAATATCAATGCCCCCGAACCCGTTGTGTACCTATTTCTTGACTCTCACTGGCTCCAAGTGCTTTATAAACGTTGTCCAGCTGAAAGCCATGGAACACAACACATCAAGGTTCAGATTAGACCAATAGGTACGAAGTTTGCCTCAGGAATAAGGGCAGAGCCTTGGTTTGCACCCAGTGGACCTGAGTCCTGCTATAGTGGGTTTTATTTAGAGTGTTGAGATCTAAATAAAATTTGGGAATGCACTAGAAGATTGTTATCAAAGTGCTAGGTGTGTTGTCGTTTCTATAAAAAGCCGAACTTTGGTGTTCGGCATGTTTAAACATACTATATACGATGGAGGTTAACTATTGGGGGAAAGACGACTCAGGCTTAGAGCCTCCTTTCTTTAAATATCTATCACCAACTTTGGCTCTCTCTACCCAATAAAGTAGATCTTTAGCAGAAGAGTCAGTTTCCATAGGAGCCCAAGTTGCGAAGTTTGCGGCGGTCTCTGGATTATACGGCCCTTCTTTAATCTCTATAATAATTGCTTCGTCGCTAACCGGATAAACGGTATGCCAAGTGTTTGGCTTTAACTCCAAACCAGAGATTGAGTCACCTGGCGTTAATGTATCCTTATCAATGATCATTCCGTCATCGTCAAAAATGACGAGACCTACTGCTCCTTTCAGTACGAGTATCAATTCCCACCTGTTGGGGCCTACATGTTGATGAGGGCGAACGTATGTGCCCTTTATTAAGGCGATACAGAGTCTTTGAGTTGGGTCATTGAAACTTACGTGCAAATTTTGGTGTGCCCGTTTTCTTTCACTTTTGCTTGCTTGTTTAAGTAGTTGGCTGAAAAAATGTGTGTTCAATTTCATTTGTTAGGTGCTTCTCGAAGAATCTAGTTAGAAAGAGCTTTCAATAAAAGGAGAATGCAATAAAGAGTTAATAGTTGAGAATTGCCTTAGTATTTCATCAGATATGAGCTGATGACCTCTGTCGTTAGGGTGTGCTGGTGAACTCATGCATATATATAGATTTTCTGGTTTGTAGCAAGATTGCCTATAAAGCTTATAACTATTTATGAAAATAATGTTGTTTTCTTGCGCATACTGCATATATTTTCTTGTAAACAAACTTATTGTACGACCTTCGTACTGTTCGAAAGTTTGAATATCCATAAAAGGCCCAACTAATACGATTGGAACACTTTGAATCGACGCTAGTTTCACCATTTCGTTGATATTGCTGATAGATTTATCTACCCCAATAGCAAAATCATTTACTCCATAATCGACAAAGATAATATCAGGTTGTTTCGACAATACATCACGAGCGAAACGTTTCAATCCACTGCTGGAATTTTCGCTTGGGTAAGCTGTAACGATACTATTTATCATAGCTTTATCGTATCTTTTTGATAGGCTCCTAACGACTAGGTGTGGGTAGGCGGTAAAAGTCTTTACAAGAGGAGTTTGACGGTAGCCAGACGGAACAGAGTGACCATGAAACACCATGTTTATTTGTTTGTTTGTTGTTTGGAAACTGTTTATCTAATTCCGCGAAAAAGTTGTGGTAGTTTGACGTGAAAGAAGTGAGGGGCTCATTTGAGTATGAGTTAAATGATATAAGCAGAGTTGCTATATATAGTATGAATCGCATACCTTTCCTAGTTAGTGTCTGAACAAAAGTAATAGTTAGGACATACTACATTTTGAGAGAGGTTTAGACAACTCGACTCTTCGTGGGTTGGTAGGCGTAATAGCACGTTAGCAGGGAACACTTTTACACGTTACATAATAGAGACAAAACGCAGAGCGTAATTGGTTCAAGCAAGTTAATTTAAGGCTGTTATTACAATCTTCTATAGAGTCACATTTCCGACTTCCGGGTAGTGGGTTGTTGACTTCGGAAGTGTTGACAGGCACTTAAATATGCGAAGTACACGCCCCTAAGAAAAAGACACTAGCTTCTAAAAAGCACTTTTAAAATACACCTAATGTACCAACTTGTTATAATGGAGGGCTTTAGCTAGGTGATGTCTTGGCTATAGTTGATGTGGCTGTATGTGAACAAATTAAAATGAGTTTGTTAAAATTGAGATTCTAACTTATTTGTGTTTTGTATGAAAATTTTGTTTAGTGTTGTTTTTTATTAATTATAATTTGTATTACAAGTTATAATTAATAGGTGAAGTCGGCCGGGCTAATAAACGGTGACGAGCAATTAGATGCAAGGCATCGTGATATCTTGACTTTAAACGTTGATTAACATACTGCTTATATACGGATTTTTAGTTTAAAATTTTTATGTTTATTGATAAATTATATCTCTATTTAAGTGTTGCGGCATAACTTTTTGATAAAGAATGGATAAGTATTCCGATAGTCAATTGATACACCCAATATCCCGTATCTAACTGTACTTCCAGCGTTCTGTTCAATGTTAAGTACAGTGTCAAATCAAAAACACCGAGCTTTACGCTCGGCATTTTGTTTATTTTAAATAACTTACGAACTCTAGTTACACGAACGGACAGGTATCAACCTTGTATTTGATGCCAATGACATTGTGTAGGGAGTGAATGTTCCACTTTCGCTAGCTTCAATTTGTATGCAGAGATCTGTTCGGCGCTTCGTTTGAACCTGTAAGACATTGTGAATCCCTTCGCTGTGGTCCGACTGTATCTCATATCTGCTATTGTCCTTATATAGAGTCATATCGACGGAGAGTAACTTACTGGCATCATCGAAATTTTTGTGTTCCCAGACCAGAGTTGCCTTAAAGTTCTTGTCATTGCTGGCTACTCGATACGACTTCGATCTTGACCACGGGCGCAGCTCAAATTGTTTGGTGTTCTCGTATTCGCTGTATGCTTGAGTCAAATCCATGTAACCCCAGCCGCGAGAAGGGCACCAGTTGCCATTAGAATCACAGTACTGAGGAAGATCTTCAGATAACACATTGCGTGAGTTGTTATCGGCGCTGTTGATTAGCACGGCTTTTACCAAAGGAGAGAATTTTTGGTATTGGCGGTTGTTTGACTCTTCTAGTGCTTGTCTTACAAGTACCGCGGCGCCAGCAACGTGCGGAGATGCGAGACTTGTTCCTGTCGCAAGTCGTGTAATTGTATCTTCGTCATATTCTTTGTATTCGTCCTCTACAAATCGGTCTTTGTAAGGCCCTTCATAAGTGTATGCGTTGGGATCTGGCGCTGCGGTTCGAGTGTCATGACCGGGAGCGGCGATATCTGGTTTACGCCTACCATCAGTAGTTGGCCCGCGGCTACTTGTTGCACGTATTGAGTGCTGGCTTCTATCGGTGGTCTTTTCAGTTGGGCCATCTGCTAGAGTGGTGTCTACGTTGGCTACTGTTAAGCCGTTATAGTTATCTCCGGGTTTACTAATGGAATAAGGTTGTGGCTCTTCAGCACTACTACCATCGGGGTACTTTGAACCATCATTACCGGCAGATTTTGAAAGTAGAAAATCATTTTCGTAACTGACCGCATCGAAGTATCTTGCCCAAAAAGACCACGTTTGCCACTGGTTTAGTGAGCTTTGTTCTACAGGTGTGAGTATCCGTCCATTACCAAAGCTGTAATTAAGTGATACGGCATCATAGTTTACTAAGTAAGATAAACTCGACATGGTCAGATTAGCGGATTTTAGCTCCCTGAGTATTTGTGCGAACTCGCCATCTCCGCCTGGTAAGAGGGTGTCTGAGGCTGAACCCGCATAGCCACTAATCACATCAGCATCTTTGGCGATACCATCATGGGGGCTGATTGAAGAATTCCCTGCCATTGCGCCAGTTACAGCGGTGCCGTGCGTACTCCTTAGATGTCGACTGCCTGCTGTTTTTAGCCATTCTCTTTTCATTGGCCAGTTATAAACTTCTCCGTTAATTCCTTCACTCCCCATCACCAACACATTTTTATCAACAAATGCAGGGTGCTCAATATCGGTGCCACTGTCGAGCACAGCCGCAGTGTAACCAGTACCAGTAATTCCGTGCTCCCAGAAGCTGTTGATATAGGCATCGCCGGGTTGTGTTTCTGAACGAGACAATAGGATTGATTCCACATTAATATCGAGCTCTTCCTCACCTGCTTTTATCGGTTCAATAAGGCCTAGGCTAGCATTTTGTTTTTGGAAGCTCTTAATGTAAGAAAAATCAGAAGGAAACGGACCCACCAAAAATGTGTAGCCCGCCGCTTGGTAGCGGGTATAGAGAAGAGCATGGTCAGTATAATTTTTAAAACCTTTTAAATGATTCAAGACAGTAGCTTGGTGATTCAATTTTGATTCAACGTTCTGAATGTCATTTTCAGATACATCATTTTTGAAAACAAATCCAGTCACGACCCAAGATTGGGGTGCCAACGCTTCAACTTGTGCGGTTTCTGCATGAGTTGGCGCGACATAGCCTGCGACCAACATAGCTGCGAACAACGCAGTGTGTTTTATCATTTTATGTCCTTATACAACAATTGTTTTTGGGTATGGAGTTCCATATGCAATGTTGCCAAGTTTCCTATCGGCCTGCGCTGAAGTTTTGACAGAGTGATGTCAAGAAGAGAGGAGGTGTGAGTCTATACCCAAAATACCGAGTGATAATTATTAACTTTATAATTTTATTATGGTTTTCAGGGGGGGTGTAAGCTCATAGCTATAGTTGCATCTGTAAGTAGCACGAATAATTCAACCAATTATTGAATGCATCTCTCATCATTGATTTAAGACTGAAATCATTTGGCAGTCGGCAAGGTCTACTCGTATATTGGTAAATTGATATGCCAGAGTGGAGTAATAAAAAGCATGTATGAATTTTTAGTACGAGACTTCGATAGCGAAGGTGGATACATAAAAAGACGACTCTGGACGGTCGGCTTCCACGCAGTCGAGAGGAATCTTATGTACCGTGGGGAGTAACGTTAGATTCTAAAGTCGTTTATGCCAAAACAGGTGAACACACCGGCTTCAACGCGGGTAAGGGAAAATTCCGATTAAAACCTTATGACACGAATATAAGTCAGGCACGCCGTGCAGAAGCACAGTCGGTGCTTGGTGTAATGGCGCTGAATGTTGCAGAGTATACAGAAGAAGCGGTGAATAAGGTTTCAACTGGTATTAAGCAGTATCTTCAGGCTCATAAACGTAATGATTCTGAGGGTGTCACTGAAATGGTCAAAGCGCAGATTGGGCATTATTTCTTTACTGGTGGAAGAATGGGGTTTGGCAGAATCAGTGAGGAAAAAGCCAAAGATATTTCTGCTTCGGTCATTTGGGAAAAACTGATCCTAGCACTAGATAGTGGAACGCTGGAGCAGAAGCTCGCGATTCATGATGCGGTTGGGCGTAAAATTCTGCCAAAACTCAAAGGGCCTGAAGAAGTCAAATACGCGGTGTTAGCTAACAAAGTTCGAGAAGCTTGGTTTGATGACAGCCGCTATCGTGGCCGTCGTAAAAAATCTGGGTCAGCAGCACCAGCAAGCACAGTAGGGGGAATTGTTCCTGCGTCGAGTCAGGATATTGTCGGAACCGTTACCCAGAGCCGCAACCGAGGTGTCGATATGTTTGAGCGAGACCCTAATAGAGAAGCTCATGCTACCGCGGATAGCTTCTATGATGATGTTGATGTTCGTAACCTCTTATTTGGGGCAGGTATTTCGGGAACAACAGGTACATTGCTTCAAGCAGCGTGCGCGTTTGGTGGTTTGCACACTTGGAATGCTGAACTTTGTAAACAATACATGCTGGCGATTGTTGGCTATCTAATTGGAGGCGGGATGCACAGTTTTCACGAGTCTATGGCCATTGCCCAAAAGGCCGGGATTGTAAACTACAACCCTGGGTCATACGTCGAAGTGCTACCGACCTCATTTCTACAGAGCGTAAAAGGGAAAGCTTGGATCGCAAGGTATTATGATGTCTCTGTACTAGGTGCGATTCATTGGCGCTATAACTCCGGACGACTGCCATCTCACATTCAGAGAAGTTTAGTGTCAGATTAAGCCGTGAGTGCAGAGTTAACGACTCAGTTGCGTGCAGGGGCTTGTCACCTGTCTTTCTGATAGCGTGATGTTGATTTTATCTATGTGCTTTCTGGCTGCGCTATTTTCTTTGCTTGTCGCAACATGTAAAGGAATACAACTGAAATGAATCGTGCTGATATGGAAAAGGTCGCGGTTTAGCCGAGCCTTTTCTAATGTGTAGGTCAGCACGTTCTTGTCGACTAATATGGCGTCAACGCGTTGTTTTATCAGCTTTTCGATGCCTTCTTCTGCGCTGCTGACTTCATACTTTTTGAAATTGGTAAGTTGTTCAAAATCGTCACTGTATCGGTAGCCTCTCTGAACACCAATGGTGAGCCCAGTTAAACTTTTATGACCGCTATACTGCAGTCGGTTTTTATGTCGACTCAGTACCACTATTTCATTCCAGTAGTAAGGTTGGCTGAAATAAAGAAAGCGCTCTCTTTCTCTTGTTCTCCACGCGCCCAAAATGACGTCGTTCTCCATTGTTCGCACGCTCTTCAAGGCTCGATTCCAAGGTTGCAGCTTAATGTCGAGTTGAAAACCTGAATGTTCAAAAATATCAATCAGAATTAGCTGTGCTTTTCCTGTGTCTGGCGCTTCTTGAAAGTAAGGTGGCCATACGTCTTGTGTCCCTTTTACGGTGATTAAGGTACCCTGTGCAAGAAATGGAACAAAAGCCAGTAAAAACAACCTCATACCTTTTCAGCCCCATGTAATGAGTAAACTGTTCTTAAAATAGTCAATAAAGCGTTGATTGACTAGTTTCAAGTTGATGCCTATTTCACCAGCTTGATTTTTACAGAACGAAAGAATTCTTATCTTTAGTGCTCTAAATAATAAATTGGAGAATAGCAAAAGTCATAGCGTTGGATGAGTGATGTTTGTGCGTTTATATAAAGCCTTGTGCTTAAGTGTTTAAGCATTTGGTTGTATCTTATCTGATTGATATTTATTACTTTAATTGTGGGCTATTCTGCGGGTTGGATGTGTTTTCTGCTTTGTGGATTGATTGGTTTTGACTAAATTGATTGATCGAATTATTAATCAAAATTCTCTAAAATTTAGGTTTAATGTATCGGTTTTGTGAAAAATAGTTTGAGTACTAATTAATTTTCAGGCATTTTATATTTAATTGAACGTTCAATTAAAAAAGGAAATGCGGTAATGCCTAAGGTAGGGATGCCAGATATCAGGAAGCCTCAACTGGTTCAAGCCACCATGGCAGTGATCGATAAAGTCGGATTGCATGCTGCGAGTATTTCGCTAATTAGCAAAGAAGCAGGCGTATCGACGGGCATTGTTAATCACTACTTTGGCGGAAAACAGGGTTTACTTCATGAAACCATGAGAGAGGTACTTCGTCAGCTTTCCACTACCGTGACTGAGCGTTTAAGTAAGCTACCAAAACACGCTCATCAACAGCGTATTAACGCCATCATTGATGGCAACTTTGTTGGCTATCAAGCTGAAAACAAAGTGGCCAAAACATGGCTAGCATTCTGGTCCTATTCTGTTCACGAACCTGAGCTCAAACGCCTTCAACGCGTCAATGAAAAGCGACTTCTCTCTCACTTGAGAATTGAGTTGAAAGCGCTGTTTGAAAAAGATCAGGCGGAAATTATTGCTCATGGTATCGCTGCCTTGATCGATGGGATATGGCTTCGCGGGACAATGAACCCAGATGGCATAGATGCCGATAAAGCCAGATTGATCATCAATGATTATCTGGACAAACAACTTATTTTCTATTCTCAAAAATAACGAAAAGTCAGAACTATCAAATGGATATGAAATCACTATACATCGATGGCAGCGCATGTAACGCAACATCGGGTGAAAGCTTTATAACTTACAACCCTGCCAATGGCGAGCCGCTCGCTACTATTGGTCAGGCGAGCCCTCAAGACTTAGAGCGAGCGATCGAATCAGCCAAGCAAGGCTTTAAAGTTTGGTCTGCAATGACTCCAATGGAGCGAAGCCGCATTCTCTTTAAAGCTGTTGCAATCTTGCGTGAGCGCAATGATGAGTTAGCCGCCTTGGAAGTAGCTGATACAGGTAAGCCGCTTCAGGAAGCGATTGAAGTAGATATCGTTACAGGCGCCGATGTTATCGAATACTTTGCTGGTCTAGTACCTGGAATGCAGGGTGAGCAGCAACCGCTGAGTGAGAATCAGTTTTTCTATACACGTCGTGAGCCACTCGGCATTTGTGCTGGCATTGGTGCATGGAATTACCCAATCCAGATTGCAATGTGGAAATCGGCGCCAGCTTTGGCGGCAGGTAATGCCATGATCTTTAAACCGTCGGAAGAAACACCGCTGACTGCTTTAAAACTAGCGGAAATTTTCTCTGAAGCAGGTCTACCAGATGGCGTGTTTAACGTTTTGCAGGGAGACCACCGTGTCGGACAAATGCTAACGGCACACCCGGAGATTGCAAAAGTCTCATTCACGGGTGAATCGGGCACAGGCAAACTGGTTATGGCGGATAGTGCCAAGACACTAAAACAAGTCACGATGGAGCTCGGCGGCAAATCGCCAATGGTGATCTTTGATGATGCCAAGCTAGACAATGCGGTTTCTGCTGCGATGGTTGCAAACTTCTATACCCAAGGCGAAGTGTGTACCCATGGCACACGTGTTTACGTTCATGAAGCGATTTACGATGCGTTTGTTAGTCAGTTAAAAGAACGAACTGAAAAGCTCATTGTGGGTAACCCAATAGATATGGACACCCAAATCGGTGCCCTGATCTCCAAAGAGCATCTGGGCAAAGTCTTAAGGGCTATTGAAGAAGCGAAACAAAGCGGCGCGACGCTACTGACGGGCGGTTATCAAGTCAAAGACAATGGGTTGGAGAATGGCAACTTTGTTATTCCGACGGTATTCACCGATTGCACCGATGACATGCCACACGTTCAAAGTGAAATTTTTGGCCCCGTTATGTCTGTTCTGAAATTCTCAGAGGAATCTGATGTGATTGAGCGAGCTAACGATACCTCTTATGGCTTAGCTGCCGGCGTATTTACACAAGACCTGTCTCGCGCGCACCGAGTGATTCACCAATTGCAAGCGGGTATTTGCTGGGTTAACACTTGGGGTGACTCTCCAGCTGAAATGCCGGTAGGTGGCTATAAGCATTCCGGTATCGGCCGTGAAAATGGACCGGAAACGCTTCGCCATTACACTCAGACAAAGAGTGTCCTAATTGAACTTGGCGATTACGCCAGCCCTTACGCTTAAGCAGCAACGGAGATAGAAAATGGAGCAATGCTACGATTATATCATCGTTGGTGCAGGTTCGGCTGGTTGTGTGCTGGCTGACCGGTTGTCTGAAAGTGGCGAGTATCAAGTGCTTCTGCTTGAAGCTGGTGGCACGGACAAAAGTATTTTCATCCAAATGCCGACCGCACTGTCTTACCCGATGAATACAGAAAAGTACGCGTGGCAATTTGAGACCATCGCTGAAGAGGGCTTGGATGGACGCAAGCTACATTGTCCTCGAGGCAAAGTGCTGGGTGGCAGCTCTTCGATCAACGGAATGGTTTATGTCCGTGGACATGCGTGTGATTTTGACGAGTGGGAAGAACAAGGAGCAAGAGGTTGGAACTACCAGTCTTGTTTACCTTATTTCCGACGTGCTGAATCGTGGAATGGTGGCGAAGATGAGTATCGTGGAGGAAACGGTCCGGTCGGAACCTGCAATGGTAACGACATGAAGCTTAATCCACTGTACCAAGCCTTTATTGAAGCGGGTAAAGAAGCGGGTTATCCGGAAACTTCGGATTACAATGGTTATCAGCAGGAAGGTTTTGGCGCTATGCACATGACGGTGGATAAAGGTGTCCGTGCTTCCACCTCTAACGCCTACTTAAGGCGTGCACTGAAACGTTCTAACCTGACACTGATTAAAGGTGTTGTTGCCCACAAGGTGTTACTGGATGGCAAAAAAGCGATTGGCGTAGAGTTCGAACGCTCTGGAAAAGTCGTCAAGAGTTATGCCAATAAGGAGGTGGTATCGAGTGCAGGCTCAATCGGCTCAGTTCAACTGTTGCAATTGTCTGGCATTGGACCTAAATCAGTGCTCAAAAATGCCGGTGTCGAAGTAAAGCATGATTTACCGGGAGTAGGTGAGAACCTTCAAGATCACCTTGAGGTGTACTTCCAGTACCACTGTGAAAAACCAATTACGCTCAACAGTAAATTAGGTCTCGTAAGCAAGGGGATGATCGGTGCAGAGTGGATCCTGACCCGTAAAGGCTTAGGCGCAACCAACCATTTTGAGTCATGCGCATTTATCCGTTCTCGCAAAGGACTGAAGTGGCCGAACATTCAATATCACTTCCTGCCAGCGGCGATGCGCTACGATGGTCAGGCGGCGTTTGATGGTCATGGTTTTCAGGTTCATGTCGGCCCGAACAAACCGCAGAGCCGCGGAAGTGTCGCTATTACCTCAGCTAATCCAAGTGACAAACCAAAAATCGAGTTTAACTACATTTCAACGGAGCAAGACCGTCAGGACTGGCGTGACTGTATTCGTCTGACCCGTGAAATCCTTTCTCAACCTGCCATGGATGCCTATCGCGGTAATGAAATTCAGCCGAGTGAAACCATCGTAACTGATGAAGCGATTGATGAGTGGGTGAAACAAAACGTGGAGAGTGCCTACCATCCATCATGCAGTTGCAAGATGGGGGCAGAAGATGACCCGATGTCAGTATTGGATGAGCAATGTCGAGTCCGTGGTATCGAAGGACTGCGAGTTGTGGACTCTTCTATCTTCCCAACGATTCCAAATGGCAACCTCAACGCACCGACCATCATGGTCGCGGAACGTGCTGCTGATTTGATATTGAGTAAGCCTCTGATTGAAGGGAAAGAATTACCAGTATGGATTGCTCCGGACTGGGAAGAAAAACAGAGAACCAAGACACCGAAAAGAGACGTGTCGTCTATCTCGTAAAGTCAGTAAATATTACAAGGAAATTATTATGTCTATGATGACAAAAACGCTGTCGACTATCGCTCTTAGTACGATGGCAACAGCGGCATATGCCAACCAGTGTGAAACCGTTCGATTTGCGGACGTAGGCTGGACTGATATTACCGCTACAACAGCAGTCACCAGCGAACTACTTAAAGGCATGGGTTACAAAACGAAAACAGATTTACTGTCTGTACCGGTCACTTACTCGTCAATGGCAAACGGTGATATCGATATCTTCCTTGGCAACTGGATGCCAACCATGGAGGGAGATATCGCTAAATACCGTGAAGCAGGAACAGTAGAAACAGTTCGGGCAAATCTTGAAGGTGCGAAATACACGTTAGCCGTACCGAAATATGTTTATGATGCAGGCGTAAAAAGCTTTGCTGATATAGCAAAAAATGCCGACAAATTTAAAGATCGCATTTACGGCATTGAGCCTGGCAATGATGGCAACCGCCTGATTCAGTCAATGATTGATAGTGATGCTTTTGGCCTTAAAGATTTCAGCCTCGTTGAGTCTAGTGAGGCGGGTATGGTTTCGCAGGTATCACGAGCGGCTCGTCGCAACCAGTGGATTGTGTATCTCGGTTGGGCACCACACCCAATGAACAGCAATGTCGATATGGAATACCTTGATGGTGGTGATGACTTCTTCGGCCCGAACTACGGTGGCGCGAATGTATACACCAACGTACGATCTAACTATCTAAATGAATGTCAAAACGTGGGTCAGCTGCTTCAGAATCTAGAATTTAGCTTAGAGATGGAGAACGAATTGATGGAAGCGATCCTTAACCAAAACGTCAAACCATCAAAAGCGGCTCTAAAGTGGCTGCAAGCAAACCCAGAGCAAGTGAAATCTTGGCTTAAGGGTGTGAAGACTCTTTCTGGTAGTGATGCAGTTGAAGCTGTAAACAACTACGTCAAATCAAATGCATAAAGTGACTAGGTGGGCGTTTTCGCCCACCTAACAACGTAAGGTTTTATTGTGAATTTTATTACCAACAACAAAATCCCTGTGGGTGAATGGATGGAAACGGGCGTCGACTGGCTGACAATGAATGCAGCAGGTTTTTTCGACTCTGTTTCTTATTTTCTGGAAACCATCATTCTTTTTGTTGTCGATATTTTTAAATGGATGCCACCGGCGTTGCCCATTCTTCTTACCGCGGCTATTGCTTGGTATCTGCATCGCAGCATTCCTTTAGTGCTGTTTATCATCGGTGCACTTCTAACGATTCTGAACCTTGGCTACTGGCAAGAAATGCTGGAAACCTTTGTCTTAGTATTTGCTGCGACAACGATTTCCGTATTAATTGGCGTTCCAGTTGGCGTAATGGCAGCACATCGTCCGTGGTTATATACCTTATTGAGGCCAATATTGGACTTGATGCAAACCGTTCCTACTTTTGTGTACCTGATACCTACTTTGGTGTTGTTTGGTTTGGGCATCGTTCCTGGGCTAATTTCGACCATCATTTTTGCGATCGCTGCGCCTATCCGCCTGACTTATCTGGGTATTACCAAAGTACCAGAAGAGTTGATTGAAGCAGGGCAGGCATTTGGTGCCAGCAAAATGAAGCTGTTATTCAAGGTAGAACTACCTGCGGCGCTACCAAGCATTATGGCGGGTATCACCCAATGTATTATGTTGTCGCTTTCTATGGTGGTGATTGCTGCTCTAGTCGGGGCAGATGGTCTGGGTAAACCAGTTGTTCGTGCTTTGAATACAGTGAATATTTCTCAGGGCTTTGAAGCCGGTCTCGCTATTGTGCTGGTTGCGATCATCCTAGATCGCTTGTGTAAATCTCCAAATCAGAAGGAAGTGTAATCATGGATGCGATTAAGATTCAGAACCTTGATGTTGTATTTGGTGATCAGCCGCAGAAGGCCTTATCTCTACTGGATGAAGGAAAAGCACGTCAGGAAATTATCGATCAAACAGGGCAAGTCGTGGGCGTCGATAATGTGACTATGAGTGTAAAAGAAGGCGAGATATGCGTGTTAATGGGCTTATCTGGTTCAGGTAAATCAAGCCTACTTAGGGCGGTGAATGGCTTGAACTCAATCAGCCGTGGCTCGTTGCAAATCAAGGATGGCGATAATCAGGTCGAGCTCTCTTCTTGCAATGAAGAAACGTTAAGACACCTGCGCACTCATAGAGTATCTATGGTATTCCAGAAGTTTGCCTTAATGCCATGGCTGACCGTGCTCGACAACGTTGCATTTGGTCTTGAAATGCAAGGAATGCCAAAAGCTGAACGACGAGCGAAAGCACGTGAGCAGCTGGAAATGGTCGAGCTTTCAGACTGGGAGCACAAGTATCCGCATGAGTTATCTGGTGGTATGCAGCAGCGTGTTGGCTTAGCAAGAGCGTTCGCCATGGACACCGATATTCTCTTAATGGACGAGCCGTTTTCAGCGCTAGACCCATTGATTCGTACGCAATTGCAAGATGAGCTTATCCAGTTGCAGAAAAAGCTCAATAAGACGATTCTGTTTGTCAGCCATGATCTCGACGAAGCACTTAAAATTGGCAACAACATTGCCATTATGGAATCGGGAAAACTGATTCAGCACGGTAAGCCCGAGCAAATCGTGCTATCTCCAGAAAACGACTACGTTAAAGACTTTGTTTCTCACACGAACCCGCTTAACGTGCTAAAAGGTCGCTCTCTGATGCAACCCGCGAGTGAGTTAGAACAGGAAGATGCGAGATGGCAGATCTGTCCGATGCAGAAAGTCTGGGTTGAAGAGCGTAACAACCAACTGCATCTAGACAACAAAGCCGACCTTAAATTGGTTGACTGGCGCGATGATGAGATAGAACTGAGCGACATTGATAAAGAATCTGTGGTGATTGCTAGCCCAGATATCGGTATGCGAGAGGCAATCAAATTAAAACAGCGAAGTGGCCAACCAATCCTGCTAGTTGAGAACGGTGAGCTAATTGGCGTGTTAGACGACAGCGATTTTTACGCAGGTTTGTTGGGAAAGCACCATAAGCCACAAGCAGCGTAACGGTGGGGGTAGAGAAGAGTAGGTGAACAACGCACAAATCACGGTGATGAACTTACCGCTCTTCTCTTCGTTAACTGTGCCGTTCAGCGAACACTCAAACGAATGAATAATGGCTAAGTTATCTTAGCTTAGCCACTAGAGCTAAACCTCAGTGGCTGAAATTATCGGTGCGAATAAACTGATCAATTTGTTTTGGCACGAAAGAGGTGTAGATCATGCTCGTGTGAGCACTATGAACTTCAATATGATCGGTCATGCCGTCTATCGTGGTTTCTTCAACTGTCACCGTTCCATCCGATAATGTCTGATTCCCCATCATTAACAAGGCTCTGGCTCCTACGGCCATAGTACCAGCAATGCTGCCCAGCTTTTGTGGGAAGCGCCAGACGTCCTCGTGTTCTTCCAGTCCAAAGTCTGCTGCGTTACCCAAGACAGCCCCCATCCCTATATCTTGAATACGGCTAACAATTGATGCGCCCCGTAAGGGGGAGCCGACGGCAACAACGTGCGAAATCTGTTTTTCGTCTGGTCGTCGAGACGCGAGGTAATGTTTGATTATTAGGCCACCAAGGCTATGGCCGACCAAAACGTTAGGCTCGGTGAGAGAGAGTGCTGAATCTATTGTGCTGAATACTTTATGCTCATCAATAGACACACTGTTGTAGCTAATGGTTTGAGTGTTATAGCCATAAGAGCGCAACTTTTGGCTAAGTGGCTGCATCGCGATTCCGTGCATGTACAGACCATGAAGAATGATTATTTTCATCGGATTCCTCACTACAAAATCTATGTTTTATTTTGCCAACTCTGCTCAATGTAAGCCAGCGACAGATCGGATATTTGATGCTCAGCTGACAATAATCGCGCAGTGAGTTAGAGAGAGTACTCAGTGATAAGCCGCTAAATCGACAACGTGGTGTTTAGCGGCAAATGATTAGATCGCCTGATTAAGTGCGAGTGAAACGGAAAGTCTGTAATTTGGTTTGCTGACCATCGATGAATGCGTAGCTGTCGATAGTCCAGATATTGTTTCCGGCGAAGCCAAGCTCAACATGAATATCTGCCGAATTCATCCCCTCGTAAATAACGTCATTTACATTGGTCGGATAGAAGTTGTAACGGTTTGCTTGTGGTTGAAACTCTCCCGCAAAATTGACTGCGACGGATTTTGCGTTATTAACTAGGTTTAACTGGTAGCCTGCTTCCGGAGTGAAAGAGAACTCCGCGGTAAAGTTGATGCCTTGTTCATTAACTAAGGTCACATCGGCTTGAGTGGTTCTTGCGAGTTTGCCCTCTGCATTAATTGGCTCTATACCAGAAAGCTCCTGATGATGGTTTTGGATGTTTACATTCCAGTTTCCAACAAAGTTATCCAACTGCTCCCAATTTTGTGTTTGGCTGCTCTCGTTATTCCCGTTGGCGACATTAGCAATGGCTTGATCCCTGCTTTCTGAACGAATCCCTTCGCGGTTGTTTTGAATGTCGGCTGATGCACCAGTAACGCCACCGGCGACCCCTCCGGCCACCGCGCCTTTCATTGCGAGTTCAGCGTCACCAGTTAAAGCCCCAAGCGTTAAGCCAAGAAGCGCACCGCCAGCTGCCCCTTGCTTTGTGAGCGCATTGGGATCATCTTCGCCTGGGGTGACACAACCAGCTAAAAGAGGTAGAGAAATTGCCGCAGCCAGTGAGGTCTTCAAAAATGTATTCATAATACCTGCCCTAAAAAACATCGTTCAAAATGACTAAGACAGACTATCTATGAAATGTCAGAAAACGGTTATGAACAGTGTTCTATTATGTGTCGAGATGTTTCTTTTATAGGCAGGAAGTGAGCTTTAGTAGGGTAGAGAATAGGTGCCTACCCTAAAAGTACTTGGACTAAATATAGATTTTGCTTTTGGAGTAAAGGACGGCGTCACCGGACACAATTACAGAGTCGTCTTGTACATGGCAATAGAGTGTTCCACCTCGTTTTGAAGCTTGGTATGCCACGAGATTGGGTTTACCAAGTTGCTCAGCCCAGTAGGGGGCCAGTCCGGCATGAATGGAACCTGTGACAGGGTCTTCACAATCACCAACATCGGGCCAAAAGTAGCGAGAGATAAAATCATACTGTTGGCTTTTGGCTGAAATCACCAAGTCATAAGGTGCCAGCTTTTCTAAATATTCACGACGAACCTGAACCTCAATGATATCTTGCTCACTCTCATAGAAAGCGAAATAGGCCTGTGGGCTTTTTAGTACTTGGCTTGGTTGAATAGAAAGTGCTTCCATCACTTCCTGTGGTACTTCAGATTCGATTGGCTTCCGATTTGGAAATGTCATTAATATTCGCCCAGACAGGTCTTTTTCAACTTCTAGTGAGCCTACATGTCTTGTTTCAAACTCGATTTTTCCATTCAGAGCGAAAAATTGATAAAGCACATACGAGGTGGCGAGTGTCGCGTGGCCACAAAAGTCGACCTCTGCGACGGGAGAAAACCAGCGAATCTCATACCGGTTAGCACCTATGGGTTTAACAAAAGCAGTTTCAGAAAGATTATTTTCTGCTGCAATGTTTTGCATTATGTCATCGCTGAGCCAATCAGCTAAAGGAACTACTGCCGCGGAATTCCCTTTAAAGCGTTGAATTGTAAATGCATCGCAGGTGAACATCTCCAGTTCCATACTTCTCTCCAATCATTTTTGTGTATGTGTTATTTAAACTATATTCCCATGAATGATTATTTGTAATGGTTTACACACCGTGAGTGGGAGTGTCTTCGCAAAGGATAATACTTTTGTTACATGATGTTAATAGGAACTGGGATGGACGTAAGAATTAGGAAGGGAGAAAGTTAGGCAGCACAGCATGATGAATGTGCTGCCCAAGTTGTTAATTGAAGTTAACCAGAGATTCCATAGTCAGTTCTTGAATGTTTTTCGCACCAGTGAGTGTCATGGCAACGCGCATTTCTTTTTCGTACAGATCGAGAAGGTTTTCTACGCCTGCCTGTCCCTGTGCTGCAAGTGCATAGATATAAGAACGGCCTAGCATGGCGCAATCTGCACCCAAGGCGAGCATTCGTACTACATCCAGACCAGTGCGAATACCAGAATCAACAAAGATCTTCAGATCACCTTTTACGGCATCAGCAATGCTTGGTAATGCTTTAGCTGATGACATAACACCATCTAACTGGCGACCTCCGTGGTTAGAAACCACAATGCCATCAGCGCCAAATCTAACGGCATCTTTTGCGTCCTGCTCATCTAGAATTCCTTTGATGACCATGGGGCCATCCCAGATGTCACGAATCCACTCTAAGTCTTTCCACGAGATGGAAGGGTCAAAGTTTTCACCTAACCAGCCAATGTAGTCTTCGAGTTTTGTTGGCTCACCGCGGTAGGTTGAAATGTTGCCTAGATCGTGCGGTTTACCAAACAGGCCGACATCAAATGCCCAAGAAGGATGACGCATTGCTTGAAAGACTCGTCGCATTGCGGCATTTGGTCCGCTCATACCAGAATGCATATCACGATAGCGAGCCCCCGGCACTGGCATATCAACTGTAAAAACAAGCGTTGTGACTCCGGCTGCTTTCGCGCGTTCAAGTACGTTTTTCATGAACCCGCGGTCTTTCAAAACGTAGAGCTGAAACCACATAGGTCTTGCGAGCTCTGGTGTGACTTCTTCAATAGGGCAGACGGACACGGTCGACATCGTAAATGGGATGCCTTTGTTTTCCGCTGCAATAGCGGCCTGTACTTCACCACGTCTCGCGTACATACCAGTTAGACCAACTGGGGATAGAGCAATAGGTAGAGCGAATTTTTCACCAAAGATTTCGGTTTCCAGATTCAGATCAGACATGTTTTTGAGGACACGTTGTTTGAGGGCAATATCCGCGAGATCTTCGGTATTGCGTCTTAACGTGTGCTCTCCATAAGAACCACCATCAATATAGTGGAATAAGAACGGCGGAAGTTTAGATTTAGCCGCTTTGCGGTAGTCTGTTGAAGCTGAGATGATCATAAATTCAGTCCTACATTTACATATTGGGGGCCTAGATAAGGCTGGAACGACATCTTTATTAGATTAAAAAGGCGTTAATACCCGCAATTATTCGACACTAGTGTCCAGTCTTGTCAGGGACAGGTATTAACGCGAAAAGGTTTACTTCATTAGAGCATCGGTAATTTGGATACCATAAATGGCAACCAGACCAATAACGCCAGTCACTACAAGATAGTAGAACGTTGGGATAACGGTCTTGCGCAGCGTCGCACCTTCACGACCCAGAAGGCCGACGGTTGCTGAAGCCGCTACAACGTTATGAATCGCAATCATGTTACCTGCTGCCGCACCAACGGCTTGAAGAGCGACGACGACTGCACTTGAAATAGATAGCGTCTGAGCAACTTCAAACTGGAACTGGCTAAACATCATGTTAGAGACGGTGTTTGAGCCCGCGATGAATGCACCCAAAGCCCCAACTGTGGCACTGAGTGCTGGGAACGCTTCACCCACTAAACCTGCAGCGAAGTTTGCGGTAGTAACAGGCATACTTGCTAAATCAGCACCGTTGATTCCAGAGTTGATAAAGATACGTACCATTGGGATCGTGAACACTAGTACGAAGCCCGCACCAATCAATGTTTTGCTCGATTCACCAAACGCTTTCGTCAATGGGGCTGCACTTCGTGCTTGAAGAAGTACAGCAATCAAAGCAACAAACACTAAGATACCACCAGGCAGATATAAAGGTTGGATAGCAGTACTGATACCAGCTTCACCAAGAATGTTGCTAAACGACAAACTCACACTACGCAGCATGGCTTTGAACTCAGCGCTGACGCGACTTGCTACTAGGACGACAGCTAGAAGCACGTATGGCAGCCAAGCCATAACCATGCTCATCGGCTTGCCTTTAGAATCCGCCAGATCAATCTTAAGAGAGCCTAACCATTCTGCAGGCCATTTCTTCTCGTCTTCAAAATCCCACGTTGATTTAGGAACAAGGAAGCCGCGCTTAGCAGCTGAAACCACGATCGCTAAGCCAACCAGACCACCGATAAGTGATGGGAATTCTGCGCCCAAGAACACACCCGTTAATGCGTACGGAATAGTAAAAGCAAGGCCTGCAAAAATGGCAAATGGAAGAATGTCTAGGCCTTCTGTCCAGCTTCTGTTCTTGCCAAAGAAGCGCGTTAACATCATCGCCATCAGTACAGGAATCAGAGTACCCACAGAAGCGTGGATAAGCGCAACGCTGGACGTTATCTGCTGGAGGTATGCGTCCCAGTTTGAACCGTTAGCCACAAGCGCTTCAGTAATGTTATGTGTGTCTAGGCCTTTGTTCACGCCGACAATGATCGGGGTTCCTACAGCACCGAAAGACACGGGTGTAGACTGAATCATCATGCCCATTAGAACGGCAGCAAGAGCAGGGAAGCCAATCGCGACCAGAAGCGGAGCAGCAATGGCAGCTGGGGTACCGAAACCAGAAGCGCCTTCAATGAATGAGCCAAAACACCAAGCGATGATGATCGCCTGAACTCGACGGTCTGGCGAGATATTGGTAAATCCATTACGGATGGTTGATATCGCGCCGGTATGCTTCAGCGTGTTGAGCAGGAAAATGGCGCCGAAAACAATCCATAGAACAGAGACAGTGATGCCTAACCCTTGGAAAATAGAGGCAAGAACTCGGGTAGTAGACATATCCCAGAAGAATAGGGCAATAACAACCGTCAATCCGAAAGCGACAGGCATTGCGCGTTTAGCTGGCCAGTTGAGACCGACTAATAATATAGCCGCAACAACTATCGGCGAAAAGGCCACTAAGGCCAGTAAAGTTTCACTCATTGGTACATCCTCGTACAGGCTTTTACTTTTACAAATCAGGATTCTCTAGAATCTCTTGGATTTTATAATTGTGATATTTGTGTTAATTCGAGGTGAATTTACCCCTTTCTTTTTTATTGATATAGGGAAATAATGAAAATAATTAATTCCAAAAATGACATAATGGTATGCGTGCGGACGATATAATCTTGTTTTCTCAGGTCGTAGAACTGGGTAGTTTTAGTAAGGTGGCAGAGATAAATAACCTTACAAATTCGGTAGTTAGCAAAAGAATTGCTCGATTAGAAGAAGAAATTGGCGTTCAACTATTATATCGAACTACGCGTAAATTAACGTTAACTGAGGCTGGCAAGGCGCTGACCCACGGCGCGAAAAATGTGAAGCAAGCCGCTCAGGAAGCAATGGATGCGGTATCCGGGTTCGGTGAGAATATCAGCGGCCACATCAAAATGTCGGTTCCTTCAATCTCTGGTGACCTAATTTTGGCTGATGCAGTGGCGGAGTTTTGCAACTTACATCCAGGCTTAACGGTTGACATGTCCCTCGATAATCGCTTTGTCGACTTAGTAGAGGGCGGTTATGACTTGGTGATTCGTACGGGGTATCTTGAAGATTCAAGCCTGATTGCTCGTCATATTCTTGATTCTCAATGGGTGGTCTGTGCATCACCTTCTTACATCGCACGCAACGGAAAACCTATTAAACCTGAAGATCTTGTCACCCATAACTGTTTGCAATACGCCTATCAAACAACAGGTGCCTCTGAGTGGGAGTTTAAGTCAAAATCGGGCAACTATATTGTGAAGGTCTCTGGTTCTTTCTCGACCGACAATGCGACGGCATTAAGGAAAGCAGCGTTGGGTGGGCACGGGATTGCGTATGTACCGCGATGCTTGGTTTACCACGATATTCGTAATGGTCAGCTGGTGGATCTGTTTCCTGAATTGGTCGGTAAACGATTGGGGATTTACGCGGTGTACCCGTTTACTCGTCAACCACCCAATAAAGTTAAGCTACTGATTGAGCACATTCGGGCTCGCTACTTGGCTATTTCACACTATTTCTAAATAAAAAAGCCGATGCATCCTTGCATCGGCTTTGATTGGCGGCCAAACCAATGTATTTCTATTTACTATGCTGCGACGATCTCTTCGTCTAAATCGAAAGACGCATCGATAAGCATCTTAGTGTAGTCATTCTTCGGAGAGTGGAAGATTTCATCGGCCGTGCCTTCTTCCATCACTTCGCCTTTCTGCATCACTAATACGCGATCAGAAAGTGCTTTCACTACGCTCAAGTCATGACTGATGAACAGGAAGCCAATGTTGTGCTTTTTCTGAATATCTTTAAGCAAGTCGATAACGGTCAACTGTACAGAGCGGTCGAGTGCAGACGTAGGTTCATCCAACAAAATAAATGAAGGCTCTAAGATCAAAGCACGAGCAATTGCGATACGCTGACGCTGACCACCAGAGAACTCATGTGGGTAACGGTTGATTGAGTGAGGATCTAGTCTCACTTCTTCCAATGCTTTGCGAGCGCGCTGCATACGTTCAGCACGGCCCATCTGAGGCTGATGTACTGTTAGACCTTCAGTAATGATGTCACCGACGGTCATACGCGGGGAGAGAGAACCATAAGGGTCTTGGAAAACCATCTGAATGTCTTTTTTGAGCCCAAAGCGTTCTTTCTCACTTAGCGCCTTCACATCCTGACCTTTGAACTCAATCCCACCCGAACAAGGCAGTAGGCCGATAAGCGCACGGCCGAGCGTCGATTTTCCTGAGCCAGACTCACCGACAATACCTAAGGTCTCGCCTTGTTTAAGCTCAAGAGAAATGCCTTTAACCGCTTCAAAGTACTCATTTTTACTCTGAATAAAATGAGACTTTATCAGGAACTTGACTCGAATATTATCAGCTTTAAGTAATGGCGGAGCGCCATCCTCTACCGGATCTTTACTGCCTTTCGGAATCGAGTTGATCAGCATTTTTGTGTAATCATGCTGAGGGTTTCTAAACAATGCCTGACACTGGCCTTCCTCAACTACATCGCCTTTACACATAACAATAACGCGATCAGCAAGGTGTTTTACGACCCCTAAGTCGTGCGTAATGAACAGAATGGCCATGCCCATTTTAGCCTGAATCTCTTTGATCAGATTCAGTACTTCCGCTTGTACTGTTACATCAAGTGCAGTAGTCGGTTCGTCAGCAATAAGAATGTCAGGTTCGTTGATCAGTGCCATCGCAATCATAATACGTTGCAACTGACCGCCTGAGAATTCGTGTGGGTACTTGGTGTACGCTTGCTCCGGGTTTGGAAGATGAACCAGATTAAACAGCTCAAGCACTTTTTGTTTCGCTTGAGAACGCGATACTGGGCGATGACACATGATGGCTTCTGCCACCTGAATGCCCACTCGCATAAATGGGTTGAGAGAAGTCATCGGTTCCTGAAAAATCATACCAATGTGGTCGCCACGAATGGACTGCATATCTTTTTCAGGTTTATCGACCAGTTGCTCACCCTCAAAGATGATGCTGGACTGGGAGTGAACAATGGCATTATTTGGTAATAACTGCATCAGAGCGTTAGTCGAAACGGACTTACCACTACCGGATTCTCCTACGATAGCGAGCGTTTCACCCTGAAAGAGTTCGAAGTTAACATCCTTTACCGCGTCTACAATACCGTCGTTGGTTGTAAAGCTGACCGAAAGGTTTTTAACCTCTAAAATTGGCATCTGTGACATTTGCATTCCTTGTTTTAATTTATTTGATGCGAGCTTTCCGTTGCATTGCCATAGCTCTTCAATGCTGAGAAGTGGTGATGAGCTTTTTGAACTTGTTCAAACTCTAACATCCACTGAGCATTACGTTGAGCACTACAAAACGCGCCCATATGGCGCAAAAGATCCTCACAGTTTTTATCAAGAACGTGGTGGGTAGCCTGAACCAATTCTGCAGATTCAATCGACATAAACTGAAGCAAAGCATAGCTTTGGTTAAGCAAGTTGAAGGCACTTTGATGCTGACCCATTTTGTTGAGGATCTCTGATTGAGAGACAGCAGCATCACGTAAGCCAGTTAATAAGCAGCTGAATTGGCAAGGTTTGGTTTGGTCATCACTTAGCGCGCTTTGGATATGCGTCGGTAAATGATGCAGAACTTGATCGTACAAGTAGTGTGCCTCTGGCCAATGACCTTGTTCTAATAACTGCTCAGCTTTTAGGTAATGTGTCCAGCACTGTTGTAGATCCATGTTCAATTACTCCACCAAAATCGTAACAAGGCATATTTAAATGCAATTCATTAACCATTGCAAATAATTATCATTTAAATGATATTTGACAGCGTAATTGGTGAATATTTAGGCAGTTGAACCCGAATAATGCCTAAGTCACTAAAATATAAACAAAACTGGCCTACACTAGGTCGTTATAGAGTTGATGGAAAATAACAATAAGGAAAGAAAGATGGCAATTCAACGGCTAGAAATGAGCCAGCTGTATCATGCTGCGGAGCTGGAAATGCTACCGAGTAAGTCTACAAAAGAGCTGGCACCCATTGACGAAATCGTCGGTCAAGAACGTGCTCAAAAGGCAGTAGAGTTCGCTATGTCCATTAAGGAGAAGGGCTACAACATCTATGCTATTGGTCAGAATGGCCTTGGTAAGCGAACAATGATTTTGCGTTATCTCAACCGTCACCAGCACGATGCGAAAGCACTTTATGACTGGTGTTATGTCGCAAATTTTGAAGATATCAGGACACCGAAGGTACTAGCACTCCCATGTGGAATCGGTAGCCAACTTAAACAAGACATCGAGAAATTGATGTCAAAACTGGTCAACGCCATTCCTCTGGCATTCGACAATGAGCTCTACTACAGCCGAGCCGATAAGCTTAAAAACCAACTGGCGCAAAAGCAGGAAGCAGAGTTAGCCGTCATCACCAAAGAAGCAAAAACCAAAGGCATCAGTCTTACTATTACTACTCAGGGTGACTACCAGTTTGTCGCAATGAATGGTGAGGAGATGCACACTGAAGAGTCTTTTGAGGAGCTGACTAAGAAAGAGCAAGAGTATTTTGGCTCTACCATTGATGAACTTGAAATCAAGTTGAGAGATATGGTTCGTCAGTTGACGGAGTGGGAAGAAGCGTACAGTGAAAAAATTAAGAAACTGAATGACGATGTAACATTGGATGTCATCACTCACTTTATCAAACAGCTGAAAAAGGACTACTCCGGCTACGCAGAAATCAAAACTTATCTAACAGAACTTCAGCAAGATATTGTTGAAAACGCTGACATCTTTTTAGAGCAAAGTGCAGAGCAAGGAGAGGTTGCCACAGCGTCCTTAGATAAGAAACTTCCACGTCGTTACAAAGTTAACGTTCTTGTAAGCCGCAAAGATGATGAGTTTCCTATTGTGGTTGAAGAGAACCCGAACTATCACAGCTTGTTTGGTTACATTGAAACAGCCACCTTTAAAGGTACTGTGTTTACGGATTTCTCATTGATTCGCCCAGGTAGTCTGCATAAAGCTAATGGTGGCGTATTATTGATGGACGCTCAAAAAGTACTGGAACAACCTTATGTTTGGGATGGGTTGAAACGTGCGCTGCGAGCTCGCAAACTAAGCTTTACCTCGCTGGAGAAAGAAGTCACGTTAACAGGTGCAGTATCGCTTGACCCTGAAGCCATCCCATTGGACGTTAAGATTATCCTATTTGGTGATTACCGCACCTATCAACTACTTCAACATTACGATCCGGAGTTTAGCGAACTGTTCCGCGTAACGGCTGACTTCGAAGATGAAATGACACGTAGCCCGCAGTCTGAACTGCAATATGCGCGTTTTATTTCCAGTGTCGTCAACGACAACAATATGCTCCATTGTGATAAGAAGGCCATCGCTCGGATTATCGAGCATAGCTCCCGATTGTCAGGCGACCAGACCAAGCTTTCATTGCACTCAGCTAACATTGCTAACCTGATCCGAGAATCAAACTACGTTGCTCGTCAGGCTAACTCGAATATGATTCGTTCTAGCCATGTTGAAGAGGCGCTATCCAATCAGGAGATGCGAGTAAGTCGTCTCAAAGACAGTGTGATGGAAGGTTTCATCAACGGAACCACCCTGATTCAAACTGAAGGAGAAGCCATCGGTCAGGTTAACGCGCTATCTGTTTTGAGCACCAGTGAGTACATGTTTGGTGCACCAAACCGTATTACAGCGACGACTTGTTATGGTGGCGGTGAAGTGATCGACATCGAGCGTAGTGTTGACTTAGGTGGTAGCATTCACTCAAAAGGTGTCATGATATTAACCGCTTACCTCTCTTCAGTATTTGGTAAAACGGCCAAAGTGCCTTTAACAACCACCATCACGTTTGAGCAGTCCTACGGTGGTGTTGATGGTGATAGCGCAAGTATGGCGGAGTTCTGTGCGGTAGTGTCGGCCTTTTCTAAACAAGCTAACCGTCAAGATATTGCAATTACAGGCTCAATGAATCAGTTTGGTGAAGCACAGCCTATCGGTGGTGTTAACGAGAAAATTGAAGGCTTCTTCGATGTGTGTACGATTAAAGGTCGCAGTGAAAATCAAGGCGTGATCATACCAAGAGCCAACATGCACAACCTTATGCTACGCCCTGATGTTGTAAAGGCGGTTGAACGAGGCGAGTTTCAAATCTGGGCGATTGACCATGTGACTGAAGCCATTGAGTTATTCATGGGTAAACCTGCGGGTGAGCCAAGTGATGAGGGCAGTTACCCAATTGATACGGTATTTGGTATTGCTCAAGCCAAGCTCAATGCATTAAGGAAATAACCAAAAAGGGCTTTCAGATGAAAGCCCTTTTTAATGTTATAGCTCTACCAGTTCATTACCAGAGGTTTGGCTTTTCCCGAAGGCGTCAATATTGCCTAGGGTGGTGTCAGCTATGTTGCCGAGAGCTTCATCAGTCAGGAAAGCCTGGTGACCAGTGAAGAGAACATTGTGACAGGCAGACAAGCGACGGAAGACATCATCGACAATGACGTCATTAGACTTATCTCGGAAAAAGAGCTCTTTCTCATTTTCATAGACATCCAGCCCAAGAGCGCCGATTCGCCTTGTTTTTAAGGCTTCAATGGCAGCGGCAGCATCCAACAATCCGCCACGGCTTGTGTTGATGAGCATGACGCCATCTTTCATCTTACTGAAGGCTTTTTTATCTAGGAGGTGGTAGTTTTCTTCAGACATCGGACAGTGCAGCGTGATGATGTCACTTTTTTCGAATAATTCTTCTTTTGAGCAGTAGCTTGCTCCCAGCTCGATGGCTAGAGGGTTCTCAAATGGGTCAAAGCAAAGGATGTTCATGCCTAGACCTTTGAGAATGCGCATAGTGGCGATGCCGATCTTACCTGTGCCGATAACACCCACGGTCTTACCGTGAAAGTTAAAGCCAACTAAACCGTCTAATGAGAAGTTTGCATCTCTGGTACGCTGATAAGCTTTATGAAAACGGCGATTTAGGCTCATCATTAAGCCAACAGTGTGCTCTGCGACGGATTCTGGTGAGTAAGCGGGAACACGAACCACCTGAAGACCAAGGCGCTTAGCCGCGTCTAAATCAACGCGATCAAAACCAGCACAACGCATTGCAATCAGTCTTACGCCTTGTTCTGCAAGTGCCTCTAGCACGGGTGCAGATAAGTCGTCATTAACAAACGCACAAACCACCTGGCAGTCATGGGCCATTTTGGCGGTC
This sequence comes from Vibrio sp. B183, assembly GCF_000740665.1. Lineage (NCBI taxonomy): Bacteria > Pseudomonadati > Pseudomonadota > Gammaproteobacteria > Vibrionales > Vibrionaceae > Vibrio > Vibrio sp. B183. The sequence continues at coordinate 202,259 of NZ_JPQB01000014.1, read as the reverse complement.
TTTTTGGTTAACTGGAATTCATGGAAATGCAGTTCAAATCCATACTCTTTATTTACTTTAGCGAAGGACGCTTCGTCATAAGACTTAGCACTAAACACAGCGACATCTAACATGGTAGGCCTCTCTCAAAATATTACGGGAGGAAATAGAACGGGCTCTATTGAACCGTGATTCAAGAAAAAATTAAACCACAAATTTGCTGTGGAAAATTAAACACTTATATTCCTCAATTATTTACAGTGATTTTTTTGTTATTAATAAAGTTCCTCGCAAAATTAGCTCAATTTTCATCTCAAGATCACTTTTTTACTGCTAAAGTGGTATTTATAAATTAAATAGCTCTTAGCTTATTAATCATCGACTTAAGTGGAGGTGAGGCTAAGGGCAGATGGAATTTTGTTCTCTGGCTAGGAAATATGGATATGATTAAACAAAAGCTTTCTGAAGTGTCCATAGCAGCACGAGCGTGGTCTATATTAGGCTTGTTTGCTATTGGTTTATTTGCGAATACTCTCCTCAACATTGCCCAGTCCCGCGAGCACATGCGTGAAAACTATGAGCGAGGTGTGTCAACTCTGGTCGAATCTGCATCAGGTGTTGCGAAACACTACTACCAGCTCTATCAATCGGGTCAAATCTCAGAAAGCGAAGCTCAAGGTAGAGCGCTACAAACCATTTCTGCAATGCGATTTGATGGTGACAACTATATATTTGTCGGTGATTCTGATGGTGTGCAGTTAGCCAGTGGTGTGTTGTCTTTACTTGGAAAAAATATCCTTGGTTTGAAAGACAGCGAAGGTAAGTTTTTTGTTCAGGAACTTTATCAGGTGGCCAGAAATGGTGGTGGCTTTGTTGACTACAGCTGGAAGAATCCAGATAGTGAGAAATTGGATCCTAAAACCAGTTATGCGTTAATGTTTCAGCCTTGGGGTTGGATGATTGGCTCTGGCATGAATATGGTCGCGCTTCAGGCTGACATGCACCGCTCTGAGGTTGCATCTGCGGGTTATGCCATTGGTATTCTTGCTGTTCTTTCTATCACGATCGGTTTTTTCATCAAAACAATCACATCTCCTATTAAGCGTACCGTGCGAGCTATGCAAACGTTATCTAAAGGTGAAGGTGATCTGACCCAAAGGCTTCCAGAAGAGGGCAGTAAAGAACTCGTGCTTCTCTCTCGCTACTTCAACCAATTTGTTGCTTCCGTGCAAGGAATCATGCTCAGCATCAGCGATGCGGGTAGCCAAGTCTCTAGTGCTGCTAATCAGCTTTCTAATTCTGTTCATCATATCGACGACAGCCTTAACCAACAGCAAAGCGATGTGGATATGCTCGCGACGGCAATGACCGAAATGCTAGCAACAGTTGAAGAAGTAGCTGCACGCACTGTCGAAGCAAATGACGCTAGTCGTTTAGCTGCTCAGGAAGCCAACCACAGCCACAAGATCATTGACAAAAACGTTCAAGAAGCCAATGAACTTGCGGAGCAAATACAGTCCGCTAGTCAGGTTGTTCAGAAGCTCGCATCAGATGCTCGTAACGTTGACACGGTTCTTGAAGTTATTCGCGGCGTTGCTGAACAGACCAATCTACTCGCTCTAAATGCAGCAATTGAAGCGGCAAGGGCAGGTGAACAAGGACGCGGCTTTGCGGTAGTTGCGGATGAAGTAAGAAGCCTCTCTCTTCGTACTCACGAGTCTACTTTAGAGATTCAGAACATTGTTGAGAAACTTCAGGTCGGCGCTGAAAACGTGGTGAAAGTCATGGACCAGGGCACAGCTAAAGCGACTAATGCATCAGAGCTCTCAAGTCAGGCCGGTGAGGCTCTGAACAAGATTAACAAAGAAGTTCACACCATTGAGGAAATGAACCAGCACATCGCTACTGCTGCAGAAGAGCAAACCGTGACGGTGAATGATATTAACCGCAATGTGGTGAGCCTGAGTGATATGGCATCTACGGTGTCTGGAGAGTCTAACCAGATGGCCAGTTCTAGCCAGGAGCTTGGCCGAGTTTCAGATGACCTAATGGCCATGATTAACCGTTTCAAACTGGCTTAGCTTGAGGCCTCGGGGTGATATGGTAGAATCGCGGCAAATTTTTTAATCGTGAACACTGAATGCGACACTTAAAAACTGCTATTCACCCTGATATCAGCCATCTTGATGACAAAACGGTCTTCCAACGTAACGCTGCAAGAGCGATTGTTGTCGATGGTGAAGATATTCTTTTGTTATACACCGAGCGTTATCATGATTACACCATACCCGGTGGTGGTATTGATGATGGCGAGGACATTATCGCAGGTATGGTACGGGAGCTTCAGGAAGAAACAGGTGCGCAAAACATTCACAATATCAAGCCATATGGTATCTACGAAGAGTTTCGCCCTTGGTACAAAGACGACGCTGATGTCATGCACATGCACTCTTATTGCTACACCTGTAAAGTCGATCGTGAGTTAGGTGAAACTGCGTACGAAGATTATGAAATGAAAAATGGCATGAAGGCCGTATGGATGAACATCCATCAAGCGATTGCCCACAATGAAAAGACTATTGCAGAGAGCCCGAAGAAAGGCATGAGTATTGAGCGCGAGACGTTTTTGCTACATATGATTGCTAAAGAAATGCTCTAAAATAAAGCCCGTACCTTACGGGCTTTATCCTTTTATCAATTGGATCAAATTATCTTTGCTATCAAAATGGACGCTGTATTCATGGCTATGGTTGATGAGTGAACGTGCTCTCGCCAGTTCCATGTGCTCATGAGCTAGACCTAACAACTCATCACAGTCAATGTCACTATCTGATGAATAACTCGCTCCGCCAATTTGCAAGGTAATCGGTAATTCTGACGAGCCGTCTACGGCAGAAATGAGGCGTTCACAGATTGCTTTCCCGTCCCTGTTCGTGGTGTCTTCCAAGACGAAATAGAAGTTGCTGCGCGAACCCCTGGCAATCATATCAGATTGACGAATGAGTTCTTGCGCAGTGAATGCAAAGCTCTGCAATAAGGTATCACCAGCTTCGTATCCCAAACGACGGTTTATCGCGCCTAAGCCTTCCAAATGAATGTCTAACACCAGAGCACTGGTATTGTGTCGCTTACAGCGCACCAGCATTTTTTCTAGTTCATTGGGAAAGGTGTTGTGATTGTAGAGATCGGTTAAAGGATCTCTTATTTCCATTAGGGAGGCGTAACGACGAGAGTCTTCTATCGATTTGGTGTGTAAAAACTGAAGTAAAATAGATAAATCCAGCTGCAAGCGGCGCTCAAGTGAGTTGGAGCTCTCTAGGAAACAGCAGTGGCTCGCTAAATTGTCGATGATACATCGATGCAATACATGACTCACAATGGAGTAATATTCATGCACCTCTTCATATTTGGAAATACTAAGGATGTGTTCGGCGAGCCCCTCAATATACCTATCTTCTAATTCTTGAGTCAGCAGTATATCGAGGTAAGCATCCAAGGATTGGTGAATATGGAAGTGGCCAAGTATTTGGCTAACCACATCAGAGTGTTCAAAATGCTGAAGGAGTTGAGTGTAGACCGCCGTTTTAATCTCTTCTCGGCATTCTTTGGTGAGCTCACTTTGCCATGCCTGACTATCGCCATATGACAAGGAAAGCGCTTCCAGACGCTGGTGTAGTTCAAACGGTCCAAACTTAAATAGATCACTAATCTGTGGCATAGGCACATCCTTGACGTGAACTCTTCGATAGGTTTTTAGCGAACACCTATACTTATTCAAGTAATTGAATTATTAATGTTAATTAATAGTATAGTAATAAAAGAATAGCGAATTCAGCTGAGGACACAGGGAATGACCAAAATGCGCAACGTTCTATTAGGTGCCGTGATCGCGAGCATTAGCTCGATCGGTTACGCCAAAGTTATCGAAACGACCAGTTTAGTCGGTTTTGGTGAGGCTAAATACCCAAACAACTTTACTCACTTTGATTACGTAAACCCTGATGCCCCCAAATTTGGCAAAATTACTTATGGCCGAGTCGGGACGTACGATAACTTTAACCGATTTGCCTCCAGAGGTGTCGCCGCTGCCGCAACAGGGGAGTTGTATGACACACTCATGTTTTCCCCTAGTGATGAAATCGATGCCTACTACCCTCTGATCGCAGAGAGAGTGAGATATTCGGACGACTACACCTGGCTTGAAATGGACATCAATCCTAAGGCACGTTTTCACGATGGAGAACCAATTACCGCGCACGATGTGGCTTTCACGTTCGATAAATTCATGACAGAAGGTGTGCCGCAGTATCGCGTTTACTACAAAGATATTAAGTCGGTAACAGCCAAGGACGATCTGACGGTCCGCATTGAAATGGCAACACCTAATCGCGAAAAGATGTTCAGCTTTGCTCAATCTACCCGTGTGTTGCCGGAACACTTTTGGAAAGACAAGAAATTTTCAGAACCTCTTTCTACGCCCCCTGTTGGCAGCTCAGCTTACAAAATTGCCGATTATAAATCTGGTCAGAGTGTCACTTATTCGCTAGTAGATGACTATTGGGCGAAAGATCTGCCGGTAAACGTCGGTCGTAATAATTTCAAGGAAGTGCAATACGACTACTACCGGGATGACACTGTAATGCTGGAAGCTTTCAAAGCAGGTGAATTTGATTTTCGTTTGGAAACCTCGGCGAAGTTCTGGGCAAATTCATATACGGGTGTGAACTTTGATAAAGGTTACATCACCAAACAGGAAATCCCTCATCAAAAACCAGAAAACACACAAGCTTTTGTATTCAACACGCAAAGTGAAGTATTTAAAGATGCCAGAGTCCGTGAGGCGCTGACCTATGCGATGGACTTCGAGTGGATGAACAAGAATATGTTCTACGGTCAGTACACTCGCACACGCAGTTACTTCCAGAATACCGACTATGAAGCGAAGGGCGTACCGAGCGCTCAGGAGTTGAAGGTTTTAGAGCCGTTTAAAGACAAGATTCCACCTCGTGTGTTTACAGAAGAGTTTCAGCCTCCGGTTACCGATGGTTCGGGGCGTATTCGTGCTCAGATGCGCACAGCGTTTAAGCTGCTAAAAGAAGCAGGTTGGGAGCTGAAAAACAAAGTACTCACCAATACCAAAACAGGCGAGCCGTTTAGCTTTGAGCTATTGATCTATAGCCCGACTGCGGAGCGTATTGCGATTCCAGTACAGAAAAATATGAAGCGTATGGGCATCGATATGAAGATCCGCTCAGTTGATACCACACAGTACATTAAGCGACTTCGTGATCGTGACTTTGACATGGTCTCTTCAGCCTACTCCGCGAACCCATATCCAAGCCCGAACTTAATGATTGTCTGGAACTCCAACTACATTGACTCGACCTACAACAGGGCGGGCGTTATTGACCCAGTCGTTGATAGTCTGACGATGGAAATCTCCAAGAAACAGCAAGACCCAGATGCACTACTTTCTTTAGGACGTGCTCTCGACCGCGTGTTGCAGTGGAACTTTTACATCATTCCACAATGGCACGTGAGTGAATATCGTGTAGCGATGTGGGACAAATTTGAGCGTCCGGAAAACATGCCTAGATATGACTTAGGTATTGATACTTGGTGGATATCAAAGGATAAAGCCGCCAAGTTACCTGAAAAACGACGTTAACAGAGGGATAGATGGCAGCCTACATATTTCGTCGCTTACTTTTGGTGATCCCCACATTGTGGGCGATCATCACCATCAACTTCTTCATTATTCAGATTGCACCGGGAGGGCCGGTTGAGCAGGCTATTGCGCAGCTAGAAGGGCATAGCTCTGGCATTATGGAACGTTTTGCTGGGGGCGGCAGTGAAGTTGACCTCGATGTAGGGAGTGATGCTAACTCGACTGGCTATAAAGGCTCACGAGGCCTAGACCCGGAAGTGGTTGAAGAGATAAAAAAGCAGTTTGGTTTTGATAAGCCTCTGCATGTGCGTTACTTCGAAATGCTCAAAAACTACGCCACATTCAATTTTGGTGAAAGCCTTTTTAAAGGCGGCAATGTGATTGATTTGATTGTCGAGCGCTTACCCGTCTCTATTTCATTAGGTTTGTGGAGCACGCTGATCATTTACTTGATTTCCATTCCTTTGGGCATCATGAAGGCTATCCACCATGGCTCCCGGTTTGACGTTTGGTCGAGCGCTGTAGTGATCGTGGGCTATGCGATCCCCGGTTTCCTGTTCGCCATCATTCTGATTATCTTGTTTGCTAGTGGCAATTACTTTAGTTGGTTTCCGCTTCGGGGGCTGGTATCCAGCAACTTTGAGCAGCTCGTTTGGTATGAGCAAATCATCGATTATTTCTGGCATCTGACATTACCGATACTGGCGATGGTTATCGGTGGATTTGCAACATTGAGCATGCTGACGAAGAACTCTTTTCTCGATGAGATCAATAAACAATACGTTGTAACGGCGCGAGCGAAAGGTCTAGATGAAAGAAGTATTCTTTACAAGCACGTGTTTCGTAATGCGATGTTGATCATCATTGCTGGTTTCCCTGCTGCGTTCATCAGCATCTTTTTCACTGGCTCCATGCTGATTGAAGTAATGTTTTCACTTGAAGGGATTGGCTTACTCGGGTTTGAATCAACCATCCAACGAGATTATCCGGTCGTATTTAGTTCCCTGTACATTATGACCTTGCTCGGCCTAATTCTGAGCATAATCTCCGATTTAACATACACCTGGGTTGACCCAAGAATTGATTTTGAGGCGCGTTAATGCTGACGAAAAAAAGACGTAACCCGTTAAATGAAGCGCGCTGGCTGAGGTTTCGAGCAAACAAACGTGGCTACTGGTCACTGTGGATTTTCATGACTCTATTCGTGCTTAGTTTGTTTGCGGAATTGATAGCTAACGATAAGCCATTGCTAGTGGAGTATGAAGGTGTGTGGTATTACCCGATCACGACTCAATATGCGGAAACTGAGTTTGGTGGGGAGTTTGAGACCGAAGCGGATTACACCGATCCATATGTCATTGAGCTGATTGAAGAGAAAGGATACATCATCTGGCCTTTGATTCGTTTTAGCTATGACACTATCAATTACAACATCTCTGGTTCGGTGCCCTCTGCGCCCGACAACGTTAACCTACTTGGTACCGATGACAAAGGGCGGGATGTACTGGCACGAATTATCTATGGTTTCAGGATCTCTGTTCTGTTTGGTTTTGTGCTGACAATTATTTCCAGCGTGATTGGAGTGATTGTTGGGGCTACACAAGGCTACTACGGTGGCTGGCTTGATTTGTTAGGCCAGCGCTTCATTGAAGTCTGGTCAGGAATGCCGACGCTTTTCTTGTTGATTATTCTGTCTAGTTTCGTCGAACCCAATTTCTGGTGGCTACTTGGCATTATGGTTTTGTTTAGCTGGATGAGCTTAGTTGGGGTCGTCAGGGCAGAGTTTCTGCGTTGCCGTAACTTCGATTATGTTAGAGCAGCGCAGGCAATGGGCGTAAATGATAGCCGTATTATGAGACGCCATATGTTACCAAATGCGATGGTCGCCTCTTTGACTATGATGCCTTTCATTCTTTCTGGCTCCGTAACCACATTGACTTCTCTTGATTTTCTGGGCTTTGGTTTACCGGCTGGTTCACCTTCATTAGGTGAATTATTGGCCCAGGGGAAAGCTAATTTACAAGCACCATGGCTAGGTTTTTCAGCCTTCTTTGTATTGTCGGTAATGTTGACTCTGCTCGTGTTTGTTGGCGAAGCCGTTCGTGACGCCTTTGACCCTCACCATCAGGGGAGATAATCATGACCAAATCAGTATTAACAATTGACGGTCTATCGATAGGGTTTGGCCGCGGAAAAAATGTCGAACAAGTGACTCATCAGGTTTCGCTGTCTATCAACAAAGGCGAAACGCTTGCACTGGTTGGAGAGAGCGGCTCGGGCAAGTCTGTCACCGCTAATTCAGTGCTGAAGTTACTTCCTAAGGGCTCGTCCCATTATTTGGAGGGTAGCATTAATTTTGATGGCATCGACATGCTGAGCTGTTCGGAGAGGCAACTACGGGGTATTCGCGGTGGCCGAATCGGAATGATCTTTCAAGAGCCGATGGTTTCTCTTAACCCTTTGCACAAAGTTGGAAAGCAGTTGGTTGAAACGCTGTCCATTCATCGTGGTGTGCGACAGAAAAAAGCGGAGACCCTAGCGATTGAATGGCTAGGTAAAGTTGGGATCCGTAACCCGGATGTGAAGATTAATGCGTACCCTCATGAGTTGTCGGGCGGTGAAAGGCAGCGAGTGATGATAGCCATGGCCTTGATTAATGAGCCTGAGCTTCTGATTGCTGATGAGCCAACTACAGCATTGGATGTGTCTGTACAGGCGCAAATTTTGGATCTCTTGAAGGACCTTCAACAAGAACTGGGTATGGCAATGCTGTTTATTACCCATGACCTTAGTATTGTACGCCGTATCGCTGACCGAGTCGCAGTGATGCAGAATGGAGAGTTAGTCGAAGAAGCGGATTGTCGATCTCTCTTCTCGGAGCCTAAGCACCCGTACACGCAGAAACTCATTAACTCTGATCCTAGAGGCTTGCCTGTCGAAACTCCGGTTAATTCTAGCAGCTTGTTGTCAGTCGATAATCTTAGAGTCTGGTTCCCGATTACTGGGGGGCTGTTTAAGCGTGTCGTTTCTCATATTAAAGCCGTTACGGATATGAAATTTGACCTAAAGCGAGGGCATTCGATAGGGTTGGTTGGCGAAAGTGGCTCCGGTAAGTCGACTACGGGGATGGCCATCTTACGTCTTGTGCACTCCGAGGGTTCAATCTTTTACCAACAGCAGGAACTGCAAGGTTTGGATCGAAAACGCATGCTGCCGTATCGAAGTAAGATGCAGGTGGTGTTTCAAGATCCGTTTTCCGCGCTTAACCCGCGGATGTCTGTCGCACAGGTAATTGGGGAAGGGCTGCGTGTTCATCATGAATACGACGATGCTACTGTAGACAAGATGATCTGTGAGGTTATGGAGGAGGTAGATCTCGATCCTGAAACTCGTCATCGTTATCCAAATGAATTCTCTGGTGGGCAGCGTCAACGTATTGCGATAGCTAGAGCATTAATCCTTAAGCCTGAGTTTATTCTACTTGATGAGCCAACATCGTCATTGGATCGCACAGTTCAGGCTCAAGTCTTGGATTTGCTGAAATCGCTACAGGAAAAGTATCAGCTGGCATATTTGTTTATCAGCCATGACTTGAATGTCGTCAAATCGTTATGTCACTACACCATTGTCATGAAGCAAGGCGAGATTGTTGAGCAGGGCGAGACGGCTTTGTTATTTAAGCAACCAGAGCAGTCGTATACTAAAGAGTTGGTCGAGCTTTCGAGTTTTTAGACGCTAAGAAAGACAAAGGCTGCAAACAGCAGCCTTTGATTTTTTATATGCTTTTTAGTTTGTGAGCCCAGATCTTTTCAAACTCTTTGTTAATGTCGATTTCACTTAAATGTGCCACGTGAAAGTCGATAAGTTCTAGCTCAAAGGATGGTGTGGTGTAGACCGAACCATTATCAATCGCGTTGATCATGCGATCTGCAATAGCGGCTGGTCCAGCTTGTCTAAATACAACTAATTCTGCTTGTTTATTCAAGCGAATCTCACTGACTGCCGCCTCATATTCAGAATGTGTAAAGCCTACCGCTAACGCTGTTTTGATTTCTTGCTCAACGATCTGTTTTGTGGCTTGCTGCTCACCATCAGGAATCTTTGAAACCAGTACTTGAGATAACAGTTTCTGGTTAAACAAGATTTCATTCTTAACGGAAACGGTCGCCGAAGAATGGACATCAGCGAGCGCAGATTCAATTCGGTGCTCTAGGATCTGATTGGTAATCGTGGCGAGCAATAGGTCTTTTCGCATCAGTTTGCTATCGACGTCGTCCGACACATGAGCTAGTGCACTGAGTGAAACACTATGCTTTCCTTGAGTACCTGAAATTCCGTTGTTACCCATACTTAGAGCAGGCTGCTGAGTTTTTGTCAGAGGTGTTGGGTTATGCCATTGAGAGAATGCCTTTTGCACCTTGTTTTGCAGCGTACGAGCTTTGAAATCTCCCACGATAACCAAAGTCATGTTTGTTTGTACATAGTACTGAGAAAAGTAGTGCTCTAGATCTTCCAACTGCACTCGACTGGCTGATGTTTCGGTTACTGGTGAAGTACTTTTCCCAAGCTCAAGAGAGTCAAGTTGGTTCTGACTGACGACAGTTGGGTAATCGGTCAAATTTGCTGACTGTTTCCAAGCTTTTTGCACAAAACTCTGCTGTGAGAAGCTTGTCTCGATGAAGTCCAAAGCACCTTCTAATGAGTGTTGGCTGTCGTTTATTGTGCTCAGGCTGTAGACAGTTTGCTGGTAATCCGTCGTTGCTGACCACTTTGAATCACCAATTATTTGATTCGCGAGAACACGAGAGACTGGAAGGTACGAAGGCTCCTGAGCAACACCTGCTCCAACTCGAAGGCGTAACTCTAATGCTTGTTGTTTGTTAGGCGTAGCAACTAAAACCAAGCGGATACCATTTTCAAGAACCGATGTCTGAATATTACGAGGCATCGTAATATCGGTATGTTCGAACCAAAGAGGAGAGGTTGGTTTTGCGGTTACAGGTAACGCAGCGATAGCAGTAAAAAAAGCTGTCAACGTTATTGTTAAAGCGCGGTTATAGATAGACACAGCAAACTCCTGAAGAAGACTTAAGTGTTTCCCTGTTCATCAATCGACCTGCATATAGCTATTTAGAGGCGGTATTGAGCGAAAATCGTATCCGTGATTGAGAAAGGATGGCCTTTCCTCGCATTGCTGGTTTGTTACAACCAGAGTAGAACATATTCATTTATAAAATGTGGCGGGATTTTGTACAAATTCACGCTATTAGTCAAACTGTATTGGATTTTGAGTAGTTTTTGTCTCGTTATTGAAACAGCCCAGCAGTCGGACTACTGGCAATAGATAACGTTGCGTCCGCTCTCTTTGGCTTTGTACAGAAGAGCATCAGCCTTCTTTAAGGATTGAGGTATAGTACCGACGACCGGATGTATACCGCCCGATATTGTTACGTTCGGAGCCTGAGTGAATTGTGATACATCGATACGAATTCTATTCATCACCTGCTTGGCATCTTGAACTGAAGTTGTATTTATTAGGACGACAAATTCCTCTCCACCTATACGAAACGCGTAATCAGCAACGCGAATGCGAGATTTAATGATAGCTGCAACACGTTTGATGACTTGGTCGCCCACATCGTGACCATATTTGTCATTCACAGCTTTGAAATGGTCAATGTCGAATATTCCGATAAAGTAGCCTTTACTGGCTAAGCTCTGTTGCTCTACTTTCTGCAAGTAATGGCGGTTATGTAAACCAGAAAGTTGGTCTGTGTAGGTGATCTTATTTAACTCACGGCGCTCTTGCCTGAGTTTATAAAGATAATAGGACGCTCCAACACTGATGCACAAAAGTGCCAAGATAAGATACAGATATTTTGGAATAAACTCGTCTTTAGGAACCACTTTTAGAAGGAAATAAGGTTTACCACTAAAAAAGCCAATATCTCTATAAACAAAATAATTGTCGCCTTGTTCGAGTATACCTTCCGAGCGCTGACTGCGATTTAAATCATTCCAGACTTTTGAGTAAGCATCGGGTAAATACTGATAACTGTTGATGGCTGGGTGTGAGCTTGAGTAAATAAAGCCATCGTCATCCAGTAGTAGAATGTTATCACGGCTCGTGTTATTAAATTCGCTCATATCAACATCTAGAACAAGGTAACCAAGATGCTGGAGCCCTTGATACACAGGTGCAATCTCAGTAAATAAACCTAAGTCAGGTTGATAGAGTATTTGGTGCGCTTCTTGGTTAAGGCTACTAGCGTAAAAAGAGTTATAAGAATCAATCAGATGCTTGTATCGATAATGACGAGAAGGGGTTCTGCTGACTATCTCAATACTGGTAATTAAGTTCTGATTCTCCAGTAAATGCTGAGTAAGATCATAAAACAAATCGGGGTGTGTGAAGTACTGCTGAGCAATCTGGGTTTTGCTGAGCGCGGCATAGCTGCTGATTTGCTGTTTACGCAAATTCACGGTTTCGTCAATCGCTTTTAGCTGGAACGAAATGTCTTTCTTCTTAGCATCTTTGATGAAGCTTAGAGGCGTGTTTACAATGAAAACAGCGAAAAGCATGAGTGCCAGACAACGCAGTTCTATGTTGGCAGATGAGCTGAGAGGCCTGCTGTAATGTAAAAACATTTCCTATGTTTATCTTGTTTATATATTCATCAAGGACTCAAATGTTATGGAGCATTGTCACAAAAGTCTATTAAGACGGATGAAACTTTTGTGACAACACACCACTAAGCGAGCTGAATCAAACGAGAGTGTACTGGCTGGCGCTGGCGATAGAGAGCGGTTTAGAGAACCAGTAGCCTTGAAGGAAGGAGGCCCCCATGTCTGTGAAACGCTTTTGCATTTCAGCACTTTCAATACCTTCTACAACAACATCCACATTGTGAGCTTGGCAAAGGCGAGTGATGAAAGAAAGGTATTCCAAGGTTGCAGGGTTGTCCAAACATCGCCACGCCATCGATTTGTCCACCTTAATTTGGTTAAGAGGCAAATCAAAAAAGCTGTTTAATGAGCTATAACCAGAACCAAAATCATCCAATGAAAGTAGAAAACCGTAGTCGCTTAGTCGACTTAACTGGGAAATGGCACTTTTGTTACCATCGAGAATAATGGTTTCGGTTAACTCCAATACAATGTTTTTAGTATCAATGCCCAGACGGTCAGCTAACCGTTTTAGTCGGTCTGGAAACTGGTGGTTTAACAACTGAAGTACGGAAACATTAACGTTTACCCTGATATTCGTGCCATGAGTCTCTAGGTATCGTTTTATGAACTGACAAGCCTTTGAGAAAACTAAATAGCCGAGTTCAACGATCAATCCCTTTTTCTCGGCCACCTCAATGAATTCGTCAGGATAGATCTCGCCGATTTCTTCACTGCGCCAGCGTACCAGTGCTTCGAAACTAGCGACTCGATTTTTCTTGGCACAGATGATTGGCTGAAACTTAACGGTCAAGGTCTCGTTGTGGATCGCGTTAGCTAATTCGCGTTCGATGTAAAAATGCCGATCAACTTTGCTTTTGGTCTCTTTGCTGTAAACGCCGACTCTATTGTGCCGTTTTTCACCAGCGAACTGACAGGTGCGTGCTGCGACTTTAATTACTTCTTCAGCGGCAAGACCAATATCGAAACTAGGGAAGATACCAATACTGATATCCGTTCCATACATGTAGCCATTTGCCTGAACCGATTCTTGATAAGTTTGAGATATACGCTCGCCAAGCGTCATTAACTCTTCGGCTGTATAATGGCCTCTGACGAGAATAGCAAAGTCATCAGAGCGCACACGGTATATATCAATAAAGTCATCGGTAAAGGAGTTTAACGCTGTGATAAGGTGTGACATCACGTCACGTAAGATATGGGGTCCGTATGCGCTTAGGTAGGAGCGAATATCGCCAATCTGAATGTAGATCAGAGAATGCTGGCCGGGGAGTTGGTCGACTAAAGCATCGATATCGATAATCAGTTTCTGGCCATTCGATAAGCCAGAAGCGTTATCTCTAAATGCGGCTTGCTGGACATAGGTTTCCATCAACTTGCGATCGGATATATCGCGATGGCACCCAATCATAAAGCGGGTACCATTGATGGTTTTCGTCACTGCAGTCCCTTCAATCCAGACATATTGGCCGGTCTTGTTTCTTACTCGGTACTGAGTAGAGATCTTTTGTTCGTCTTTCTGAATGTGTGCATCTACTTCACCTTTGAGCATCGCTTTATCCAGAGGGTGGACCAAAGATAGCCATGCATCCAAATGACATTGGCCAGAGGCAATATCGTAGTTCTCGTAAAACGTGGGGTTATAAAAGAAGATGCGATCATCGTCTGTCATATAGAAAATACCATCGTTAAACACATCAAACATGTGCTTAAAATGGTTATCCATAAGCTCATCTAGCTCCGCGCCACTTAGTGCGATGGAGCTATTTCCCTGTGATTCTTCACCTGCATAGCGACATTTCGAGACCGACGAAGCGTTCGATTGCGGCGGTATATTCTTGATTATCTGTGACATTTGATTCGACGTACCTAATCCAACACGCGGTAAGCCTTCCATGAGCTTTATTTTTTGAATTTATAAATATCTTCCGTGTAACCTATATTTGTAACATGAAATATTTATTAAGCTCCAGCAGTGAGCCAAGTATGAGACAGTAAATGTGAGCTTTTATTGACGTGTGTTCATATTTTGAACTGAAATATCCTTTTTACTCTCACTAGATGAGAGAAATGAGATCTTCCTCTTTAATGAGGTGAATAAAAATCCACTGAGTTGTTTAATTTTTGAATTGTTTAGGGGGCTGGTAGCTCGTCTTAATTATGCTCAATAGGTAGCATATTCCTTGTGCGGAGTACCGCACAACCTATTTGAGTGTTAAATGTCACTTTCTTATATATTTATCAATGTTTTAATAGCGACTAATTTTGACAAAACTCTGATATATCAGGCGTTTTCATCCGCTTTCTCTTTCTATACTCTAGCGACCAATTTATCCAAAATAGCGCAGTTGGAATAATGCTCGGCCAAATTCAAAATGTCAGTCAGGCGGGTGTGCTGATCGCAGACGATTCTCCTTTGGTGGTTGCTAACCTAAAAATTTTACTAAGAGAGTCTGGCTTCAGTGATCGTCTAATATTTACGGCCAAAGATATTCGTTCGGTATACAAAAATCTGCGAGAAATTTCGATTGATCTGTTCATTTGCGATTATAGGTTTGGTAAGGAACTGAATGGAAAACAGATCTTAGAAGAGTGCCGTCATTACGGCCTTATTCGCCCACAATGCGCTGTTATTATGTTGACCAGTGAAACGACTGGTGAAGTTGTACGTTCAATATTGGAAGCAGAACCAGATGAGTACGTTCTTAAGCCGTATTCGTTGTATGAGTTTAAGAAACGGGTTTTACGCGTATACAGACGCAAGCAAACGCTGTCCGCGCTGCTAAAACAACCAAAGAATGCAAGCTATCAAGATATCGCGGAATCATTTAAAGCGGCACTAAAGGCATGCCCGGAATATACCGCTCATATACAGCGTCTTCAGGGAGTCACGTATTTAGAACGGCAATTTCATACTCAAGCGATTGAGCATTACGATTCATGTTCGACTCTGCGTAAAAGCCATTGGGCTATTGTGGGTAAGGCATCGGCTTTACTCGAAATGGGTGAGGTGAAGCAAGCTCATTCATTGTTAGAGCACTGGATTGAGGAGTCGGGTAGAGTCCCGTCAAGTGTCTCTGACATGTTAGCGTTAACCAGCCTAGTGCAAAGGAATAGCACGAGCGCTAAGAACGCATTGACTGACGCTATTAAATTTTCGAAAGGTAGTGCACCTCGTTTACTTGCCTATATTCGACTCTGTGAGATAGAAGAGAATTATGATGGCGCTTTAAGTGGGTTGGCTATTTATCGCCATCAAATTGCCAATACTCACCGCAATACCGTTGCGAACGCTATTCACTTGATGCGACTAAAACTAGTTGCGGCGTCTGCTCAAGGCAAGTCGATTTCCATGGTAGCGCATAAAGAGCTACACAATCTGATGAAATCCGATTTAGCAGAAAGTGAAATATTGGCACTGACGCTTGTGGACGTTCATATCGAACTGCACGACGAAAATTATAAAGTTGCGCGTATCAAATTGGCCAATTTGCTGAAAAACTATCAGCAGTTGCAATTGCCCCAATTGCACTACCTTTTGTACCTTCTTTTTGTAACGGACAACTATCACTGGTTTGATCAAGTCGCTGGTTTTGCTCGCTCCCATACTGACTACAGCAAAGTATCATTGTCGGCGTGTTCTGTGCAGATGCAATTAGAACATCAGATAGAGCACGGAATGAGACGAAAATCTGCGTTAGTCAGATTGCTAGCGCAAGTGGATGAATACTCGCTTCAATCGGTGGAAAAAGCTGTCGCGCTTGGCTTGGAAATATTCAAATCCCGTAAGCAGTGCGTGTTGGTGGCGAATAAAATGCTATCGCTTCTGAATCGTGAAATTCCCCGCGCCATCAATCCAGCTGAAATTAGAAAGGTTATATTCGATTGTGAGGCGGCGATTACTTGTACATCCAGTCTCAGAAAAACCGAACGAATAGATGCGCAGAAAAAACTAAACTTGGTCAAACTCAACTTTAATCGTGCATTAGCAGCGGTATAGGGTGGATGAATGAGACCTCCACTTGATCTTAACTTATTGAAAGTCCTTGTACTGATCCATAAGCACCGCCACCTTAAACCAGTTGCCAAAGAATTGGGCAAAACGGAGAGCGCAGTCAGCAAGCATCTAGCTAAGCTGCGAGAACAGTTAGATGACCCACTATTTGTGCGTGGTGTTCATGAATTTGAACCAACAGAGTACACGGTTGCTTTGCTTCCAAAAGTGACAGCGGGGCTGAGAGTTATTGAAGATGCCATTGTCGGTGACACATTTGACCCGCTAACCTACGATAAAGAAATCTCCGTGGCTATCCCAAATTTGGCGCAATATCTGGTTGGCAAGTCACTTCTGGTCGATCTGATTAAAACCTTTCCTAACGCTAAAATCACGCTGACCAGCTGGTCTGATACGTCCGTTGAACAAATTATGGATAATCAGTTAGATATTGGTGTTCAGTATTTCAATCCGGAGATGAGCAAGGCGATATATCAACATCAATTAGGCCGATACAGGGGAGGGATTGTCACAACCGAAAAGCATGCTTCTCTTTCGTTAGAAGACAAATTAGCTCTACCTTTCGTGTTTATGCAGATGAAAGGGTGGCAGGAGAAGAAGACGGTGATCAAAATGGCGCTCGAAGAGAGTGGAGTTTATGTCAACAAGATCGCCACAGTAGACAACGTCCTATGCTTATTCGAACTCATGAAAGAGCTCAATTGCGCGACCTTATTGCCTGCAATTAAGCACCTCAATCGCCCAGGCTATACGATGTGTGTATTACCTGATGAGCTTCAAATGACTCAGCCACCTGCCATAGTCGCCTACCATAAACTTTCTAACCAAGGTAACCCGCTTCACGAGCTACTCATCAGAAAGCTCAAATACTACCTTTTTGACTGAGGAGTTGATGCTCTTTCATCTGTATTAGATCAAACATGGTATCAACTTCATATTTGCTCAATATGCGTGATTTGTACGTACTGATCGTTTTTGCGCTAAGAGACAGTAATTCTGAAATTCTCTTGTTGCTATAGCCTTGAAGTAAATAGTTGAGCACAGTTGTTTCACGGCTTGAAAGGCAGACTATTGGTTTACTCTGAGCATTGTATCTGAACGCCGAGCCGTCTTGGATTATCGCCAGTATGGCTTCTTTGATGACTCTAGTTTGGACAAATACCCATCTGCTCCTAATTTAAAAGCGGCTTGCGAAAACATAGTGTGTTTACTTCCAGAGAAAAATAAAACCTTGCCGCTATAGCCATGAGCTTTCACGCGTCTGATAAACTCGAATCCGTCTGAAACCTCCAAGTTTATTTCTAGGATGATCAAATTAATCTCGTTATCGCGAAGTATTGTCAGAGCGGAAGTTGTGGAGTCCGACTGAAAGACTTGAGCGTTACTGATGATGCTGACGACGAGACGTTCAATGGAATCTCGCATTAAAGGTTGGTTGTCGAGAACGAGAACTTTATAGGATGGCATGATGATAAACTTCTTGGTAACGTCGCATCATTATTGGGATGCACTTATCACTGTTTCGAATAGGAACAATGTAAGTCAAAATTGAAGGAAAGAGTGGAAAACCGGACTTTCCAAAATGGAAAGTCACATGTTGAGTACGTTGGCGGGTTACATACCGTTATCGAAGTAAGCTTTGATTATGTTGTCGATTTCGCCTCGTTGCTGAAGTTTCATCAGCGTATCATTAAAGTTCTTAACGAAATCCTCTTTGAAGGGATATTTATCTGGCTCACGGTTGGTGAATCCTAAGTAACCTTTTTCGGCGCTTACTACTGCGCCAAGGGTTAGCTTCCAATCTTCAGGCAACAGTCCTTCTTTGGCCATTCTTTTCATTTCCCAAAGAATAGATAACCGGTCGTTCATGTAACAATCTATTTTCTTGTCATGAAGGTTAATTAGATTTGGACGGTTGCCTTTGGCCTCCAATAACGTGATTTTGCCGACTTTTACGGCATCCCAGAACTGAGTGCCTCCAAGAGCAAAGGCCTCATTGACACCAACGGTTAAGCCTAGGTAGTCCTCTGGCCATCGTTGCAGTGAGCGATCTTTGACGCTATCAGGGTGGCAGAAGACAACAACCTCTTCATCTAATATAGGTTTTGAATAAGGGGAAATATACAGGCGCTTATCTGGATAATAATACGGTGGATATAAAGCTAGTCCCTGACCGACTTTGAGCATTTTTAGGCCACGCTTCCATGGGATAGGGACAAGTTTAACTTCATAGCCAGGCATTTCTTCAAAAACTCGACGAAGAATGTCGCTGTAGATTCCTTTTGCAACACCTTCTTCACCATAACTGTAGGGAGGGTAAGAGTCGTCACCATATACCAGTACTTTGACTGGAGGATGGTATGCCATTGCCTGCGACGAGATAAGAAGCAGTATTAGTGTCCATTTGAGCAAAATCAGTACCTTTAAAGTGCCCATTCTATGATTAACTTTAGTTTATTTATTAAAGGATAGGGATTAGACTCAGTTTTTTTACACATGCATTTGAAGCAAAACATGACAGACGACTACGAAAACGAGCAAGAGATTGAAATTGAAGCAATCGGAATAGAAGTTTCAACACAACCAATTGAGCTTTACAAGGTATTCAAAATTGCCAACCTAGTCGGTGGTGGTGGCGAAGCGAAACACCTAATTGCGGAAGGCTACGTTGCTGTTAATGGTGAGCTGGAGACGCGTAAGCGTCGTAAGATGTACGATGGCGATTTTTTTGAATTCAATCAGGAATATTACGTCGTGATTTGCGATGCGCCAGTCACTGAGCCTGAAGAGCCCTCAGTCATGAAGCCTGAATCAAAGCCAGAAAAGAAAAACAAATCAAAGAAACAAAACAAGGCAAAGAAAGACGCTGGGCAGAAGAAAAAGGAAAGCAAGAAAAACGAGATTGGCCGCTCTAACATAGACTTTCTATAACAGTAAAACCTCACCGCGCACCTGCATCTAGGGTGCGCTTCATTATTTTAAGTATCAGAAATCAATTACTTTTTCCTTTCTATAACAAATGTAAAAAACGTAAAGCATTGATGACATCTCTATACATGTAAATGATAATGGATTTCATTTGTAAATATGGAGTCCGAATAATGAGATTGTCTGCAGCCGCGTTAACCGCAGGTTCATTGGCATTTAACGTCAATGCTGAGATGGTAGTGATTGAGCACGCGCAAGGTGTGACCAAGTTAGAAACAAACCCAGAACGAGTTGTCGTTATTGGCTTGGGCGCGTTAGATACTGTTAAAGCTTTTGATGTCAAACCTGTCGCCGTTTCTACAGTCAGTATGTTCCCGGACTACTTATCGGAATACCGTAGCTACGATTTTGTCTCCGCTGGCAGCCTTCACGAACCTGACTTTGAAACCATCTACATGCAAAAGCCAGATCTGATCATCATTGGCACCCGTGCAGCGGCGAAATACAAAGAGCTGTCCGAAATTGCGCCGACCATTGTCTATGCTTCAGACGCGAATAAAGGCTATTGGGAAAGCACCAAGGAGCAATGGCGCAATCTCGCTCAAGTATTTGAAAAACAAGATTTCGTAGAGAGTAAGATTGAACAACTAGACAGTGAGTTCAAAGCGATTCAGGAATCGAATCAGCAAAACGAACTGGATGCACTGACTGTGATGAGTGCGGGCGGAAACATTACCACGTTCGGCGCTCAGTCTCGGTTCTCCGCTATCTACAAAGATTTTGGTTTTAAGGAGTCTGTGGAAGGAATCAAAGAAAGCCGCCACGGCGATTTGGTTTCCTATGAATTCATTCGTGAAACAAACCCATCCGCATTGCTTGTGATAGATAAAGATATTCTGATCAATAAAGGCAAAGGTAGCACTGTAAAACGTGATTTTGAAAATGACTTGGTTAAAGCAACACATGCTTACCAGAACAAAAAAATGGCTTACCTAGACATCAATGCATGGTATCTGTCGATTTCAGGGATGCGTGCAACGGAACAGATGATTGAAGATGTGAAGACGGCGTCTGGTTTGAACTGATTGTCTGAACATGATTACGCAACCTCAAGCTGAATTGGCTTGAGGTTTTTTGCGTTGTAAGGGTTTTACATTGAAAAAGTTGTTATTTGTTCTGTTGTTACTGAGCACAGCGTCGATTTTTGTTGGGGTTGGAAAGCTAAATGTTGCCTCTCTGGTAGCTGGCGATACAGCCAGCTGGCATTTGCTGTTTGCGAGTCGAATTCCACGTTTGGTGGCGGTACTGCTGGCGGGGGCTGGGCTGAGTATTGCTGGTTTGATTATGCAGCAGATCAGTCAAAATCGATTTGCTTCACCTTCCACGTCAGGAACGATTGAGTGTGCCATGCTCGGTTACGTACTGAGCTTAGTATTATTTGGTAATGGTCAGCAACTGTGGCTTATTTTCTCGGTGTCTATGCTAGGTACGTTGCTGTTTGTGCAGTTCATCAATCGTATTCAGTTTAAGAACGCGGTATTTGTTCCACTGATTGGGATTATTTTCGGCAATGTTGTTGATTCGCTCGCGACGTTTGTTGCGTATAAGTACGATGCGCTACAAAACCTGTCTAGTTGGACCGTCGCTAATTTTGCGAATTTGTTGCAGGGCGATTATGAGCTGCTTTATATCGCCATTCCCTTTGCCATCTTCAGTTACTTGTATGCAGCGAGAATTTCCGCTGTCGGTTTAGGTAAGGATTTTGCCGTCAACTTGGGGCTGAACTACCAGCAAGTGCTAATTATTGGTGTGCTGTTAGTCTCTGTTATGTCTGCTTCCGTTGTGATGATTGTAGGGATGCTGCCGTTCCTTGGGCTGATTGTCCCTAATCTGGTCAGTCGGTTCTACGGAGATAATCTTCGCCGCAATATTCCACTTACCGCGATACTGGGTGCCCTGATTGTCCTTTGCTGTGATTTGGCAAGTCGATTGATCATCTTCCCATACGAGATTCCAATCTCGACCATTATCAGCATTTTAGGTGGTAGCGTATTTATTTTCTTCATCTTAAAGGGGCAGAAAAATGCAGGATAGGGTGAAGATCATTGGACTGACTGTCATCGTATTGTTGTTTGGTTTTCTTTTCATTGGCATTGGTTTAAATGCTGATAATTACGAGTACTTCCTTTCACGGCGAGTCCCCAAAGTGCTTGCCATGATTGTGGCAGGCATCGCGATAGGTCAGTCGTCACTGGCTTTTCAGACCATTACTCATAATCGCATCCTGACACCGAGTATCATGGGCTTTGATTCTCTATACATGTTTACACAGGTGCTGGTGGTCGTGATGTTTGGTGGGCTGAGCAGTATCGCGATGAACGCCTACTTTAACTTCAGTGTCTCTGTTGTCGTTATGCTGGCGTTCTCACTGCTGCTATTCAGCTTTTACTTCAGAGGCGAGCGACAAAACTTGATGGTGTTATTGCTGCTGGGCGTAATACTTGGTCAGTTGTTTGGCAGCGTCTCCTCGTTTTTCATTATGTTGATGGACCCGAGTGATTTTGCTTCTGTCCAAGCGAATATGTTTGCCAGCTTCAATAATGTCAGCGTTGAGCTTGTTTACTTATGCACGCCACTATTGCTATTGATCAGCGCGTTACTGTATCGCTTGAATCGTTTTCTGGATGTGTTTTGGTTGGACAAAGACAACGCCACCAGCTTAGGGGTTGACGTAAAACGCGTCACACTTTGGGTGTTGGTGCTGTCGGCTGCACTTATAGCTATTTCAACGGCATTGATTGGGCCAATTATGTTTTTCGGGCTTTTGGTGACCAACTTGACTCGTGAGTTTTTTAAGAGTTACCAGCACCGAGTATTGCTGGTCGGAGTATCACTACTTTCAGTGGCGGCCTTACTAAGTGGGCAGTGGCTGGTAGAAAAGGTGTTTGGATTTTCTACCACGCTAAGCGTTGTCATTAACTTTGTTGGCGGAATTTATTTTTTGACTATGTTACTGCGTAACCGAGTCGTCTAGAGGTTTTATGATTAAATTACAGAATCTAACCAAGTTGTTTGGTCAATCCAAAGTGGTTGATTACGCGAGTGCGGAATTTGAGAAGGGTAAGGTGACCTCGATCATTGGCCCCAACGGCGCCGGAAAGAGTACTTTGTTATCTATGGCTAGCCGATTGATTGATAAGGACGATGGGCAAGTGTTCATCGACTCCCGTTCTTTGTCTGAATGGGACACAAAAGAGTTGGCAAAGCGATTGGCAGTGCTTCGCCAAGCAAACAACATCACTATGCGTTTTACGGTAAGAGAAATGGTGTCTTTTGGGCGTTTCCCATATTCACAAGGTAAATTGACTGAAGTTGACCAGCTAGTGATCGATAAGTCTATATCTTATCTGGATTTATCAGACATTCAGAATAAGTACCTTGATGAGTTGAGTGGAGGTCAACGCCAGCTGGCATTCATCGCAATGGTGATGGCGCAAGATACAGATTACGTGTTCTTAGATGAGCCTTTGAATAATCTGGATATCAAACATTCATTGCAAATCATGCGTAACGTGGGTCGGTTGGCTCATGAAATGAACAAGGCCGTGGTAGTGGTGATTCACGATATCAACTTCGCGGCCTGTTATTCAGACCGAATTATTGCGCTCAAAAAAGGTAGGGTAGTCGCCCAGGGTCCAGTGAGTGAAGTGATTCAATCAGACATACTAGAGAGTATTTACGAAACGCCATTCAACATTATTGAAGTGAATGGCAAGCGGATGTGTACATATTATTAAGTGATTTGGCGCTATCGTATGTAAACCAGGCGATAGCGCGCAATGAATTGTGTTAACTCAGACCAATGATGTTTCCATTATCATCCAAATCGAGGTTCATAAACGCTGGCTTTTCTGGCAAGCCAGGCATTGTCATGACATTGCCGCAAAGGGCGTAGATGAACCCTGCCCCAGCACAAAGCTTCAGTTCTCGGACAGGAACATCAAAATGCGTAGGCGCACCTTTAACAGAACTGTCTGTGGAGATTGAAAGAGGCGTTTTTGCCAGACAGACGGCAAGATGGTCGAAACCCTGCTGTTTGAATTCTGCTAACTGCTGCTTAGCTTTCTCACTCAAAGTGATACTCGCTGCACCATAACCCGACTCAGCAACTGCCATCATCTTCTCTTCTGTTGTCTGTTCAAAGCGATAGAGAGGACTAAACCGAGAACCTTGCTGACATTGCTTGACTACTTTTTGTGCGAGTTCAACGGCACCTTCACCACCTTGAGCGAAACCTTCGCTGATGGCAACTTCAACGTTGTTGGGTAGATTTCGGATCATCTCAGCCAGTTGTTGGAGCTCTTGTTCACTATCTTGTGGGAATCGGTTGATGGCAACCACAGCAGGGATACCGTATTTATTTACATTGTTAATGTGCCATTTAAGGTTTTCGAACCCGGCAACTAAGGCGGAATCATCTTGCTCAAACAATGATTCAGGCAGAGCTTGGCCCGGTTTAAAGTTGTAAAGCCCCGAATTGGCTTTTAAACCTCGTAATGTCGCCACAACCACGGCGCAGTCAGGCGCTTTGCCAGCCACTTGAGCTTTGATATTGCAGGCTTTTTCAAACCCCATATCAGAACCGAATCCGCCTTCTGTTACGGTGTAGTCACACAGTTTAGTCGCGATGTTATCCGCAATGATGGAAGAATTTCCGTGCGCGATATTCGCAAAAGGGCCAGCGTGAACAAGAGTAGGAACACCTTCAAGTGTTTGCATCAGTGTCGGCTCAATAGCGTCTTTCATGCATACTGCCATGGCTCCGGCGACGTCGAGGTCTTCTGTTGTGACAGGTTCGCCTTCAATATTGTAAGCCAGCACAATGCGTCCAATCCGTTGACGCAAATCTTTTAAATCACTTGATAAGGCCAGCACTGCCATAAGCTCAGACGCCGCGGAAATATCAAAGCCATCTTCTCGCTCAATACCGTTGATCTGTTTCCCGTCTTCATTTCGTCCGATGGCAACCATACGCAGGGCACGATCGTTGTGGTCCATCACACGTTTCCAGACTACGCGTTCTGGGTCGATGCGTAGCGCTTTTAAACCGGAACGTTGTTCAAAGTTTTGGTAGCCGTTTCGCTGCTCGTGATAGATTCTCGCGTCGATAGCGGCAGCAGCAAGGTTATGTGCTGCGGTCACGGCGTGAATATCACCAGTCAGATGCAAATTTAGCTCTTCCATTGGCGCAACTTGAGAATACCCACCTCCAGCAGCTCCGCCTTTAACACCGAAAACGGGCCCCATGGAAGGTTGACGAATACAGGCCATAACCGATTGATTGATTTTGGCTAAGCCTTGCGCCAATCCAATTGTTGTCACGGTTTTGCCTTCACCCAGAGGCGTTGGAGTGATTGCGGTAACGAGGACCAGTTTTCCGGTGTTATTGTTTCCGAGCCTATTTAATGCACTAAGCGATATTTTGGCTTTGTATTTTCCCTGACTCTGGTATTCCGCTGAAAGTAATCCCGCATTTTCGGCGATACGGTCGATGGGGTGCAAAGTTTGGGAACGACAGATTTCGATGTCCGACAGCATAAAACCCTCCACTGATAAGAGTTTAAAGAGAGGTAAGCGCCTTTAAGCGTTAGGTGTGTAGGCAAACACTAAATGTAGGCTGCTAAATAGTGGAAAGGATTATACGTGTTACTTTGGCTGGAAGGCAAAAGAAAGCCCCGCAAAGCAGGGCGTTCATCGTTAATACCAATCGTCTTCGGGGATTATTTTGCCCTCTGGTGCATAGGGATCATCATCGAAAGGGTGCTCGGTCTTACCGCGCAGGCTTTCGAGCTGATGCTCAAGCATTTGGACAGTGTCGTAATCACCCTCTGAGCAAGCAACGTAGATTTGTTGCTCGATAGCGCGAATACTATCTCTAATACTCATGCCCACCTCCCGCGTTAATAAACGCTCGGTTGAACAGTTCTACCTATTCTCAAAACGATTATAGTCAAGCAGACCGAATTCGACAGGCTGATTTTCCTTGTACCAAGCGTGTACTCTGTCACTGAAAGGCCAGAATTTCTCTGAGCTTCGGCGGATTGCGAATCGATCCAATAACTTAACGTAATCCTACTCTGAACGGATATTTTTCATCATGTCGACGAGTTGAGAAATATCATTTTCATGCAAGGACAAATACGCTGCTGGGTAACTTCCGATCACTCCGCGAACTAACGTTAAATCGTCGTTTTCGTAGTCGCGATTTCCTTCTTCATCGAACAGGCTTGATATATTCGTGTGAGCATTGTTGTGTAGTAAGGTGAACAGTTGCTCTTGACCTGACTCGGACTCTATCAATAGCATGACTATCTGAGGGATGTATAACAGCCCTTTTCCTTTAATGTCGTCCAATGTTCTCAAGCGAGCCTCGTTGGAGGTGCTAAACCCGGTCTGTTCTATCGCGTAACGGTTTTTCAGAACGGGGCTAAGTTGGGTTTTCAAGATGTCATACAGCTCTTGCTTGGGGTTATCGGTCTGATAGGGTACCTGAGTCGGTTGATCGAACGGCTTAACGTTGCGCTGTAAGAAATCACTCAGCTGTGTACTTTGATTTTGGTACCAACTGGATTGTTCAACATGTCGAATATCTCTTGGAAGAAGTGCGACAAAATTACTCTCACCTTCGAGTCTCAAAAAGTCCATAAACATTCTAGTCATCAGTTGGTGGCCAAAGTTTCCGTAGACATCAAACCCAGCGACGAGTAAGTAGTGGATTCGTTCAATCAGAGCATAATCGAGAACCCAAGCAGTCTTCGGTGGTTTACCTACTAAACCTTGGACAACAGAAGCGCTGTCAAAATGGCGAAACACGGTCAAAGCTGCATTTGAATTGGTGCCATTGCCCGTCCAGATGACATCCGTAGTCAAATGCTTTCCATCTTTGAACCAGCTGTTGATGAAATCGGACTTTGCTGTCAGGTATCGTGCTTGCTGACGGGAGTAAGATACCCAGTTTGCGACAGGTAAGGTGTTGCTCTCCAACTCGCCTGGGAGTTTTAAGTTGTCAGCTTGTGAGTGATAAAACTCGTTAACTTCTGGTATGTCCGATTTATCGGGGTCGAGAAAGAAAACCCAAAAGCGATCATTGATGACATTTAACGCTAACTGCCCACGGCATACAGGGCCTTTGATAAAGGCGTTGATGGTGTTTTGTGCGTTGTCCAACATGAATTTGAAGCGAGATTTGACTGGTAACTCAATGAACGCCGTCATTGGGTTAGCGGCGACTTCAGGCTCGTATCCTGGTAACTGGGCGACGTCATAAGTGGTGTCGATGAACCACGCTTTCCAGTTGTTTATACGCTGCGAGTTCAGAGCGAACGGCATGTGGGTTTTGTCCACGATAGTTGCTTGCTCAGGAACAAAGCGATAATAGACACGGTCTACGTTTGGGTCATCGTAGGGCCTGCGAGTCGCAATGCGTTTAACGGGTTGACCCGGTGGTGTTTCAGAACGAACTAAGGTGAAAAATCGTGGCGTGGTTTCGTTTAGCTCCGAGAAATACAGGTGCGACAAGAATAAGTGCTCGTAGATGTAGCGAGCGGTGAGCTGCGCTTTGCGAGAGCCGTTGTTGAAAAACTGCTCGTATTCCTCTACCAGCGCTTGTTGTTCAAGTGTTAGTGGGATCGGCGCATTCATTATGGCGCCGTTCTGTAGCCAACTCATTAGAGTCGAATATTCGTTAGATGAGAGATTTGGCATCCCATAAGGCATGCCCCAAGTGGGGTGATCTTGGGCGTAGCTGTCGTATTCTTCAATGGTTGGACACACCTGCGAGCGATCAATAGAGAAATCGAACCCCTCAAGCTGAGTCTGGTTCGGTAAAGGGTGTGCCTCTTTTTGCATCAACATTTTTGCGACAAGGCCAGCTTCGATGTTCGCTGTGCGCGTTTGGTCACGCTCATTCAGCACCGGATGAAAGCCCATTGAGCGCCATTGTTCCGTGGTCTGAGCATCTTCAAATAATCGGCTAGGGGTAGCTGCGGTTAAGCGCGTACCTTGGTAAACCAGTTCATTACTCGCTCCTCGGTCAATCCCAGCAACGGAAGACATTTTCAATTGGCAAGGGGCGTCGTAGCAGGCATGGCAGACGACGCAGCGATTATCAATAATGGGTTTTACTTTGCTAAGAAAGAAGTCGCTGTGTTCTGTGGTGAGAGATACCTGCCTGTCTCTTACCTGAGCCTCACCAAATAGCTGGTCATAATTAAGGCCAGCAAAGGTTGCACAGCCTGCAAAGGTAGTGACCAAAAAGAGAGTGAAAAAGGTACGTAAATTCATTTGGATAATAACTGTATTGCCGAGGTTTGATAATTGCAGCAGAAGGATAATGAATTGGCAAATAAAACACTATTCAAAATATGAGAAATTGATGAAAAGTGGAGAAAACACGGCTACTTAACTATGCTCCAGATAAACCGATTGCATAAAAAGTGGCGATTTTGGATATTATAGTTACGGATAACGACACCATCGCTATTACGTGGATTTTACTCTGTACTGCGCTAGTTCTGCTGATGCAGCCGGGCTTTACTTGTTTTGAAAGTGGGTTGGTCAGGAATAAGAATAATATTAATGTTGCGCTCAAAAACGTGGCTGATTTTTGTGTTAGTGGTGTCTGCTTTTGGTTGATCGGCTTTGCGTTTATGTATGGTGACAGTTGGAAAGGGTTAATTGGCTTAGACCTGTTTGCTATTGGCCACCAGCATCCGCCTATAGTGTTAGCTTTCTTTCTTTTTCAGATGATGTTTTGCGGAACCGCCGCAACAATAATGTCAGGCGCAGTTGCAGAACGCATGCGCTTCTCAGGCTATCTAATCTGCTCATTTATTACCGCAACACTGCTTTTTCCGATCATTGGCCACTGGGTATGGAACGGAACACATTTGTCTGTTGGTGATACAGGCTGGCTAGCCAAGATGGGTTTCATAGACTTTGCTGGGGCAACGGTCGTGCATTCCGTTGGTGGCTGGGTTGCCTTGATTGCCATTATGATTGTTGGACCGCGGTTAGGCAGATTTTCGGATGATGGAAAAACGCGAGAAATGTACAGCCAAAACTTACCGCTTTCGGCGTTAGGGACGTTTCTGTTGTTCATTGGATGGTTTGGCTTCAATGGCGGTAGCATTATTGATCCTACTGCCGACTTGGCGAAAATCTTTTCTAATACTGCCATGTCGGCCTGTGCTGGCGGCTTTAGTGCATTAATGTTGTCGTGGAACATCCACTCTATGCGTGGGATCCGCTACCTTCTGAATGGATTACTTGCTGGTCTGGTGGCTATTTCAGCCAGTGCTAACGTCGTCGATTTAAGTGGCGCTGTGATTATTGGTGCCACTAGTGGTTGTATCAGCGTAGTTTTGGTGTCGGTGCTAGAAAAATCAAAGCTTGATGATGTCGTATCTGCGGTTCCAGTTCATCTTGGCGGGGGAATATGGGGAACATTGGCTGTTGCTTTGTTAGCCCCAACGGATTTTTTGGCTTCTGGTAGTCGTCTAGAGCAACTCTATATTCAAATGAGTGGAGTTGTTGCAACCGCAGCTTGGGTCGTTGGCCTCGGATACCCTTTGTTGAAGATTGTTAATCATTTCCATCCGCTAAGAGTTTCAGCACAAACGGAGACCATCGGCCTTAATTTCGGCGAACATGGTATGAAAGATGAGTTAGTTGACTTGATGGACCAGTTCGACCGGATAGTCAAAGCGCATGATATGGAATCCCATCTAAAGGTTGATCACGGTTCTGATTATTCCAATCTTTCAATGACATACAATTATCTGCTGGACAGCACTAATCGTCATTTTAGGGAAAAGGAAAGGGAATTATTGAAGATGGCGAGCTTGGATCCTCTTACAGGAGTTCCTAACCGCAGAGTGTATGAACAGGCGATAGAGAATACAGTCAAGAAAAGTCATGAAGAGAATAAAGACTTTGCTTTGCTTATTTTGGATCTCGATTACTTCAAGCAATACAATGACCATTATGGTCATCAACTGGGTGATTATTGCCTGCAAAATGTGTGTCAGGCACTGAGCAGTGTGACGCGGCGTCAGCACGATATATTGGCAAGAATCGGTGGAGAGGAGTTTGCGTTTATATTACGTGATACTAACCTGCATGACGCTAGACGAATCGCGGAGTTATTACGAAAAGAAGTCGAGAAACTTGAGATACCCCATGTCCACTCGGACTGTGATTTTGTCACGGTCAGCATTGGAGGAGCTGTGTGGGATATGCGAATAAACTTGCCACATACGGTGTTGTTTGATGAAGCAGATGCGGCCTTGTTCAAAGCCAAAGAGCAGGGTAGGAATCAAGTCGTGTTCTTCTCTGAACTCGAACAGCGCTAGCTGGCCTCAACATAGCAAACTGAGAACGGAACTTTCAGTTTGATGAACTCATGGAACCAGCGCCACTGGTTATCCTGCAAACGATCTCCGGGGCCTTTAACTTCAACCCATTCGAAACGGTCGTCTTTAAAGAGAACCAGATCAGGCATACCACTTCGGAATAATTTGAGCTGTTGTAGCATGACTTTAAACAACTGGCACAGTAATTCAGAAGAGATACTGTGGATCGCCTTGTCCAAAAGTTCTGGAGTGAAAGCATTCCAGACAACAAATGGATTACTGAGCCCTACTTTTTCCAGATAAATTTGCTTCAGATAATGGCTACCGTTTTCTTCTAGTCGAGTGAAAACATCATCTATCATTGACTGACGTTTGGAAGCAAAGTCGTGATGATAAAGGTCCAAAGGTCGATATTGATAGCGGTTGATAAAAGCGCCTTCTACAGGGCTGAAAATGACGTCCCAAAATGCTAAGCCAAACAATCCATTCAGCAGGGTATTTTCTGAGTAATAGACGTCATAACCTTGTTGCTCAAAATAATCTTTGACCACCAATTCGACGCGTTGCTGTGACAAATCAAGAGTAAGGTGGTGTTCCTCTATATTAGGCTTCTTTACCCTAGGAACTTTCAAACCTTTGAGGCGCTGCAAGCGTTGTTGCAGCTTCACGCCTACTTCTTGTTCCGACGTATCGTAAGGGGAATTTAATATTGAAGTGACGATGTCACTCATGACATCTATATCGCCTTGTTTGTCATACATGCGAGCTCGGCGTTCTCGTGAAGGTGGTAATACTGTTTGTTCGAACCAAAAAGTCGAGAGTTCGAACTCTTGCAATCTTTCTAAGTCACGCGCCATGTCATTGATCAGATGTTGGCGTTTACGGTCTATGTAGTTGTGGTCAATAGGATGGGTAAGTTGCTCAAGGTGGAGGAGTATTGTATTTACGCATTTTCGCTCAGCGTCATGATAACTTTGCTGCAATAACGATAATGAAAGCAGTTGATCTAGCTCATCACGTGAAGAAAAGAAACGGCATTGTTCGCTGAGTTGATAGTCCTCAAATTGATGCAAGCCAAGATCGTCTAATACAAACTGGCTTAAATCCTGATGAGTATTAGCAAAGAAGAGCGCGAGTAGAACATCTATCACTTGCGGTGATTCAAGCTTAACGATGGTGAAGGGCAAAGTGCCGTATTGTGAGAATGGGCTCTCTTCTAGCTGACTTACAATTGTGTCCTTTTTCGCCTGTTTGTTGGTTACTCTAAAGAGGTTAACCATTTCCGGTTTTGTCAGAAGCTTGGCGGCTAAATCTGGGTTGGAGATTTCAGGGTTGAGCGAGATGAAGCTCTGTGCATTGAGTTCATCTAATGCGACATCTTTTTCAGGGATCTCTACATAGTTCAGCTTATCGCTTCGAAACCATTCCCCTTTGCGAGAAAGCAATCTCACTAACAAGCACTTTGCCGGAATAGATAACTGAGAGAAATGTTGCAGCCACTTGTGCTCCAATTCAGACAACAGATCTGGATACATTTCTTGAGCATGACGTGTCAGTTTCAAGAAGTTGCTCAGGTAGTAATCTGAGGGTAAGACGACAGGTTCAGA
This sequence comes from Vibrio sp. B183, assembly GCF_000740665.1. Lineage (NCBI taxonomy): Bacteria > Pseudomonadati > Pseudomonadota > Gammaproteobacteria > Vibrionales > Vibrionaceae > Vibrio > Vibrio sp. B183. The sequence goes on along the minus strand of NZ_JPQB01000014.1, from coordinate 170,963 downwards.
CATGGTTAATAGATACAAAAAAGGCCTAACCACAAGGTTAAGCCTTTCGAAGAGGTTTTCAAAGCGTTAAGCGTTTTTAAGCTGAGCCACTTTTGCTTCGTTAATTGGTTTGGTAATGAAGGCAAGAACGATACACACCGCCATCATTACGGCTGAAATAGTGTAAGCAAGACTGTAGCCTTCACCGTTCGTCATTGAGAATCCAACAACCGCTGCACCAATTGCACCACCAATACCCCATGACGTATAGAGAACGCCATAGTTAGTACCGTAGTTCTTCAAGCCGTAGAACTCTGCGGTTAGAGTCGGGAATACAGCAAGCAAAGTACCGTAACCGATAGCTGCGATAGCCGTACCGATTATCAGTGTAAATTCGGTTTTAAACGTAGCGAACAGAACCATGTTGATGCCTTGCAGGACAAAGGCTAATAGCAGTGTACGTACGCCGCCAATCTTATCAGCTAGCATGCCTGCAGCCACACGACCACCAGAGTTGAATATCGCTAGGATAGACGCTAGGTAAACCGCATTAGGTAGATTAGCCTGAACGCTAGCAATGGTAGTGATGTTGCCAATGATCATAAGGCCAACCGATGCAGCAAATGCGTACATGATCCATAGTGAGTAGAACTGAGGCGTTTTAAGCATTGATTTCCACGTCAGATCTTCTGTTTTCTTAGCGGCTTTCGGTGCTTGACCTGCTTTTACTGCTGGTTCAGCAGGAGTGTAACCCGCTGGTGGGTTGTTAATAGTTGCTGCAAGAGGCACGGCAATGGCCAATACGCCAGCACCAAGAACCATAAAGCTGGTTTGAATACCCATGCTGTCAATCAGAGCGGAAGTCACTGGTGCAAGGTAAATAGCGGCTAGACCAAAACCAGCTGCAATAAGACCGTTGACCATGCCTTTCTTGGAAGAATGGAACCACTTCATTGCAGAAGGAGAGAGACAAGCATATCCAAAACCGATGCCGGCACCTGTAATCACACCAAATGTAATGTTCAGCATTAGTGGAGTGGTTGCGAAACCTGAGGCAATCATACCTAAGCCAGTCAGCATTGTGCCCAGAATCAGAATTTTACGTGGGCCCATACGATCCTGAAGGATACCAGCAACAAGAAGACAAACAGAGAAGGTGATTGTTGCTATTGCGTATGGTGAAGAAGCTTCTGCTGCACTCCAGCCAGATTCAGTCACAAGTGCTTTGTTAAACACGCTCCAAGCATACAGGATGCCAAGACAAAGGTTGATACAGAATCCCGCCAGCAGGATACGTGTAGCTTTATCAATCTTGCTCATTTTTCTTCTCAAGTTCACCTCTGATAAAAGAGGTCTGGTTAACAGTCTATTTCTTCAAATTAAGTTTGCGTTTATCAACACAAAGCGTAATGGGCGCGAATTATAACCAATCTATATGTGATTGGAATCTCTTTTTAGGGGTATTTTAAAATTAATTGTGTTTGTTAATTTGATGTTTTTATTGTTGTTTTTATGTGTCTTGTTTTGGGGTTTAAGAAAATAAGCAAAGTCTGATATTGACACGCTGCAAAGCCGGAAAATACTGATGCCGTAAACCGAGGATTCTGCTCAATTTAATGCATTATTAGGCTTTGCTTAAAAAATGACTTAGTCAGTATTTCGTCAATTCAAAATTTTGACTCTAGGCAAGGGTATATAGCGGGAGTAGCATGCGCGTCGTCTTAATTTGAGTGGTGGAAAAAATGAGAAAAAATACATTAAAACTGGCAATAATTGCTGGCCTTGGCCTGACCTCTTTAACTGGTTGTATGGGGCAGATGGCGACTACAGGAATGGTGACGAAGTTCAACCTAGAGACAGTCGATAACCGTTATGCCCGCGAAGGTATGTTTGTCTTACTGTCTCCTGTCTACGGTATTGCTGGTATTGCGGACTTGTTTATCTTCAATGCAGTTGAGTTTTGGACGGGGACAAACCCAATTACAGGTAAGTCTCCAGCTGTTGTTGATACGCCAACAAAGAACTACATCAAGGTCAACGACAAGCTAGACAGCTCTCTAAAAGATGTACCATTGAGCAACAACACCGAGATTGAAAGTGCAACTATGGAACAGCTTGACGAAACGACGCTACAAATGGAAATAACCTATCTTGATGGCACTAAACAGGTTTTAAGTGGTAAGAAAGAGCAAAATGATGTGGCTTTCTACTTGGATGACCAATACATCACCACGGTATCGAATCAAGAGCTGACGGATTACATTGCGTCGGCAAATATCTAAAACAGCTTAGCAGAAGTGAGCATTGCCCCTGAGTTATCGGGGGCTGTTTAACTGAGCTATCAATCAAAAGTTTATAAAAGTAGTTAACTTATATTTAACAATAATAAGCAAAACGCTATAGTTAGGAGGTTATTTAAACAGGAGTTATTAGGATGAAACTCACGATATCAGGGAAGTTACAGCTGAGTTTTCTGTCGCTTGCAGTACTTTTTATCGTTGCCGCTCTATTTATATTCCGCAGTGTCAATACTGTAGAAGAGCATACAAAATCTCTATTAGAGTCCGATCTGCCAACTTTAGATACGGGCCGTTCATTACAACAGTCGCTCCAGGCGACCGTTTCTACCCTCAGAGCTTATATGCTTTTAGGTGGTGATGAAGCTATTGGCGCCACGCAGTTGGAGCAGTTGAATAGCGTTATCACTTCGACCGATGAAGCGTTACCCAAATTAGAAACCCTATTGGATGAATCTTCTTACCAACAAGTCCTAGGTCAATGGGAATCCGTCAAAGGGTTGGTTAACGAAATCTCTGAAACCAGTCATTCAGATGAGAACCTTCCGGCCCACTCTTTGTTTATCAATGAAGCCGCCCCAATTGCAGAGGTGGCATTGGATCAGCTCCAAGGCCTCATCAATGACGAAGCGGGTAATAAAGAGGGGGGCGAGAGAAAGCGCTTATTCCGATTATATGCTGACAGTTACACTTCTCTTGCCAATGCACTTTCTTCAATGCGTGACTTTCTTCTGTATGGCAAAGAGGAGCACCTCAGCAAGTATCAGGACTTTCTAAAATCCCACGGCAAGTACGTTGCTGAGATCGACTCTAAAGTCAGCCTGATGAGCGATAGCGATCAAGGCTTGTGGGATCTATTTAAAGAAATGCAGCAGCTTTATTTTCCACTTGCCGATCAGGTCGTTGCACTAAGAACGGCGAGTAGCTGGAATCTGGTAAACGAGAAAATGGCTAAGGAGCTGGTACCTGCCGTCGATACTCTCAATACAAGCTTAGAAAACCTGATTCGTAAGCAACAGCAGCAAGCTGACATCAGTGGTCAGGGAATCTTTAGCTCGCTAAGCAGTGTCGTGTCTTTGCTTGTTGTCTCCTCAATTATTTTCCTATTAGCGTCGTTAACCATCTCAACTTATATGGGTAGGAACATTGGCCGACGCATAAAAGTGGTGTCAAAACGTGCCCAATTGATTGCCGCAGGCGATGTGTCTCAACCAGCACTCAGCGTAGAAGGTAGTGACGAGCTAGCCAGCCTGACCAACTCAATCAACAAGATGAATGTCGCTCTGTTAGATATTGTGCGTGGCGTTAGTTCGAAAGCACGTACTGTTGGGGACAGCATGACGTCACTTCTCGATGCAAATAACAACACATCGAATAAAGTAGATAGTCAAATGTCGACGATGACACTTGTCGGTCAGCAGCTTTCTGAGGTTAGCCTGTCTGCCGATGAAACCGCCAACCAAGCCAAGCTGTCTGCTAGCAATCTTGCTGAATCAAAGAGCCAAATCGAAATCGGTTCTCAAGCTCTTGAGCAGAACATGCAGACCGTGACCTCTCTACATAACACGATTGAAAGTGCGAGCCAGCAGGTTACTGAGCTGAGTAAAGAGAGTGAAGCGATAGGCCGTGTTACGGAAGTAATCGAAGGTTTAGCCGAACAAACCAACTTGCTTGCACTCAATGCAGCCATTGAAGCGGCAAGGGCAGGAGAATATGGTCGAGGCTTTGCTGTGGTGGCTGATGAAGTGCGCCTACTTGCGACAAGAACTACTGAGTCCACTACAGAGATCAACAACATTGTGAATGCGATACAATCTTCGACGGCAGCTGTGGTATCGGAAATCGACAGGAGTAAAGTGTTAGCAGAAGAAGGGGCAGCGCATACCAAGCAGGCGCACGGAACACTAAGCGCCACAACAGATCAAATCGAGAGCCTAGATTCACAAATGAAAGATCTGCTTCACTCTGCAGAGAGCCAATCTCTGGCAACTCAGGAAATACACAGTTTAATGTCTGATGTCACTAGCCGAGTAGAGGAGGTTGCTGATATCTCTAGTTCGTCATCACAGATCTCTGAGCAGGTGCGCCATCAGGTTGAAGAATTGAACAAAGAGATGAGGCATTTCCGAACAGAGTAAGCATGTGTAACACCGATTTAATGATAGAAAACTAAATATATGAGATCTGCTTCAAATATAATTTTATAAAATAAGCAGATGTGAGACAGGTATTCTATACATAATCTCAATGCAATAAAGTGTATAGCAATTGAGCTCAAGCAACCTCCGTTGTTTGAGCTCGTTTTATTCTTTGAGGTTAGTTGTGTTACGTGTATTTGCAACAATGTGTATGTTGCTCTTCTTGACGAGTTTTGCCAGTGCTTCCAATAAACAGACCCTGATTGTCACTAACTCTAAGGCATGGAAACCTTTCTCTTATATCAACGAAGAGGGAGAACCTGCGGGTATTCTGGTGGATTATTGGAATGAATACGGCCTCAAAAATAACCAGAACATTGAATTCTTATTGCTAGATTGGAACGACTCTTTAGAGGCTGTTCGTTCAGGAAGGGCTGACGTGCACTCAGGCTTGCTTTGGTCCGAAACGCGTGAGTCCTTCTTAGACTACAATGCGCCTATTATGTCCATTGATACGCAACTCTATATCAGCAGCCGGTTGATGGGCTCTGATGTGAGTCTATTTCTACGCGGGGAACATGATCATCTCGTTGGTGTAGTGAAAGGCGCCTACGAAGAAGAATTTACTCGTCTTCATTTTCCTAATCTCAATATCATTTCTTTTCGTAATAATGAACGTATGATCGACGCTGCTTTTGCGGGCGAAATAGACGCATTTGTAGCTGACTTGCAAGTTGCAAACTTCTACCTTCATACCACTAAGGGATTGAATAAGTTTATCGGGATAAGACACCTCTACTCAGGAAACTTGCGGCCTGCAGTCTCTGAAGGCAACCTTGCGCTTCAAAATCACTTGTCTCATGGCCTTAAACTTATCAGTAATGAAGATAAACAAAGAATTCTCGGTCGTTGGATGTACATCAACACTGTCTACCCAGACTATCTATTGCCGTTGGCTATACTAATGATTTTGCTGGCTGGCGTTGCTTACATCTTTATCCTGCGCTTTTCTGTTAACGCGAAAACGCGGGAGCTGGCGAAAGCGAATCAGGAACTGAGAGTCCTCTCTGAGACCGATCCGTTAACAGAGCTAAGCAATCGCCGCCATTTTGTCGAAGAATTCCAGCAAAGGCTTGTAGCACCAGAATCTATTGCCGTTATGATTTTTGATATAGATGACTTCAAGGTGATTAACGACAACTTTGGTCATGAAGTTGGGGATATGGTTATTCGTCAGGTGGCGGAGGCAGTAAGAACCGTGATTAAGAATGATCATTTGTTTGGGCGTATCGGCGGTGAAGAGTTTGCGCTCGTTATCAGTGGGCATTCGTTAGGGCAGGTGACAACAATAGCGCATAAGGTTTGTCATTCAGTAAGGAGCGTTGTTATTGAAGATAAGGCGATCTCGGTCAGCTTAGGCTGCGCTTATTACCCATTAACGTCATTCAACATTACTTTGTCGGATGCTGACCACTTAATGTATCAAGCAAAATCACTCGGAAAAGATAGGGCGGTCATTCAACAAATTGCGCTAGAAGAGCTTAGCGAACAAAAAGCCGTCAACTATGAATGAGTTTGAACATAAAGTCAGCACTTAAACCTGAAAACTAAAAAAAGACTTTTCTTTTCAGACTGATGTGGCATATTGAATGGGTCTTCACGATGATGCGTGCATCGTATAATGGCTATTACCTCAGCCTTCCAAGCTGATGATGCGGGTTCGATTCCCGCTGCACGCTCCAACTCTTCTTGTAAAAAACTCCCTCTTAAACTTTCAGTAGCAAACATTGCCAGTTAGCTATCTTAGAAGCTAACGCACGTAATTTTTCTTACGTACGTTAACCGAGATGTCGTTAGTTTATCTGTTGACTTAGCTGTAAGTAGGCTTTTTGAGCTTCCTGAGATTGAGATGACACGAGCTGAACCGCTACCTTTTCGGCAAATGCGCGTTTTTTCTCAAAGTCGATTGGCCGACCGTTTTTCCATAGTTCAAAATGAAGGTGCGGGCCTGTTGTTCGCCCTGTATTGCCACTTGCACCGACGGTCTCGCCTTGTAAGACAATGTCTCCTTTTCTCACATAACGTTTAGAAAGGTGAAGGTAGCGTGTTTTCAATCCGCCTGGGTGTTGAATAACAAGGTAGTTTCCTGCTATCGGGTGGTATCGAGAGGCAATAACTTCACCTGAAGAAATACTAACGACAGGCGTACCAACTGGCACGGCGTAATCCGTTCCAAGGTGAGGGGCCATTGTGCGAGTCACTGGGTGTAATCGAGAGTGACTAAACTGCGAGCTGATTCTGAAGCGACGCGATACGGGAGAAAGGAGCAACTTATCTTTGTAAAAACGCTCTCCATCAGTACTGAACAATGTACCCGCCTTTGTACTATAGACATAATACGTATGTAACTTATCGCGATATAAGAAAGCAACGAGCTGATCTTTCTCGTTGAGTTTGAATGCAAATTGCCCTGAACCAGATACTGAGTTGATGAAATCAAACTTACCTGCTGAAAGGGAAGCAAGGTCTTGAATCGTATCTGGGGCAATGCCTAAACTCAGCGCCGTGCCATAGAATGAATACCCAACGTCGCTGCTAATAAATTTGTCTTTTGTTATTGGTGTTTTTGGCGCAATTTCTCTTTTGTTTTCGGTGTTATTAACTTTGTTGATGTTTGTTTCGTTTGAATATCTAGTAGATGTGTCGTTAAAGGTTGATATTTCAACTAGTGCACACAGGCTCAATGGAATAAGGGCTAGATACCAAAAAGACAAATAGTCTCGATAACTTTTTTGGGGAATAGACGTTGAATGCATTTTAATAGTTATTTGAGATTTTGGTTCAATGATAGAGTTTTACCAGACAAAATCTAGATAAATTTTTTCGATAAATAGTATTTACAATAAAAAATAACAGGACTCAATTACCTATTCCAATGGTTATTTAAGGAAGAGAAGGTAATTAAGAAAGATGCGGTAGTTGTTTTGACTGTATCGCCTTTCTATCTGTCGCCTAATTTAGGTTAAAGGTTAAATGCATTTTGCAGAAAATGAGAAGTCAGTATTGGATATGTGAGTAGTCAGGCCTTGTCCCAGTCTCGTTTTGTTGGCCAGCCGCGATTGTTGCTTTCTATCTAGTTGTTTTTGTGACTAGAAAGGACATTTGGACTGCTCTAACGTCTAAAATGGGAAGGTTTTTGAAGTTTTCGTAAAAAAAAGAAAGTAATTTAAATTAAATATGATGTAGAAATGAGCAGAATGAATATTGAAACGTTCTTTTTTTTCATTTGTCGTTTTATTTAACTATCATCGAAATCGATTATTGCTGTTAAATTGAAATATATGACCTGAATATTGCCACGTTGCATTGTCTTAAAGACTTTGTATAGTAGCGCAGCACCCAGAGGGTGCTATCCTGCACAGGTGGTACATACTATCTGTTTCGTATCTTAAAATAATGTTTGATACAATGACGTGATTATTAATCGCGTCTTTTTTTTATTTAAAAAACAGATGTAGTGAAAATTTAATTGAGTTTTATGTAAATAATGTGTCTTTTGTATGGGTTGCAATTATTAGATTTATACGTAGAATGGCCTTTCGCCAAATCGTTATATAAACCCTCTGGGTTTACTTGTTACCGCAATCAAAGGACATCAATGGTTGTGGAGAACTAAAATGCAATTAGTTTGCAAATTTGTTCCAGGAAACGTAGTTTCTAGGGACGTGTTAGACTACATACTGTCGCCAGATGAATGCATCGGGCAGCTCTCGCGTACGCGCAATCTTCAGGATGTGCTCAGACAGCTACCAAAGCCTTTGTCTGATACTATCCCCCAGTCGGCTAAAAAAGACATCCACAGCCTACTATCCAACATCAAACAGCGCCTTGTTCGCGTCGAGTGGGTCGCGTTATCCTCTTTTGCACGTCGAACCCCGCTTTCAGATGCACAGCTTCAGGCTTACCCTGCGTTAAAAATGCGCGTCGATGAGTTTGCCTCCGAGCAACCAAAAAAAGTCGTCAAAGCGAACTATGATACAGTCACTGACGATGTACCTTTGGCACGCAACCTTAGTTTCACTCCCGTAGAACCTTCTCCGGATAAAAAAATTGTGGTCGAGTTTGCGGGCCAGTGGCCGAACAACGCTGCCTACCTCATGTTGTCAGAGACAGACACGCAAAAAGAAAAAATCGCTAAACCACGCAAAGACTCCATCAAAAATCACCGCAGCGTCTCGGTGTTTAAGAGTCTAGAAGAAGAGCCAAGAAATCTTTACCTAGCTATTCCTCTGAGCGGTTCTGCAACGCCACTCAAACTTCTGCTTGCAGAAAATGTCGAGCCAGTGGAATCCAGTGACGAAATGGACGAGTGGGATAATGTGTTGGTGCCAGTTCGACCACTAGCCTATCTAGATGGTAGTAAAAGCAAAGATAAGGCTTCGGAGTTACGTGGTGGTTATCTTTACGTATTCTGGCAAGGCAAGCTGTGGCGTGAAATGGCGATTACAGACAAAGGCTACTATCGGGATGTAGATGTCGAGTATTACCGAAGCCTTTATCAAGAAGAACAAACGAAAGAGCAACCTGAAGCTATTCAACGTGAAGCGGAAGGATTTGCAATGCCTCAGTTTTGGGTTCCTTACAAAGTCCTTGGCGAGGTTCAAGAGGGAGAAAATGGACTTAAAGTCATATTTTCTCCAAAACAAAAGCGATTCACTCAGATAGAGTCATTAGAATCCGATACTGCATTACTAGAGAAATCGAGCACGCCACTCGATGAGCTCAGCAATTACAGTTCTGAACAAGCATTCTCTATACAGGAATTTACTTCAGACGTAGCGAATGCGAAAGTTCATGCCATTAATGAAGACGATATGCCATGGCTAAGCGACCAACAAGTCTTGGTTCGTAGTTACGATCAGAGTAATACTGTGATTGCGTATGTTGATGGTAAGAACGACGGCTTATTGTTCAGAGTTGACGTAGGGACATCAGGTATTACTGCGCTTAACTCTCTCTACATCGTGGATCACAACAGTGAATATAAAGATGTTTTCGAATTGGAACTGTTTCATGGGGAAGATCATGATTGGCAGCAAGCGCTTTTAAGCGGCTTACCTCCAGAAGGCATTTTTACAATATCGCTTGTATGCGACCAAGACCCAGACAGTCGGCATATTTTGTTTGATCAAGTGGCTTATCAAGATTTGTTTGCTGAACCGGAAGGCTTTAAAGAGCCGGAGCCTACAAAGCGCCTCAACGACCAGCCTAAGATGGTGAGTAATGAGGAAAAGCAGCGTTTTGAATCGTTGATGTTGGATTGGTCGCTGTAACTCAATTAAAAGTGGAACAAAAATGAACAAGAAATTACTACTTGGAGTAGGTTTAGCGACAGCTATTTTGGCCGGCGTAAGTTACTTCGCCACTAAGCCTTATTTTGAAGAAAAAACTCGGATAGAGAAATTAGCTGACTGGCTTAGAGTAAATAAAGGCGATACTAAAAGTTGGCTTCATCGTTATGATTTTGATATCCCAGATAACCCGAAAGTAGCGGACTGGAATACCGAAAACGTGAAACTACCCCAGGTTTTATTTACAGTCGCTAACCCAGAAGATGATTCAAAGGTCAGCTATTGGGCTTTGAATATTGATGGAACTAACCTTCAGCTATTGATTTCTGAAGGAGTTTTACCGCCAACCCCTCAGTATGGCACTGTTGACTATGGAATTTACATGTCCCGCTCACCTAACGGTCGTTATCTTATCGTACCTCAACAAACAGGTACTGTGTTATATGACTTAGAGGATCGAGAAGCTACAAAATTGGGTGAGGTTTCTACATCGGTACATGATGTTATGTGGAGCATGGATAGTTCTCAAGTGGTTGTAAAACGCAAAAATGAGTTAACTAAGGTAATGCTACCAAGTAAAGAAATTACTCAGTTCACCGACGTGAATGGTCCCTTGGCTAATGTAGTATTAACCTTTAGCAAAGCTTATATGGACCAAAGCCATGACGATGTTTTCTTGCACCTTGAAAATGAAGATGGAGGTGGTTGGCTATATTGTGCTGACGATAGCGATTTGAAAGAGTACCAAGAATCTTTTGGCGATAAACTAAACAAATGTGGAAATACACTAGTAGTTGATGCAAATACTCTCAAGGTGATAGATCGTGGTAATTACACACCACGTAGTGGTAACTGTAATGTCCGGGGGAGTAAGTTTGCTGATGGCTTCTATTGTTTAGGTCATGGAGGAGGGGTTTATAAGTCAGGTAAACCTTCACAGAAAGTTGCTCAATACCATACGCGAGGCTTCATGTTAGCTCTTAACGGAGGTGATACATGGTTCACTTCCGAAACACAGAGAAACATCTACCGAGTGCTAGAACAGCCGAATGAAAATAGCCCCACACAGCAAATGTTCTATACATATCGTGGCTTGAAAGATGGAAATCGAGTTGAGATGTCTGGCTTTGGCTTTGGCTTTAGCCGCTATGTTATCGAGAATAAAGACACAAACATATGGAGTGATTCGTTGTACCCGTTGCCTAACTACAGAGATATAGATAAAGCAAAATTAGTTTTGGAGGAACGAAAGAATGGCTAAAACTAAGATCGAACAGAAATCTCTATATCTTATGGGGCAACTGGTTGGTCCGAATGGCGAAACGGTTGATGGCAATGGCCTTTTCCCACTACCTGGTTATGTTATTAGCCTCCCCGAACAAGCGGTCGGTGATGTTAACGACGAAAGCACTAGTCAGAATAAGGCCCCGCTCTATTTTAGTGACTCTGCCGGGCGCCTACAAGGATGGAACAGCCAGATTCAATCACTAGAGAACTTGACTGATGCTAATCTATCAGCTTCTCCGTTGCAGGTGACTAACATTTCTGCTTCTATGAAGGCTGTTTTTATTCCTCCTTATCTTCTTCCTGCTGCTGTAATATCTGATAGTAGCTCTTGGGCTGAAGACTTATGCAAAATTGCAAAAGATGTAGCTGGTGCAAGCAATACAAAGCTACAAGCTACTAGAGTAAGAGCTAGTGTATTTAGCCAGGAGTTTGGTCTCTCGAAAAATGAGCGATCGTTTATGTCTCCTGAAAAAGCAGAGTTTTTTGTGAAAACAGCTGAAAACTCTGAAAAGGAATTAGGACTGAAAGAGGGGGCTTATAAGCGTTTATACAATCAGCTGTACAGCGGAAATTACTCGCACGATTTTTATTGTTTGCGTATACCTCAGATATGGACGATAAATCTTTTCTTTTCTGCGGATTACTTTGAAGGTGCAGAAGTTACAATCTCGGGACAACCAGAAAATTTAGTCATAAAAGGTGATGCTGATGATATAGTCAGCAAGGTTGCAAGTCGTGTAAGGCGAGTGAATTATTATGATATTGCTAACCAAGATGAGACATCGACTAGCGCGGAAGAAACTGCGCAATATGTAGCGACATTTTGGATCACGGGTGGCTACTTAGATAAAGATGAGCAGATAAAGCAGTTGCTGCGTTTTGACGTTGATTTAAACGGGATTGAAAGATACTGGCAAATAGAGCAAAAATCAGCAGAATCTCAAATGGCTGAGGTCGCTAAACTCAATATTCCCGACAACCAATACTCCATTTCTGAGCAAGTCCTGCATCTACCAATACACTCCATTGCTGGGCGTAGTGTATTGGTATCGGGTGACCCAATATCTGTAGAAGAAGCTCTCTTTCAGCATGCTCCGAGCACTTTTAGAGAGTGGGTCGATTGGAGTAAAAACCAACCTCATACTAGTGAAAATAAGGTTGCATCAGTCACTCAACCTTCACTCAATATTCTTAATACACTTGGCACTTATAAGGGGCTCATTGAAGCGTCGGCTTCAGGTATAATGGACCCCTTTAGTATGACTACGGTTCACAAGGCGTTCAGTGCTGGTCTGAACCAAGGTCAAGCTGGCGAACTATTGGAAGTAGTAAAGTTGGCTGTAGGTATAGATGCAAAAGCGAAGAGTTTTTTAGATTTTGCGCAAACGCTGAGCCCGCCAGCACAAGGCTCTATCGCGCCAGTGAATGGTCTTGCCAAGGCACTGAACTGGAGCGCAGGTGTAGGAGCTAATTTACCAACCGTGTTTACCATCCCTCCAGCTTTAAGGCATTTTTGGCATAAGGTAGATGACAGGATACTCACACCATTAAAACCTTTGGCTAAAGCCATTGAATTTGGGCTAGACAAACCATTTGGTTATGCTCAGCTCGTCTCATCGGGCCTAAATATTTATAGCGGTACTAAAAATGCTGAGAAGGCGTTTGAGGCTTATATTGGAAAGTCTATAGAGTATAGTCAGAATACACAGTCCGTAGTTTCAACGATTGCTCTGAGTGAAGAGGCTGAAAGGAAAGCCTTGCTGGATACTGAAGAGGAGCACAAAAAGGCCCTTTTGAATGCGTTCTCTGACAGTAATAGTCAAGATAAAGTCCTACTCAATGGAAAGCCAATCGCTTCAAAGCAATCAGCGAAGCCTGGTGAGGCGAGCTACTTAACTTTACTTTTTGAGTTCGACAGTGCAGAAGATAGTTTGTCTGTGTCGGATACTAAATTAGTGAGCAAGGTTGCCGATTATCTTCGAAACACAACGTCTGAAATGGTGCTCGAGATAGATGGCTATACTTGTGATATTGGAACTTTGGAATACAACTTAGTTCTTTCTGAAAAGCGTGCCTCAGCACTTAAATCCTCTATTTTAAGCTACTTAGGCAGTGATGCGGTAAAATGGCAACATCGTTTAATGGTCGTTGGCAAAGGTGTTGCCCCCAATAACGACAAGAACAAGCGTGAGGCAAGCAGGCGAGCAGAAATGCGCTTTTTCCTGAATTCTGCATTTGACTATCCTGCTTGTCGTAGTTGGTTGTTAGCTCTGGAGAAAAATCGACAGGTCTCGGTATCTGCAGAAATGAAGATACAAGATGAATTGTGGAACTTTGCTGGTCAAGCATTTGATATCGCTCTTGGTTTTGCCGCACCCGTTCTTGGGCCGTCCGCAGCTCTGGCATACGGTATTTATTGGTCAGGAGACATGATAGTTTCGGCATTGGGTGGTGCAGAAAAGATTCTTGAAAAGGAGTTAGCTAAATACAAGGAAGCTCAACGACGTTATTCTGAGTTAGATGTTATCAGTCAAGCATTATTGCATAAAGATGATTTGGCGTTTAACGAGTTGAGTGTATTAGGTAAGGCGTATATTAAGCGCGCTATTGCTCTTAATGGTTTGTTGCGCTTACTTCTGTTGGAAGCATCAGGCCCTAAAGGCTCCAGTAAGGGTATTGCTAGCAGCGATCCAAGAAATGCCGCTCATGCCCATATCTATGGAAGTAATCAAGATCTGGATATCAAAGGTTATATTCAAACCTATATTCTCAGTGATGATTGGGATCTTGGCGGCAGCTGGGTGCCTTCTTTTCATTTAGACGAAGCGTGGTTGGAAACAAAGGGTAACTTTAGTAGTGCAGCTGAAAGCGTAAAAAGTTACGTCGCTGCTACAAGCTATTTTGTCTACAAAATAAAGCAATCTAACGAAGGTGAAATCGCACTTGAGCAAGCTCAGACTTACCAAAAGTACTGTCCGATTCATACGCTGGCAGATCCATCGTTAAGTCAAATTAAAAAACTTTTGAAAACACCAAATCTTAGCAAGTTGGGTGATGATATTTATGCGGCGCACTGTATATCTATACAAAGAGATGGGGTGTGGAAGCCGATTGAGGTTCTCGTAAATGCAGGCGAAAAAATTTCTCCACTAGATCCAGTCAGAGTTCTCGTGGTTCTGAACATGAAGGATAAGAATCTGGCAAAATTTAAAGAGGAGGGAACTCTAGGTCTGGTTCCAATAGGAGTTAGACCAGTTAAACAGAACAGGTTTATTGATGATGTTGGAGCGTATACAACAGAATATGTTCGTGAATTGTCCCCTGAGTTGTTTACGGACCTAGAGCGGAATCATTTGTCCGAGCAAGGCTTATTAGCCAATAACACCCCGTTGTTTGGCGTTTGTATTACGCCGACTTATTACTTGGGAATAAATGTCATCAATGGTATTAAGCCTATAGCTGACGATTATGGCAGTAAGGATTGGGAGTCAGTGTTTGGTTCGGCTGAAAAACAAGAGCTGTCTTCTTACATTATGCGATATGTGCTGGAAGTGGGTGTACCCAACAACACAAGTACAGAAAAGAATTTGACGTTTACAAGACGTCTGCATTTTACCAATAGCCAAGGTAAGAAATTTGAGGTCGCTACAGATAATTCATCAATATTTAACCTTGCTATGTCCAAGGAGCACGAGTTCCTATATGAGAAAACATTCTTAGCAAGGACTAACCAGAAAAAGCGCCAATACCCAGAGCTATTTTCAGACACTAAAGTGAGCCTTTACGTCAACGATATAAATGTGAAATCACTCATTCCAGGCGATAAGCATACAGATAAAATGGAAGAGTTGGGATGGACAAAAGCACAACCATTAAATGATATTTCAACGCAAGCTACGAAGATTTTGATAGTGGTAAGCACCAAGTCCGTAGAGAACGCGCAAACGCTTCTTAAAAATGGAGGGTTCGATACAGAAACTATCTTAGTCGACACATGGTTAAGAGCGAATGATATCAAAGGGGATTACAAGCTTTCACTAACTGGTAGCTTACATCCACTGGGTACACTGACTATTGATTCTGGCAAAGGGCGAAATGGTTTTGTTAGTAAGCCTGTGCCAGACAACTTGTTTGTACTGTCGCAGCATGTAGAGAAACATGCAGCGAGTCTTATCAAGGATCTTGCCATTAAAGAAAGCAGTATTACTGACTGGAAACCTAAGCCAATAGATACAGATTTATACGTAATGGAAGTATCTTTGGAATACCTGAATGTAACGAGCAAGAAAACCCCTGGCATGCGTCCGTTTGTTTCACGTAGTGGTGAGCAATCATACATTTGGGTTGATATTGAAGGTAAAGACGGATTGGGTTTAAGTGCATCATCCCAAAAAGTGCCTGTAGTTGGAGTTAGCACGACAGCACCAACACTATTAAATTCGCGAAAAATTCATTTCAAAGAACAATGGTATGAAATGGACAAGCAAGAGTTTAACAATGTGCGAGCATATACTGCGGGCACTACTGACAACTACGATGAGAATGTTAAGTCATCAAAAGATAAACAGATAAAACACAAATCTTCCAAACTCAATAATTGGATTAAAGCAAAACCTGAATTACTGAGTTACGTGAAAGCTGAGGATCTTTCGCTTTCGGAGGAGCGTGAAAGTATGTTGAGAGATTGGTTATATTACGATTTCAAAAAGTAAAAAAAAACCGCCAGAAATGGCGGTTTTTTTATGGCTTAAAGACTAAAAGCAGTTCGTTAACCCGCTGCGGAAATATCGTACTTCTTCATCTTGTGGCTCAACGTGCTGACGGGCAGTGAGAGCTGCTCTGCAGCGCGTTTTATTTGCCAGTTTGATGCATTCAGGCAATCAAGGATGACGGTCTTCTCATACTCTCCTACAGCTTCTTTAAGGCCTTTAGAATAGTCTGCTTGTTCCGATGCATCTTGCTGCATGCTCTTAACGACAGGCTGTTGTATCACTTCAACCATAGCAGGTGTCGTCTGATGAGCTTCAGCAAGTGCTGCCGCTTCTCCAAACTCTATCTGGCTTATGGTTTCGAAGTCAGAAAGCAACAGGGCTCGCTCGACGATGTTTTTTAGCTCACGAACGTTACCAGGGTATGAGTACTCCTGAAGCTGTTTTTGCACGTTTGCACTAAACCCTGGAGCCTGTGAAAGGCCCAAGTTAGATGCGCTTTGCTTCACGAAGTGTTCGGCTAGTGGCAAAATGTCAGCTTCGCGCTCGCGTAACGGAGGGAGCGTTATCGGGAATACATTCAGGCGATAGAACAAGTCCGCACGGAATTCGCCATTCTTGATTTTATCCATCAAATGGCAATGCGTAGCGGCAACAACACGGACATCCACTTCGACTTCTTTGCTGGCACCCACCGGACGCACTTTACGCTCTTGCAAAACACGTAATAGCTTAGCTTGAAGCAACAATGGCATGTCGCCAATCTCATCAAGGAATAAGGTTCCACCATGGGCTGCTTCAAACAAACCTAATTTGTCTTTGTCTGCACCGGTAAATGATCCTTTTTTATGACCAAACAGTTCAGATTCAAGTAGCTGTTCCGGTATGGCAGCACAGTTCTGGACGATTAACGGCTGATCCGCGCGGTTCGAGTTTTCGTGAATATACTTCGCGATAACCTCTTTACCTGCGCCTGTTTCACCTCGTAGTAGAACGTCTACTGGAAGTGTCAGTACCTTCTCTAAACGACGTAGCACTTCGAGCATCTGTTCACTTTCCGCAATCGGGCCTTTGTAGTGGCTTTGTTTGCGTTGTTTGAGATGTTGGTTTTCGCGTACTAGAGCTGCGTTATCGGCGCTCAAGCTTTTAATCATATGGCCGTATTCTTCAAGCCAGACTGCTTGTCGAATACTGTTTGCTGCCATATTGCAAAACGCTGTTAGAGCCGACTCATTATCAATTACGCTCAAGTCGAATAGAGCTAATAGACCAATAGTCTTACCGCTGTCGTCAACGAGTGGCCAAGCGAGCAGGTTGGCGCTTTTAATGCCAAGCGCTAGCTCCGTCTCATAGACAGCTTCACAATCGTAACCGTTGTACTGATACAGCTCGTTAATCAAGACAACCTCGCCATTCTGTATTGCGTAGTTGAATGGATCTGTTTGGCTGGTTTGTTCAAACGATAGAGGTTGCCATGGATGAGAGGTGAGAGCCTGTTCGTTATGGTGAACAATGCTTGGAATCAATGCCTGACCAGTTTGATCGAGAACGTAGATGATGCCATGTTTGGAAAACGTCATCTGACGCGCTGCTGTGAGCACCGCGTCCAAAGTTTGCGCAAGCTGAGTACGATCAGCCAGAGACTGGCTGATCGCTAAAAGCGCGTTACTCAGATCGTTCTGATTAGCTGAACGCATAAGATAGCGTTCCTTGCTCATCGACAGATACAGTGATCTGACTGTGCGACTCATCCTTGTCGTGCACTAACAGTTGTGTCGATAGCTGAGGGAGTAACTGACGGTTGATTACCGCATCGATGTTACGAGCCCCTGTTTCTGCTAAACGACAGTTGCCAAGTACGAATTCGACTAAGGTATCGTCGTAGTTCAACGACAGTTTGTGATGGCTTTGAAGACGCTCAGACACTTTACCTAATTTGTGGTGGATAATGTCTGTCATCGCTTCGTCAGATAGAGGAACAAACGGCAACACAGACATACGAGCGAGTAGTGCTGGTTTGAAGTGTTGGTTCAGCGTCGGACGAATAGCTTCCGCAATCACGCCAGCATTGATGTCTTTCGACTGCTGTACCAGTGACTCAATCTCATGAGTCGCAAGGTTACTTGTCATGATGATTAAGGTGTTCTTGAAGTCGATAGAACGGCCTTCACCGTCGTTCAGTGTGCCTTTATCAAATACTTGATAGAACAGGTTAAGCACTTCTGGATCTGCTTTTTCAACTTCATCCAAAAGAACAACAGAGTATGGACGTTGACGTACTGCTTCAGTCAGCATGCCGCCTTCGCCGTAACCTACATAGCCCGGAGGAGAACCAATCAGACGTGACACTGTGTGTTTCTCTTGGAATTCAGACATGTTGATGGTGGTCATAAAGCGCTCACCGCCGAACAGCTGATCCGCAATAGCGCGTGCCGTTTCTGTTTTACCGACACCACTTGGGCCGACAAGCAAGAACACACCAGTTGGAGCGTCAGGGTTGCCTAGACCAGCTTTCGCTGTTTGAATGCCTTCTGCCAGAGCATCGATCGCATACTCTTGGCCTTTGATGTTGCTGGTTAAGCTGTCTTTTAGCTTTAGAGTTGTTTCTGCTTCGTCTTGAAGCATTTTACCCATAGGGATACCCGTCCAGTCAGAAATTACATGACTTACTTCATCTGGGCCAACTTCGAAATGTACAAGTGGGTTGCTGCCGCGAATGGCATCAAGTTGTTCCTGACAAGCTGCAATGGCGATGCGTACCGATTCTTCGTCCATTTCTGCATAAGGTGAGGTTTCCGCTTCTTCGCCTTCTTCCTCAGCTTCTGCAACTTCAATTTCTTCCCCAGAAACAAGCTCATGAAGGCGAGTACGCAACGCGATCATCTCTTCGATTTGCTCTTTCTCGTTTTTCCATTGTGCTTCTTGGACTTCTAGCTCAGCTTGTGTTTTCTCCATCGCTACTTTTAGATCTGGGATAGACGCTAGGCTGTGCTTGTCGCCAGTTTGCTGAAGCTGGTCACGCTCAAGGGCTTCAAGTTCGCGAGTTTGAGCTGCAAGCTCTTGCTGCAATGTTTCAACTGAAGCTGGTACCGCATTTAGGCTGATGTTTACGCGGGCACAAGCTGTATCCAGAACATCGATGGCTTTGTCCGGTAGTTGGCGACCTGAAATGTAACGAGCAGAAAGTGCGGCTGCGGCAGTGATGGCATCATCACGAACGTAAACGTTATGAGATTTTTCATAAGCAGGGCGTAGGCCACGAATAATCAGAGCTGCTTGCTCAGGTGATGGCTCATCCAGTTTAACCAGTTGGAAGCGTCGAGCTAGGGCAGGATCTTTCTCGAAGTATTTCTTATATTCAGACCAAGTTGTCGCTGCGATTGTTTTCACTTCACCACGGGCAAGAGCTGGTTTTAGTAGGTTTGCTGCGTCACTGCCACCTGCTTGGTTACCACCACCGACAAGCGTATGTGCTTCATCAATGAAGAGAATGATTGGTGTTGGCGAATTTTTCACTTCGTCTAGAACGGCATTCAGACGTTTCTCGAATTCGCCTTTTACGCTCGCACCAGCCTGAAGTAGGCCCATATCTAAGCCATAAAGTTCAACACCCTTCAGGTTATCAGGCACTTCACCTTGGACGATTTTAAGTGCTAGTCCTTCAACGACAGCAGTTTTACCAACACCTGGTTCACCGACTGCGATAGGGTTGTTTTTACGACGACGAGCAAGGATATCGACGATTTGGCGGATTTCCTGATCTCGACAGAATACAGGATCGATTTCACCTTTACGTGCTTTGCCAGTAAAGTCTGTTGTGAATTTACTCAGCGCAGAACCGTCTTCACGTGCTTGTGTCTTTTCAGAGGTTGCAACCTGCGCTTCAAGAGATTGGCTGGTAAGTTCACCAAAATTGCGTTTTAGGCTGTCTGGATTGACGCTTTCAAGAATTGCGGCGTATCCGTGCTGACCATAGCGTAGAGGGTTACTCACTAAAGTAAGTAGCAGCGCGCCTGAACGGATCTGTGTTTGAGATAAGTCTAGTGAAGATACTAGCCAGCTTTCTTGTAACCATTCGATCAATAAAGCAGAAAATACAGGTTTGCCACCGTTACCTGTTGGGCTTGTATCTAAAGTAGAGCGAATAGATTGGCGTAAAATGTTTTCCGAACAGTCAAAGTGTGCAAGTAGAACATCAAAATCGCTGTTTGGTCTTTCTAGTAGACTTAAAAGGAAGTGTTCAATTTGAACTTCGTTGGCCTTTTCTGATACAGCCAAAGCTGCGGCGTCTTCTAGCGCGACTTTTGCGATAGGGTGCAGACGTTGAATTAATGAAGATAGATTAATATTTATCATTGTCTTTATCGAGCTTATGGTTTGTTTAAAATTGGCTCGAATTATACTAAATAATAAAAGTCATTTTTTTTGCCTAGCTATTTTGACAGGCTTTTTATGGTTGTTTGTTATCCGATATTGAATAGATTAAAACCCTATTGTTTATATGTGGCGGTCAGTATGATTATTGTTTTAGTTATTATGTCTTAAATGCCCGTTAATAACGCTTTTTTCAGTCTTTTGTCATCCGTTGTTTTATCAAGATTTATAAGTAACAATTAATTGTTTTCGATCGACAATAACTTGTTTAATTTTACAATTTATTGAATTGATAAATTGCGCTAATTACAACATTAAAATCATAAGTTGTTGAAAATTAATGATTTAAAAGTTGGCACGGTGTTTGTATTAAGCTAATCGGGTCGCGGTAATAAGCGATTTGGTGAATTTAAATAAATAGAAATTTTTTAGAAGGAATATAAGATGCCAACTCCTGCGTATATGTCTATCACGGGCGAAACTCAAGGCGATATCACAAAAGATGCTTACTCAGCTGACTCAGTTGGTAACTCATGGCAAGAAGCACACGTTGATGAGTTTCTAGTTCAAGAACTTGATCACGTACTAACTATTCCACGTGATCCACAAAGTGGTCAGCCAACAGGTCAGCGTGTTCACAAGCCTGTAATCGTAACTAAGGCACAAGACTGCTGTTCACCACTTCTATTCAACGCACTAGTTTCTGGTGAAAAACTACCTGAGTGTAACATCAAGTTCTACCGTACTTCAGTACAAGGTAAGCAAGAGCACTACTACACAATCAAACTAATTGATGCTCTTCTAGTTGATATGCAAACTCGTATGGCTCACTGTCAAGATGCTGCTACTTCTGACCGTGTAACTGAAGAAGTATTGAGCTTCACTTACCGTGCAATCGAAGTTACTCACGAAGTAATGGGTAAAGGCGGTAACGACGACTGGCGTGCTCCACGCGAAGCGTAAGATTTTCTTACCGAACGCTAAGGGCCAACCTATGTTGGCCCTGATCTTATTATTTGTATCAGGTAAAAGGTATGACGATTGACGTAGAATTTAAATTTGAAGTTCAGGGTAGTGGCCATGAATTTCGTGTTGAAAGTTTTCAAGTGACTGAAGAACTGTCGAAACCATTTCAAGTCAGCCTCTCATTACTTTCACTTGATGCTGATATTACGTTCGACGAACTTATCCGCAAACCAGCATTACTGACATTGTTTGGTCAGGGTGTTGGTTCTGCTCGTTTGTTCCATGGCGTAGTAAATGAGGTACGATTCCTTGGCTCAGGCCGCAGATTCTCGCGCTACCAGATTATTCTTGTTCCACAGATGTGGTTCATGACCCAACGCCAAGATTGTCGAATTTTCCAGAATTTAGCCGCACCAGACATCATTTCTCAGGTGCTAGATGACGCCTCTGTCACCGATTACCGTCTTGACCTTTCTGGTGTTTATCCTCCTAAGGAATATGTGCTTCAGTATCGTGAAAGCGACAGTAACTTTGTTCAACGTATGCTTGCTGAACATGGTATGTGGTACTACTTCGAGCATACAGAAGGCAACCACACAATGGTCATTGTTGATAGCAATGACGCTATTCCAGAGCTGTTAAGTACACCGCTGAACGCATCCTACCTAGGTCCGGTGGTGTATCACTCGGATGCCGGCGGTGTGGCTGACCGTGAACATATCTTTGACCTTGCAGCGATCAACCGAGTTAGAACCGGTAGTACAACATATACCGACTACAACTATGAACAACCTAAGATCCCGCAGGAAATGTCTAGTGATGGTCCTTTAGATCAGGATCTTAAGCAGTTTGACTACCCTGGTCGTTATGTTGACCCTGCAATGGGACAAGTCCGTGCGTCAGAGTGGATTGCTGATCATCAGGTAGAAAATCAGCAGATTGAAGCGGCGTCTAACATCATGAGAATGGTGCCGGGTTACAGCTTTAATATTGGTGAGCACCCACGTAGCGCGATTAACCGTGATTACACTATGTTGTCAGTTATTCATAGTGGTCATGATCCTCAGGTGCATGAGGACGAAAACAGCGGCTTGCCAACTACTTATCAGAACCAGTTTATCTGTATCCCACGTGATGTGATTTTCAAAGCACCTAAACTGCCAGCACCTATGGTTGATGGTCCTCAGACTGCGGTTGTTGTTGGCCCTGCGGGCGAAGAAATCTATACGGATAAACTTGGCCGAATCAAGGTTCAATTCCATTGGGACAGATACGGTAACAATGATGAGCATGCTAGCTGCTGGATTCGTGTTAGCCAATCAATGGCAGCACCAACTTGGGGTGCAGTGTATCTGCCACGTATTGGACACGAAGTTGTGGTTACCTTCCTTGAGGGAGACCCAGACCGCCCACTAGTGACAGGCGCGGTATACAATGGTCTACATTACCCGCCTTACTCATTGCCTGAGAATAAAACGCGTACGACATTCCGAACTCAGACCCATAAGGGAACGGGTTACAATGAGATGAGCTTCGAAGACGAAGCAAATCAGGAAGAAATCTACTTCCATGCTCAGAAAGATATGTCGACCAAGGTGTTGAATAACCGTTACCGCGATATTGGCCAAGATGAGTTTCTGAAAGTAGGGCGCCATCAGACTAACGAAGTTCACGGTGATCATAAGGAAACCATCGACGGACATAAAACGACTCAGGTGAACAGCACGTTTACTGAGACCGTTGAACAAGATGTCACGGTTACCTACAACGCAAACGAAACTCAATCGGTTAAGAATAACTCGACACTCGAAATAGGTGACAACCGCTCAACTAAGATCGGCAAAAACGACGATCTAGATGTTGGTGAAAACAGCAACCTGACTGTCGGTGCTTCTCGCTCCGCTGATATCGGTGCTGATGACAATCTGACAGTCGGTGGCAACCTTACAGTCTCAGTGAAAGGAAACACGTCATACAAAGCAGACGCTGCAACACAGGTTATCAGTGGTGACAAAATCGTGCTGAAAACAGGTGGCTCTTCTTTGGTTATGAACAGTGATGGAAGTATCAAGCTTTCCGGTTCTTCCATCACAGTTGAAGGCAGCGACAAAGTTGTGATTAAAGGTGGCAACGTAGCGATTAACTAATGAAACAACACAAACACCTAGAACAATTTGAACAACAAACCCAGCAAGCCGAGCAATCGGCTTGCTTTTCCCGTTTTGGCACCATAGTAGATTTTAACGAAACTCAAGACAGTGTCAGAGTCGACTTTGAAGGCAACCCATTCGGACAACCTCTGTCAGCAAGACTGGGGCGTGGCTTTAGAAAATCTGAGCTTCAGTTGGCGATAGATAATAAGTTGAATTGTCGTATTGAATTCATTAATCAGGACATCAGCTTACCTGTAGTCACTGATGTTTTCTTCTCAATGCTCGATGATGGGAATGAGCTTGTTATTCGCGCAGAGAAAATGACGATAGAAACGTCTCAAGAGTTGATTGTGAAAAGTGGCGAGACTCAAACTCGCTACAGCGGCAGAGATGGGCGAATAACTACACAAGCTAAGTACGTGACCTCTCAAGCAGAAAAAGCACAGAAGATTCAAGGTGGAACGATTGCCATCAACTGATCGAACACGCAGATAAACTATGAGACAAAGAATTACCAAGGAACAGCTTAGCTCTGCGTTAACCAACGAAGATCTTGCTGAAGCGATAGAAACATTAGACGCAGAAATTGCCCAGCTGGTCGAGCTAAATCCAACGTGGCTCGAATTCTGTCGCGAAAAATCCGCAATCGCCATTGAATCACTGTCTTTTCTTTTTAGGCAATGGGTGAGGTTACATCGAAAAGGTTACCCTTCGAGTTCACAAGATTACCTGCGTTTGGTTGAACGTCAGATGCGAGACGTGAAGCAAGTTTATATTGCATTCTACCGATTAAGTCCCGGGTTGGTGTATGAACTAAAAGACTCTGCACCAGAGCTTTTTATTTGGCTGATGCTTGAACCTGAGTTTGAGCAGGAGCGTCAACACCTGCTCGCGGCAATCAAAACTGCTGAAACTATCGATTCTAAAGACGCGACATTGCTAATCCTACACTCCAAGTTAGCGCACCTTGACATTACCTTAGCTCAACTTATTGAAGGGAAGGTGTCTGCCAGCCAGTTATGTTTTGACTTAATGAGGTTACGTCAGACATTAAGTATTGGTCTTGCCAAGCATTGGATGAAAGAAGAAGCACTGAAAGAGCAAGATGTACATCCCGTTCTGGCTAAGTTCGATGTTGAAGACAGCGTTGAGTGGATCAATGAAATCCAAAACGACGAAAAATACCTGTTTGAGTTGCTACTTTGTAAGCATGATCGAGGCACCTGGTTTAGAAAACGTTTTGGTGTTCAAGAAGAAGATTTACCAAGTGAGTGCGTCATAACCTTTGCGAAGCTTTTGGAATTGGTTGAGTTCAACCAGTTTGACCCTAGTAAAGATATGGCTCCGATTCAGATGGTGCTGACTGGCAAACCAGAGTGGATCTTAGCTGCTTTAGATCATGTAATGACGCTTGACGAAGAGCAGGGCGAGGAGTGGCTGTTCGCTCTCGATGTTGTTTATGGCGAGCGCTTCCCTCTTAATCCTCATGAATTGGGTGTTGAGTATGAATGGGAAGAAGCCATCGCTTCACTTGAGGATTGGCGTGATTCCAACGAGCACAACGTGAACAAGTCGATGCGATTAGGTGAGGCTCTGACGTTTGAATCGACTATGCGTGCAATGACTAACGCACGAATTCCAGAGCATTATCGAACGTGGATATGGAGACATTTGTGTATTCATGGCCGCGTCTACATTCCATGGGAATGGTCCATGCCAGCGGTGCAGCAAGATTGGTTGTTTAGCAAAGTATCAGATCAACCTGCTGCTATCGAGCGATTTAACCTAAGGAATCAGAATGCAACTGTGGGATATTGAACAAGCAACAGACCTGCTGGTGAAAGGTCGCTTTCAACGTGATGAAAATGGTCATGAAGTCTGGGTTCTTACGGCTAAGCGCCAGTGGAACCTTAATGAAAAAGTGTGGGAAGAGGTTCCGGCCGAAGAAATCTACGATGACCCGATCTACCTTGGTGAGCCAGGTTTATCCGCGATGAAAGTTGACCATGAGTTTCCTGTCTCCAAACAAAACACTGATGTTTTGGTTTACGGTAAAGCTCGTGCTTATGCCAAACGCCCGGTGACTTATCACGAGTGCAGAATACTTATCGATAATCACATTGATAAAAGTATTGCCGTGCACGGTGAGCGACAATGGGTACAGCATGGCGGAAGTGTGACGGTTTCTCACCCCAAAGCTTATGTGGAGGCTGAGATTGACCACTCTAGGGCTTTAGGTGGTGATGAGAGAAACCGTGTTGGTTCTGGTATTGCAAAAAGCAGTGAAGAATTATTAACTAAACCTGTTCCGTCGGTTTTCTTTCCTAATGAAGAGTGGGCGCCGAACACCAAGCCTCTGAGAGTTGCTGGTCTTGGACCTATTCCTCCATTTTTTTCGGAAAGAACTCGATACGCCGGCACATTTGATGAGCATTGGGAAGAGCATCGACGTCCACTGCTGCCTGAAGATTTTGACAGGAAGTTCTATCAATCGGCGCCCGCTGACCAGCAGTGCGATGGTTTCTTAGAGGGGGGAGAACGGTTAATGATGAGTGGATTTTCTCATGATGACGTGTTCTCTTTCCGAATCCCCTCTGAGAAATTTGTGGCGATTGCAGATTTCGGTGACGAAAAGCTTAGTGCTCCAATGCCAATGTACACTGTGTTTATCGATACAGAAGAAAAACGTCTTACGATCAGCTACACCGCCTCTTTCCCGTGTCAGGCGAAAGAGCATCTTCTGGTTTCCTCAACAGTTTCAAAAGCGAGAGAAAGCGCATGAGTAATGTTTACGGTCGATACGTACTGGATGTGGATGTCCTGACCCCAATGGGGATGAATCTGGATATTTCTCTCGCCGTGGCTCAAGCTGACTTAGCGCGTTTTAATCAGCACGAAGCAGAAAATGGCGTGGATAAATTCACTTATGCTAAAGCTGATTATATTAAAGCAGAGGATAAGCAGGAAAGAGTAGTGGAAATGGTGGATACGTTACTTTCTTCCATGCTGAATAAACTGCCTAAAACACTAAAACCAGTTCCTGTCATTCTGTCTGTACCCGGGTCAGTGGAAAATAGCTACTTGTTGAAATGGGTAGAAGAAAGTGGTCACGCTAAGTGGTTGTCCAAAATTGAGATTTCTAATTCAGGCGGTCCTCGCTTTATTAATGAATCGTTAGGCATGCTTAACCAACAAGACGCCGTTATTTGTATTGCAGTTGATTCGTTATTTTCAGAGTTAGAAAGCCTTATTTCAGACCAGAAAGTGATGGGGAGTCAAAACCCCTGGGGCTTGATCCCTAGTGAGGGGGGGGCCGGTGTCATTTTAACTAAGAAGAATATTGTTGAGACACTTAAGCTGAAGCCGATTGCCACCCTGGAATATTTCCTCGCTGAGTGGAATACGACTGATCGTAGAGGCATGATGCGCTTAGTTCGAAAAGCAGCAAGTACTTTTGAGCAACTAGGGCGGGTTTATTCAGACATGAATAATTCTCGTGATAATACCGAAGATTACGGTTTTGCACTGGGTGCTCGAGCGGAAAAATTTACTAACCCTCAACAACCCACGTTAATCAATGACTTGTGGGGAACGATAGGTCAGGCGTCCGCATTGGCAATACTGTGTAGCTTTACACAAATGCATCGTTCATCAGAACCAGCTTCTATCTTCATGTACGGTTTGAACGGTGATCGTGGCTTATTAAGAGCTTCTTTGTGTGACTACGAGTAACAAACTCAATACTGCTCCACAATGCGTTAATATTAATTAATAAAATTATATTTAAGCTGTTAAAGAGTCACGTGTTATATCTGCTGAGCTGTCATTCTGACTAAATTGATAGATATAGTGGGCTTTTTATTTTTACGCAGTTGAAAAGCAATATTCAAAATAATTAATATGCCCCCCTAGTTATTATTATCAGTTGGCCAAAGAGTAAAACGTGTCTGATCAAAATGGATCAAGCGACAGCTATATCAATCAATTAGTTCATAAAGCGATTGAGAGAAAAAAACAGTTAGAGCAGCAGGAAGCACAAAGAAACAAGCCTAAGTTGGAATATGTTTTATTCTCGCAATTTGATGTATTGGAGTCATTTCCTTCAAAAAACGGTAATACAACACTTTATCACCTCGCCAAGCAAGGTGAGCCGGAAAAACAAGTGTGTTGTAAAGTCGCAAATGAAGGCACCTCCAACCATGAACACTCAATGTTGATTGGTGAAGCGAGTAAGCTTGAAATATCTCAACATCCTAGCGTTGCTGATTTCATTAAGATCGGCAATGAATTTGATCGCCCTTACATCATGTATGAGTGGATACATGGTGAGTCGTTAGCTGAAAAGATAGAAAGACACGCCAAAAAAGGCTTCCGTCATGATCATATCGCCTGGCTTATCTACCAGTTAGCTGGCGCTTTGGAATACATGCACACTCGTGGTGTATGTCATTTAGATATTAAGCCTGCCAATGTACTTGTTGGCGAAGACGACAGCGTTAAGCTCATTGATTTTGGGGCTGCTCGATACACTGAAGAATCGGAAGGGCCTTCAGAAGTGAGCATGAATTATGCCTCACCAATGTATGTCGAAAGCGGAATCGCTAAACCTCAAGATGATGTTTATTCTCTGGCACTGTTGACTGGGCACTTATTCCTTGGCTCTACCTATGGTGACGTTTGGCGTCAGCTATTGGGTCAGAACAAACGCTGCCAATTGATTCCTAAACACGTTTGGTCACTGCTTAAAAACGTACTTAACAAGCCGCGAGCGCATGGTTATACCGCAATTTCTTTCGCTCAGGCATTAGCTCGAATTGATACCCAGGCTTTGAAGTCAGATAACAGTGCGCCGATCTTCTCTAATCTAAGAAATGCTGATCTCGTTCTGACACAACATAGTGTGGCTGACAAATTTGCTCTCGGCCGCTTTAAGTATCTTGAAGCTGCGTTGGTGGCGTCAGTTGTGTTGGTTACCGGAACCTATTTTTATGACTATGTACAGCCAGAGTGGAAGCCATCGGTGAAATCTGGTTTTGGTGATTCAACGGCGCTGGTCAATACGATTAAACCTGCGCAAACGGCCGCGTTTCTAGCTCAGCCTCCATGGAAAATTGAATACGCGCTAGACGATATGTCTAGTGATGTTGTCATGATGGCACCTTATCAGGACGCTTACCGCGTGCAGCAAACCAAACTTCTTAATGTCTACCAGCACAACGAAGACAGCTTAGCGGCGAGAAGACAAGTTGCTGAGAACATCCCAGTTGTACTTAAAGATATTCGTTCTCAGTTGGTTTTACTGCATCAAAGTCTAAATAACGACGGCGTCCTTTTCGCGAAATCTGAGCGCTCGTTTAATGAAGTTATGTCTAACCTGAATAAGCTCACCGTAGAGGCACAGAAAGTGTCTAATTATATGGGTAAGCAGGATAACGAACTTGTCAGCTTGATTTTAAGTGGTCGTGCAAAAGCAGTTGATGACTACATGAAAACAGCTTGGGCAAATCACCAAGCTGAGTCTTACTACTACAGCCAAGTGCTGCCTAATACCGTGCTAAACAAGGTTTATGCGACCATTGATGCAAATGCCGAGCAGCATTACTACTCACGCGCTATTGAACAAGCAGAGGCGGCAAAGCAGTTTTTTGGTAATACCCCAGATTTGATTGCAAAGGTTCGAGCTCTAAAAGTAGCACGTAGCGAATACATTCTGTTTAGCACTGTGACAGAGCAGGCGATTTTCGAAACGGCAAAGCTTAATTCGTCACTAAACGATCTTGAGGTTAATGCGCCTAAGAAGTTTAGTGAAGTCACCCAACTACTCAATAGTATGGCGAGCGATGCAATTCGCAAGAGTCACAAAAAATCAAAGCCTGCACGTGGTGCGTTAGCCGTTCAGCGAGCAATTAGCGATTATCAGCCGAGCGTGAGGGGCTAAGCAGTGACAGCAGAAATAAATACACTTCTTGAACCAATTAGCGAAGCTTCGCCAGCTGGCGAAGACGCGCGCTATGAATTCAGTTTTGAAATGATGGAAGCTGAAGTCAAAAAATTCGGTTCTTTGTTTGGTGAAACGGTTGATTGGGCAGTAGTACAAAACCATGCAACAGAAGTTATCACTAAGCACAGCAAAGACTTTAAAGCGATGTGTTACTTGACGCGTGCTTTGGTAGAGAGTAAAGGGCTACCTGGTATTGAGCAGGGCCTAGCATTGCTTGCTGAGTCCTTAATTCGTTTTGGCTCAGATTTATACCCACGTAGAAAACGTGGCCGCGACGGAGCAGTGGAATGGTTGAACCATCAGCTCAAACTTGCGCTGCCTAAGCTTCCGAATGAGCAGCTAACTTGGGAAGCGTTGTCGAGATGTAATGATGCAGTAGAAGAGATACAACGCCACTTTGATGAAGTGTTCCAAGATTCAGAAGCCGATTTTTTTGAATTGCGTAGCGAGCTCAATCGTCTACTTCAATCTGCAGGGGTTGACGAGACACATACGGCACCTTCTGAGCCAGAGGCTCAGCAAGACCCAGTTGAACTTTCACAACCTAAACCTGAAAGTCAACCTTCACCAGAGCCGACACAATCTACACCTACAGTCGCTAAACCAAGTGTTGCGAAACCAGCAAGTCGACAGCAAAAAGAAGTGGATATCGATACCGACTTTTCTTCACCTACAGCCTCTAAACGAACGTTGAAGAAGGTTGCAGAAATGATTTTGGCCTCGGAGCCTGAATTGCCGCTGTCTTACCGCATCCACAGACATTTGACTTGGTCAGACATCGAAGAGTTGCCAGACCATCAGAACAATGAAACACCTTTAATTCTTGCGGTGTCTCAGGACAAACAATCCGAATACCGAGACAAAGCTAAGCAAGAAAGTGATATCGACACGATAAAACGTTTAGAGCGCACATTAACTGATGCGCCTTTTTGGCTGACTGGCCATTACTACGTTTATCAGATGCTGAAAAACTTGAGCTTGGAAGAAGCAGCTCAAGCCGTTTCAGAGGAAGTGAAGGCCTTTGCTCAATCCTTACCGGGTATAGAGGCTCTGTCATTTAAGAATTCGATTCCATTTGCCAACGAAGCAACGATCGAATGGCTGAATAAAGCCAGCTCATCGGCGTCCAATGCAGGTCAACAGGTTTTGCCTAGCGTAGTCGTGCAAGAAGGCGATTTGGTGTCAATGGACGATGTTACTCTCGAAAATTTGGGAGAACGCGTAGCAGAAGTTGCACAAAACCTTGAGCTTGATAGCTCTGGGCGAGGGCAATTTATGTTGCATTTACAAATCGTAAAAGCTTACCAAGCTGTTGGTCTTTACGCGCTCTGTTTACCTTATCTTGAAAAGTTATGGGTCATCAGAGACGAAATGAGTCTAAGCAGCTGGGAACCACACCTCTCTTTGCAACTAGATGAATTATCTCAAAAAATTCTGAAGCAGCTGTATCCAAACAAGGAATTGTTGCCTGCAAAGTTTGAGGAGTGGGAGTCAATCTATAACTAAACAACACAATTAGATAAGGAACTAATTATGTCACGCGATGGCTCGGTAGCTCCTAAAGAGCGAATTAATATCCGTTACGTTCCAGCGACTGGTGATGCGCAAGAAGACGTTGAACTGCCGTTGAATATGATGGTTGTTGGTGACTTTACAGCACGTGCTGATGAGACACCAATCGAAGAACGTACGCCAATCAATATTGACAAAGACAATTTTAACGAAGTTTTGGAAGGCTATGCTCCAAACCTAAAAGTTAATGTTGAAAACCGTCTGACTGATGAAGAAGGTGCACAGCTTGGCGTTGATCTAACGTTTACGAACATGAAGGACTTCTCTCCTGAGGCGATTGCTAAAAGTGTTCCGGAACTAAACAGCCTGCTAGAGCTTCGTGAAGCATTGGTTGCGCTAAAAGGTCCACTAGGCAACGTACCTGCATTCCGTAAGAAGATCGCTGCCGTTCTTCAGGATGAAGAAGCTCGTAAGAAATTACTAGAAGAACTCAGCATTGGTGAAAACCAAGATGCTGAAAAGGCTGAATAAGAGGGTATTATGACAGCAGAAGCACAAGCTCCAGAACAAGAAGCGGCGTTGGCTGAATCTGGTTCTCTTCTGGATAGCATTCTTAATGAAACACGCCTGAAGCCAAGCGACGAAGGTTTTGACGTTGCAAAGCGTGGTGTTGAAGCGTTCATCGGTGAACTTTTAAGTAACAGCTCTGCCGAGAAAGTTGACCAGTCTCTGGTTGATTTGATGATTGGTGAGATTGACCAGAAGCTATCAAAGCAGGTTGATGCGATTCTTCATAATGAAGAAGTACAGGCTATCGAATCTACGTGGCGTGGTCTTAAGTATCTGGTTGATCACACGGACTTCCGTGAAAACATCCTTATCGAACTTATTTCAGCGAAGAAAGACGAGATGCTGGATGACTTCGAAGATGCTCCAGAAGTTGTGAAATCAGGTCTTTACAAGCAGATCTATACGCGTGAATACGGTCAGTTTGGTGGTAAGCCAGTTGGCGCAGTAATCTGTGATTACCAGCTAACGTCTTCAAGCCCAGATATCAAACTGATGGAATACATGGCCAACGTTGGTGCGATGTCACATGCTCCGTTCATCACATCAGCATCTTCTAAGTTCTTCGGTTTGGACAGCTACGAAGAGCTACCAAACATGAAAGACCTGAAGTCGGTATTCGAAGGTCCTCAATACACGAAATGGCGTGGTCTACGTGAACATGAAGACTCACGTTACCTAGGTCTTTGTACTTCTCGTTTCATGCTACGTAACCCTTACTCAGTGGAAGACAACCCAATCAAGGCGTTTGACTACGACGAGTTGGTAACAGATGACCACAACAACTTCTTGTGGGGTAACTCTGCTTACGCTATGGCATCTAAGATCAGTGAATCGTTCGCTAAGTACCGTTGGTGTCCAAACATCATTGGTCCACAAAGTGGCGGTGCGGTATTCGATCTGCCAGTTTATAACTACGAGTCAATGGGCCAGATCGAAACGAAGATCCCTACAGAGATCTTGGTTTCTGACCGTCGTGAGTTTGAACTTGCAGAAGAAGGTTTCATTGCTCTAACGATGCGTAAAGGTTCGGACAATGCTGCGTTCTTCTCAGCAAACTCTATCCAAAAGCCAAAGGTTTACGCGAATACGCCAGAAGGCAAAAACGCGGAAATGAACTACAAGCTAGGTACACAGCTTCCGTACATGTTCATCATTAACCGTCTAGCGCACTACATCAAAGTACTGCAACGCGAGCAGATTGGTTCTTGGAAAGAGCGTTCTGACCTTGAAATCGAGCTGAACAAGTGGATCCGTCAGTATGTTTCTGATCAGGAAAACCCGCCAGCAGAAGTACGTGGTCGTCGTCCTCTTCGCGCAGCGAAGGTTGAAGTATCTGACGTTGAAGGCGATCCAGGCTGGTACAAAGTATCAATGTCTGTGCGTCCTCACTTCAAGTACATGGGTGCGAGCTTTGACCTGTCTCTAGTTGGTAAACTGGATCAGTAATCAGAGTAGCTAATTCAAGATTCGAACGGCCAGTTTTGCTGGCCGTTCTTTTTAGAGGTCAGTATGGAAAAAGGTTATCGCTTACTCGAACGCATTGAATTGGGTGAGCCCAAGAATTGCTACGAAAAAGTTGTTTCACACAAACATCTTATTGAATCTATACATATTCATCTCGCAGATTTGCTTAACACACATGCCGGGAATGCAATGATAGACAATGATTATGGTCTTCCTGATTTCAATGATGTCCTTGCTAGCCAATCAAACTTAGTACGTCATATTCAGCAGAATATCCGCACGACTATTCATAAGTTTGAACCTAGACTGGGCAATATCGAAGTGACATATCGTCAGGACTTTCATAATCCCTTACAGCTGAGTTTCGGCATCACTGGTGAGGTTTCTCACAACGGTGGTCAGGTTCCAATGTCTATCAATGTGTTCATGGGCGTTGACGGTAAGTTCAACGTTTAAAGTCAGGAGAAACTCTTCGTGAGCAGCAGTAAATATTTTCAGGATGAACTTTCTTATCTTCGCGAAGCGGGAAGCGAGTTCGCTAAATACCATCCTAAACTGACAAATTTCCTGGGTGAAGGTGTCTATGACCCAGATGTTGAACGTCTACTAGAAGGTTTTGCTTTCTTAACAGGAAGAATTCGGGAAAAGATTGACGACGAACTGCCAGAGTTAACGCAGTCATTGATGACTCTGCTTTGGCCTCACTACATGCGCTCTGTTCCGTCTATGTGTGTTTCAGAGCTATCACCACATGTAGGCAGTGTGACTGAAAAAACAGTGGTCAAACGTGGTGCTGAAATGGCAAGTGAGCAGGTTGAAGGGACGCAGTGTTTGTTCCGTACCTGTTATGATGTGGCACTCTATCCTGTCAGTATCACGAATGTGGAACAGTCCAACAGTCGCACGAGTTCAAACGTTGACGTCACAATAGCCGCAGAATACGGTCAGGAACTTTCTAGGCTAAAAATGGACTCGTTGCGCTTTTATCTTCACGGTGAAGTGCATGTAACACGAACTTTATATCTCTGGTTGTTCCGTTACCTGGACTATATCGAGCTGGATGTTGGCGGTGGATACAAACACAAATTGCCTGCAAGCAGTATTAAGCCTGTTGGCTTTGGTGATGATGAAGCGATTCTGCCATACGGAACCAACTCCTTTGCTGGGTATCGCCTGCTTCAGGAATACTTTTCTCTACCAGAGAAGTTTATGTTCTTCGATGTGACTGGGTTAGAGTGGCTAAGTGGCGTTCCACAACGTTCAACCGTTAAGATGTCTTTTGTCTTTAAACGCGCATTACCTTCGGAAGTGGTATTAAAAGACAAGCACTTACGATTGCACTGTACACCAGCAGTTAACCTATTTAGCAAAGACGGTGACCCGATTCGACTGGAGCATCGCCGAAGCGAATACAAAGTCAGGCCTCAGAGTAGTAGTCAAGATCACTACGAAGTGTACTCGATTGAAAATGTAGAGACCTGGAGTAAGAACGAGCGTAGCCGTAAGAAGCTGATTGAATTTGAATCGTTCGAACATCAGATTAATCAGCGCGACAAGCGTGAGTTTTACAAAACCAAGGTATCTGAGCGAGTCAGTGGACGTGGCTTAGAACGTTATATCTCTTTCCATACGCACACCAGTGATATTGCCGAGTTAGGCTCAGAAACGGTGCTTATGAAGCTCACGTGTAGTAATGGCGACCTAGCAGAACGTTTGTCGGTAGGCGATGTGACTTACACATCACACAATTCCCCTACGTACGCAACATTCACCAATATCACTAAGCCGACTCAGTCGGTGAGCCCACAGGTAAATGGTGAATTGCAGTGGCAATTGATCGCAAATATGTCGTTGAACTATCTGTCTCTGGCCAACATAGATGTCCTGAAAGTGCTTTTATCGACCTATGACTTTCATTCCCGCGTCGATCGTCAGGCGCATCGAGCGTCGATACATCGCTTGGACGGGATAAAGAAAACGGAGATGAAGCCAGCAGACAGGGTATTTAGAGGCACGGCTATTCGAGGCACTCAATTTACTCTCACGGTAGACTCGACGTATTTTGTCAATGAAGGTGATATGTTCCTGTTGGTGAGTGTACTAAATGAGTTCATTCGATTGTATTCCAGCCTGAACTCATTTACTGAGCTAGAAGTGTTTGATGAGAAAACCGGCGAAAACTATCACTGGCCAAGTCTAGCGGGGCAGCAGACTGTTTTATGATTAATCAGATTGAACAAGAAACCCATGAGTTTGGCTTCTTTCAAGCTGTCTCATTGCTGGAGAAACATTATCAATCTCAGACAGAATACAGTTACAACGGTATTGGCCAGAACAAGTATATCTGGCAGGAACACATTCGATTCAGTGTTTCTCCAAGTTTAGCGTTTCCGAAAAGCGACATAGACTTTGTTTCTCATTATGAAATGGACGGTAACCCTTATTCGCGCGTTGAAGTTACCTTTTTAGGTCTTCATGGCTCGAGTTCACCGTTACCATCCTCATACACTGAAAAGCTTGCGGGCCGCGACGACGAAGATAACCCGGTTAAGCAGTTCTTTGATTTCTTTCATAATCGACATATTTCATTGGTTTATCGAGTATGGAAAAAATACCGCTATCATATTCAATATCAGAGTGAAGCTAAGGACCCATTTTCAGGTCGTATGCTGCATCTTCTAGGCTTATCGTCGGTGATGCAGGAAGCAGAAGTTAGTGAGTTAGACAGAGCAAAGCTACTCTCGTACGTTAGCCAGCTCTCGACTCGTACACGCTCTCCTAAATTGATATCGGGTATTGTGGCTCATTACTTCAGCTTGCAGAATGTTATTGTCGATGAGTGGATTTACCGACGTGTTGCGATCCATCAATCTCAACGAAATAAGCTGAATCATGTTAATTGCGTACTTGGTCAAGATCTGCATTTAGGTAAAACCTTGCCAGATTTAGTGGGCAAGTTTCATCTACGTATTGAAGATATTGACTTCTCTACCTATCAAACTTTCCTTCCAGGCCGAGCAAACTACAAGACATTGATTGGGTTAATGCAGTTTATATTGCGAGATCCGTTGGCATGGGACCTCATTATGAAAGTTAAGCTTGATACCATTCCTAAAAATGAATTAGGGCAGGGGGAAGGCAATTTGTTAGGACAGACGATGTGGTTAGGTGACCCAGGTACAAAAGATGCGTCAATCAAACAAATAGGCCAACTCTAACAGTCAATAAAAAACCCGCGAAATCGCGGGTTTTGTTTTAATGTGTCCTACTCAAACATTGAGAAAGATTAGCGTCGGATAGGTTGATGCAATACTACTGTGTTGTTTAAAGACTGAATGCCGTTAAACGATTCAATTTCATTGCACAGGGTATGTATCGACTGAAGATCTGGCGCTTCAATTAGAGCAATAATGTCATAAGTTCCACCAACGATACTCGTTAGCCTTACCTCAGGAAGCTCTTTAAGAGCTTCCGTGACATTATTTTTCTTACCTTTCTCACATGAAATCAGCAAGTAGCTTGCTGCTGATCTGCCTTCTTGCTCGACTCTGATCTGTGCGGTATAGCCTTTAATAATACCGGTTTTTTCCAGTCGGTTAATGCGTTCAGCGACTGCGGTACGTGACAAGCCAATGTTACGCGATAGGTTAGCGATTGACTCGCGGCCATTAGACAAAAGGTTAGATAGAATTTTCCGATCTAGTTTGTCTAAGCCCTGAAGGTTAGTAGTTGACATCATATATCCTGCCTTACGTTGTTTTTATAAGTTTACTTTTTTATAGGTCGATGGTTTCGGGTAGAGAGAAGTTATACAGCTCCGCAAGGGTAAATGGGTTCCTCTGCGAGAGTGGCTTCACTCGTAGTTTCAGATCACGACCTGAAACGGTAATGTCACTAACAAAACTTCCATCATGTTGATTTGTTAGTGTGGATTGGCCCAACAGCCTGTAGATCGCCCACTGGCCATTTTCGCTTAGTACGTATTGTTTGCCCTCATCAGTTACGTCTTGGATAGTAATACTCACGTTAAAGTCACCGCTCTTAGGTGGCCATTCCAGTTCCCTAATGCGACTTGGACCGTGGTAGTAGCTCATTTGCGAATCTGCAACTTTGACTGTTGCACGAATCGCGCTGGAGTCTAGGTCGAGAATCTTAGTAGTAAATGGGATTGAAACACGGTTGGTACTCTTGTTAATCAACGTGTCACGAATCACATTGTAGTTTTTCAATTGGACCAGAAGTTCAGGCGTCAAAGGCATTGTCTCGCCATCGACACGCTTAGGTGTCCAAAGGTTAGTATCGTAGAAGGACGCCAAGTTCTTTTGTACGAAGGTATCGATGATGCCGCCGGTAGAGAAAAGAAGCTCGAAGTCTTCTAGCGCAATTTCTTCTTCTGCATTTAAATCAAATGGATATTTGTTCAATGCTAGATCACGATATTTAGTGTAAACCTCACTATACCATTGAGTTTGAACGCCTTTTGCTGACTCTGCGATCATGACAGACCAACTTTGCTGAACCATACCAAGCAGCCAACTGCGAACTGGTTCCGGAGACTTTTGAGCAATCTGCTTGAGGCGGATAATCGGGTCAGCTTCTGAACTTTGCATGCGTGAACGCGCTGCCAGCAGCGAGGCCATTTGTGGATCTGGTGAGTCGGCGATGTCCTTCATGTAGGTACGTAGGCGGCTCAACGCAGTCACTATCTCATCCCATGGAGTAGGGGAGTTTGGTGTCTCGTTAATTTGCAGACGGTTAAGCTGGAAGAAAGCCTGTTCGACGCGTTGCATCAGCAAGTAATCAGGTTGAACAAATTCCTCTGCTGAATCTGCTAGTTTATCTATCGCTTCGGTTGCTGCTGTAGGCAGTTTATTCGCTAGTAGCTCCTTTTCTCCTGTTGGAGAGAAGTGCGTATTGGAATACACCTGCTTAAGTACCGTCGTTAGAGGTG
The DNA here is from genome assembly GCF_000740665.1 of Vibrio sp. B183. Taxonomy (NCBI): domain Bacteria; kingdom Pseudomonadati; phylum Pseudomonadota; class Gammaproteobacteria; order Vibrionales; family Vibrionaceae; genus Vibrio; species Vibrio sp. B183. The sequence continues at coordinate 133,211 of NZ_JPQB01000014.1, read as the reverse complement.
AAGAAGGGCCAGAAACAAGGTCGATAGCGTTAGTCAGTTCGCCAATTGAATTGTACTTTTTAACTTTTAGCTCACTGAGTGCGTTACGCCAGTAGCTGATATAGTCATCGGTATACTTCTTACGAATCTGGTCTTTGAACGCTTCATGCTCTTCTTTTGAAGGTGTGACATTCTTAGATAACCCCAGAACCCAGTTGTTTGTAATCACGTCTTTTGACATCAAATCGACGCGTGGACGATAGAAGGTACTAAATCCGGTGGCTGTGTAGACCTTGCTAATATCTAGCAATTCTTGGTCAATTTGGTCGTTAAATACATTGTTAAAGTCAAAACCAACCGCGCGTTCAATGTTTAAAGTACCAAGGTCAATAGAGTTCGCTTGGTTGATCAATTGAGCATAAACAAGGTCGACATTAGATTGTGCAAGCAAGTTTCTGCGTGTAGCACGCACGATGTCCATGTTAATGTTCACAGGCGCGAAGTCTGTTCTGAAGTATGCATTAAGATACTTCATCGCAGAGGCTACTTGTTCAGAATCACCAATGACTTTTGAGAGAGTCGATTGCGTTTGAGCTGTCATAAACGGCAGATCGCGTTTACTTGGCTCTTTCAGCATCAAGTAGCCTTTTAGCACTGGTAAGGCTTGAATTGGCTTATCCTGATACTTGGTTAGTTGAACACGGTAAGTTTGCTCAATAACAGGGATCAGTTCCTTCTGAATCGATTGAAGGAGCGTTTGATACGCCATTTTTGTCGCAGGCTCAAGGCGGCTCACATTCAGAGACACGATCTCTTCGTCTAATGCTTCGCTGCCTTCAACCCAAGCATCGTAGACAGGTTCAATCTGTGTGATTGCTTGTGCTAGCTTGTCATCCAGCAAACGTACTTGGCCTGATGCTTGATCACCTGTTTCAATGTTTAGCAACTGATAGATCACGCGAAGGTTGCTATCGAGTGTTGTACCCAACAAATAAGCGCCGCCAGCAAGGAAAACGATAGAGGCAATCATCGCTAAGCGGCTCTGACGCAATATTCGTTTTAGATAGGTTTTGTTTTCACCTGCAAAATCGGCTTCTGGAAGAATCTGAGATTCCACAAGGAAGCGTGTGAAATAAGGAGTTTCAGATAGCTGAGTGTGCTCTGAAGCGATAATCGGTAAGTTAAAGTATGTGCTGCAGCTTTTTGCCAACAGGTTGTACTTCCTGCCACCCTGGAGACATGATGAGAAAAACAGTTCTCTAAGGTCAATGAAGTACGCTCCGCGGTTAACTTCACTTAGGCGCTGAACAACGTACTCAACTTCCTTCTGACAAATTTCTAATTGTTTCGGGAAAGATAGTATCGCTTGTTTTTCTTTGGTGTCATTTGACTGTGATGTTGAATCCAACGCATTTTTTTCAATTACTTTTACCAAGTTGTTGAAACTATCGCGATAGTAGTCGACCAAAACACCTTTAGCGTCCTTAAGTGCGATGGATAAATATTCAACGTTGTGCTTAAGAGGGCTCAATTGAACATATTCTTTGAAGCCCTGAAGCTTATCTAACTTAGAGACGACCATATAGACTGGAAGTGCGGTATTTGTTTGATCGCAAATGGACGTGATTCGGTCAATCAGTGCCGTCAGAGCATAATCGATCTGCTCTTCTTCAGAGATGATTAAGAATTCTAAGTCAGTAAAGAATAAACAGCCAGCAAATGGTTTACGTGGACGGCTGCGAATCACTTCCGCGACCATAGTATCCCACAGTAGCGAGTCTGCCGCGGAAACTTCTTGGAACACCAATCTTTGATCGGGTTTTAGGTAAACCGCTTCGTCAGACTCATACCATTCGAAAAAGTCATTTTTCTTGGTACGTGATGTATCAATTGATTTGATAGCATTGGAACTAGTAAGAAACTGCTTTTTACCGGCAGCTTTATTACCAATCATTAAGTAGATTGGTTTTTTCTTTGAACCTACGAGTAGAGGTCTAAGAACTAAGCTCAAGGCCTCTTCTTCTGTTTCTAGCTGCTGGTCACGATTTTGTTTTCTCTTCTTAAAGAAAAGAACTAGTTGATAAGCACAAAGCGCTAATGCTATGGCCGCAATTCCAATATACAAAATGTTCTTTGAAACTGTTTCTGGGTATAAGAAATGTGCAGCCGTTAAACCACCAATGAGAACTAACGCAAGCAAAGTGGAGATGAATATCGGATGACGTATAATATTTTTTAGCATAGTTATTCAGCCACGACTTGGTTTAATGATTTATTCTCTTGCGTCGCCTTAAGTTGTGCGATTTTATGCAAGTAAACGTTGATTAAAATTAGAGAGCGATTGAGTTCTTCAGCGCTGTTTGTTTTTTCTGCGTACTCTATTCGTCCAAGTAGTGGGAATAATGAGTTGCTATACTGATAAGCGAGTTTCGTATTCACATCTTTAGAATCACGATTTAGATTAGCAATTGCTGTTCGGGCGCGTGAAAAACGTGAAGTTATATCGTCAAAGTCTTTTTCTAGCTGTAACTTGACTCGTTGGAGTTCAGTGGATAGTACTTTAACAGAGGAGGAGTCTGAATAAAGCTCAGATAAATTATCTGTAATGCTAACCAAGGCTGATATTTGACCTATTTTTTCTGGGGACTTATCTAGGTCGTAAACAATAGAATCTACCGTTCTAATTAATGGTTCTTTAAGCTTATTAAGCGTGTCTTTGCTTTCACGCTTTAAGTCTTCTGTAACCTCAAGAAGTGCAGGAATATTGTTCGATGCAATTTTCTGCTGGTAGCTATTTAAAACCTTATCATTGTGGATATAGTAGGCACTCAACGCGAACAAAAATAAACCAACAACAGCGGCAACGGTCCAAATTGTCGAGCGGTTTTTTTCGGCTTCCGTTTCAACAGGAGAAGGTTTCCCTGCTACAGGTGGTTTTACATTAACTGTGATACCACCCGGTACGGAAGGACTAGGCATTTTTTGTTGGGATTCTTTCTGCTCTTTGGCTTTTTTCTGAGCAGCTTCTTGCTTATCTTCGAGCTCTTTGATTTCGTCGATATACTGACTAAACAATCGTCTGATAGTGCCTAGAGAAGGTGCTTTATGACCATAGTGAAGTCGTAATTCTTCTTCAATACGAAGACATACTCTGTGCCCAGCCTCAAGCATTGCTCTATCTTCAACAGTGACATTGAATTGCTTTGCACGTCTTTCGGCATGTTCGACCAGCCATTCAAAAGCACCCATTCGCGCGCTTGCTTTCGAAACTTCAGGATATGAAGACGACCAATACACTACGCATAAATCGAGTATAGAGTTTAGCCCATCAACAAATCCGCTTAGGCCGTCATTGTGTGCAGAAGCTACGGCATAATAGCACCCGCAACGTAAATCTTTACTTTTATACTTAAGAATATCTTTAGATAACTGCTGTACTTTTTTCCACGATACGCGCCCAGTAACCTTATTGATATTATTGATCTGCCGTTTTATTTCCTCAAACTCTTCGAGATTGTTTGGGTTAACTCCACAAGGAGTATGCTCGTCCACTGGCCGCCGAGCAAAGTCTGAAAAGTACATTAAATCCTACCCAAATGACGTTAATTATAAAAATGTAATCGCACTTCTATTCGTTTCTTATTTAATAATGCTTAATTATCTCGTGGTGGATTTTACGTAGGAGAAAAGTAATTTGTAGATAAGATATTACTTAAAACTAATTAAAGTTTATTAAATGTGACCGCTATCGTTTACTACTAAAGTTTAATTGAGAAAAGAGTAAATAGTGGAAAGTGTAATATTTACAGTATGGCTACATGTACATCATATTATAAAGTTGTGTGATTGTTATTTAATCGTTACATGATAATCAGTTTTTTCACGGATTATCGTGTGCGCCTGCGCAATTTTGGCTCGATAGTTGAAATGTCCATTTTCGTAGGAGAAAGGAAGTTAACAATAGGAGAAAGAACATAATTACGCGGAGAATTTTTTTCGCTATTGAATTTGTTAGTTAGCCTGCTATTTTGCTGAATCTTTAATTTATCTTTTGACTTTAGACCTTTTGAGGATAAAAGGATGAGCAAGTTAAGTCGATTGGGCTTATTAGCATTGGCATGTACTGTGTCAGCGGCGGCTAACGCGAAAGGGGAGCGCTATGGTGGCTCCATTAGTATGCTGAGTATAGACAGCATTGAATACAAGGAAGGGTCGAGCGGTACAGCTGACACAATGCGATATGGCTTTGTGCATACCCGACCAATCGATGAGGATAATAACCGCTGGAGATGGTGGCTAGGATTTAATTACGTCAACGAATCTATCGATGCGCCTGCTAACGGTATCTATCAGGAAGTAACCAACTACGAGTTTCGTATTGTTCCGCAATACGCTCTAGGAAGCTGGTCTATTTTCACCCCTTACATTGGCGCCGGTCTATCTGCAGGTTACAGCCAGTATTCAAATCGTTGGGTAGTTGATAGTGATGGCTTTAAATACGGCTCTCAGTTAGAAGATATTGATCAGTTTGAAGCAGGTGCTGTCGCCACCATTGGTACAGTCATCAAGCTTGGCAGTAATCCTGATGCGCACCTACAGATCATCCCTCAGGCTTCTTACATTTTGCCTGTATACAACGATGGCCTTGGCGGTGTTGAGCTTACAGTGTCACTTCTATTTTAGGGGATTAGAGCTTTGTTAGAGCGCTTGGTTATAGTCATATCAAAGCATCCTGAAGAATACACGGGAGCAAAATTTGTAGAGCTACCAGAAAGTGGTGGCTCTATTGGTCGCAACCCGGGCTGTTCGGTTCCTTTGGTCGACCACAATCGTTACATATCAAGTACTCACTGTCTGGTGAGTATTTATGGTGATGCTTATTACATTAGCGATGTGAGTACCAATGGGCTCATCGTCAATGGGAATAAGTTGTTGAAGAATCAGCCTATTCCTATTCACGAAGGGGATACGATTGTTTTAGGTCAGTACGAGTTGTCAGTCAGTGTCGAGCGTACGACCAATACGACGGACATCGCGTTTGATATCACCCCTGACCGTGACACGACAGACCCTCTCGTCAATCTTGGAGAGGCGTATGTCGAGCAAGAACAGCAGGGGCCGTTAGAAGAAATTTTTCTAGAGACAAAACCTGAAGAGTCTGATGCCTCTGATCCAATGACTCACCTCGATTTTTCAATGGATAACAGTGACGATCATCTAATCCGAACCGAAAATGAAGAGTTAGATCAGTTTGTTGTGACGAACGAGTCTACTCGCCAGATTGCGGATGACAGTCTGAGCGTTTATTCCGAATTTGATGCACCAAGCCTCATCCCTGAAGACTGGATGGGAGGTGAGGAAAGCTCGACTCCTAAAATTGAAAAGCCTAAACCTGCTCCACAACGTCAGCAGGCATCAGTGAAGGTGGAGCCTACCATGGGCTCTCCTAAACAAACAGTTGCGCCTGTACCGAGTGAAATTAAGGCGCCAAGCGCGCAATGGGAAGAGGTTGCTCCTAAGGCCGAACATCAAACTTCATCAGAGCCTCAATTTAGTCAGATTAACACCAGCTCTTCCCACAGTGACTTATTAACTTCGTTTAAAAAGGGATTAGGGGTTACGGATGATGAGTTGCTAGAAAGCGATCCACAACTGTTTGAACAGATGGGAATGTGTTTGCGCTTATGTATGACAAAGTTGCAGCATGAACTTGTTGAGATTGAGGAACTGAAGCAGTCCCCAACGGCTGCAGATACAGATTTGATCAGTTTAATGCTTGATTTGAATAAGCAAAGTATGCTTTCACCAAATGAGCTGGTTGAACAAATGTTGGATGAGATAAGCGAGCATAAGTCACTGTATGAGCAAGCGCTCAACAGCTATGTACAGCAAAGTATTAGTCAGTATGACCCGATTATATTTGAGCAGAAAAGCGAGAATAAGGGTTTTCTTGCCAAGCAAAAGTTGTGGGATACCTACAAACTGCATTATTTGGAGAGTTTGAAAGGTGTACACGGTGTAGGCACAAAGAAACTCGTTCAGGAAAATTACAATCGACTTCTAAAAGAAAAATATGCGTAAACTAATCACTCTTTTCTTATTCCTGTCTTTAACTGGTTGTTCTATGTGGGACCAGTTCAAGGAATCAAGTGGTATCACACCTGAAACTTCCTCTATCGAGCTGATCATTGAGGCATCTCCTTTGCTTAACATGCGGGAGGGCGGACAGCCGTCACCTGTGATATTGAGAATTCATGAATTGACTTCGCCAGTCTTGTTTCGAAATTTAGACTTCTTTGCTTTGTTTGAGAATGACAAAGCTTCGCTTGGTGATGAGTACATTAAGCGCTATGAATATCAGTTGAAGCCGGGTGAGAAAATTCATGAGGTGCTGACTCTTGACCCTGGAACTCGTGCATTAGGTTTTTCTGCGGCGTTTCGCGATATCAATGGTTCCTCTTGGCGAAAAGTTGAATTAATTGAAGAGCAGTCTGAGTACTTTTTAAAACTTAAGCTGGAGGGAAGCGAACTGTCGTTTAACTCTACGCGTGGAATCGAGCAAACTTACTTTTAAGGGACAACGAAATGTCATTATATAATCCTGTAGTGTGGCAAGATGGCATGTTCATGAAACCACAGCATTTTCAGCAATTTGATCGTGCTCAGACAAAGCTAAGCACCATGCTGTACGCCAGCAGCACACCACTGCATTGGGGTGTGAATCGCATTGAGATTAACACTGAACTGCTGACTCAAGGCAAGATCGCGGTCACTCGAGCAATTGGTGTTCTTCAAGATAAGACGCCTTTTGACTTGCCGCTTTTAGCTGAGGTACCAGACGTAAAGGAAGTCGATCCTTCGATTACAGACAAAGTGATTTACCTTTGTTGTCCATTACCTTCTGAAAGAGAAGAGTTGTTCGGCTCTGACAAAGATGGTGCTCGTTACCTTGTCCGTCAACAAGATGCCGTTGATGCGGTTTACGAAAGTGAAGACACGGCTAATATTTCAGTTGGTCAACTTAAGTTCCGATTAATGTACGAAGATGAGGATCGTAGTGCTTACACAGCGATTCCAATACTCAAAGTGTCAGAAGTAAAACCTGATGGAAGTGTCGTGCTTGATGATCGCTACATTCCGACTTGTATTGACATCAACGCGTCGGAAGTCCTTAGCAAGTTTACCAATGAATTCGCTTCGATGTTAAAGCACCGCGCGGAATCGATTGTCGAACGCCTCGGTACCGTTGACCAGCAAGGTGTATCAACGGTCTCTGATTTTATGCTGTTACAAGCGCTCAACCGTTATGAACCTTTATTCTGGCACTTCTCTAGTGTTGAAGGCGTGCACCCCGAGTCGCTTTATCGTACTTTGCTTCAAGCCGAAGGCGAGCTGTCGACACTTTGCTCAGCATCCCGCAGGCCTCCAGAGTTTATCGAGTACAATCATGGTGACCTCACCAGTTGTTTGTCTCGTACTCTGGACAATGCTAAGCGCACGTTAAGTGTTATGTCTGAACAACGCGCAATACCACTGACATTACAAGAGCAGAACTTCGGCATTCGTACTGCGGTTATCCCAGATAAGAAAGTGGTTGAATCCGCGACCTTTATTCTTGCGGTTAAAGCCGATGTCACCCTTGATATTCTGCACACTCAATTTGTTAGTCAGACTAAGATTGGCTCTATCGATAATATCCGTGACCTCATTAATCTCCAGCTTCCAGGTATCGGTATCAAGCCAATGCCAGTGGTACCGCGTGCATTGCCTTATCATGCGGGCTATACATACTTTGAACTCGACCGAGCGAGTGAAGAGTGGGCAGCATTGGAGAGCGCTTCTGCGATTGCGGTTCATGTTTCTGGTGACTTTGCAAACCTATCGTTGCAACTGTGGGCGGTTAGAGTATGAGTTACATAGATAATGATGTAACCGTAGTACTGTTTCAGCCTGAGCCGGGCAAACCGATGGAGGTTATGCCCGCGCCTGATCTTTCAAGAAACATAGCGGTTAAAGATCCAAATATTGAGAAGATGGGGGTCAACCCTCTGGTTGATCAGTTTTCTTGGTTGATTGCTAGCTTATCTTGTATGTCTTCTATCCCATGGTTAGAAGACCCTATGCCATTTAGAGAACAGATCGCTCGAGAGATCCGCAAAGGTGAGCGTAAGCTGAATGAAATGGAAGTTGACCGTGCATCTATTCTGGTTATTCGCTATTGCTTATGTGCCGCTATTGATGAAGCGGTATGTCGCCAGGAGTGGGGGGCAAACAGTAATTGGAGCCAAAATAGCTTGCTGGCGGAGTTTCATAATGAAACATCAGGTGGTGATAAGTTTTTCACGATCTTAGAACGTCTGAAGGCAGATCCACGACGCTACCGTTATGTTATCGAGTTGCTTTATCTGCTTATTCAGCTTGGCTTTCAAGGTAAATATGGTCGTGAAGAGCGTGGGCAGGAAAAGCTGGCTGATATTGCCAATACAATTTATCGACTTATAAAAGATGAAAGATTGGCGGAAAATGAAAAGGTGTCTTTGGTTAATCTAAAAGCGAAATACCTAAAACAACCTTTGAAACGGGTGATTCCACCACGAGTGACCTTAGGTGTTTCAGCCATCGTATTTTCCATCATGTACGCTGCAACATATTTTATCATTGATACTAATTTCCAAAACCTACTCGCCAACTTCCAGTAAGTTCATACATAAACCTTGAGTTGCACGCTTCATTCAAGCCCGAGTACAGCTGTACTTGGGCTTTTTACGTTTAATTAGTGTGACCGCCTTCTAAATCTCTAAAACTAAATGATATTTAATTATTCTCTATGTAAATGTAACTTGCTAATTGTTTATGTAACACTGGCTGTAACAAGGTGGTTCGGAACATGTAATTGATTCACTATGATATCTGTTTTTGATGTGTAATAAATTTAATTGTGCATGTGGTTTTAACTGGGTATTATTTAAGTGCTTGTAAAATAAACTATTGGTGAGGTTTCGCTAAAGATTTTCAAAAAAATCCATCAAAGTGATAGATGGGTTTCATTCTAATTATCTGCAATTTTTCACTCCTGGAAACGTTTACATTGGTGTGAGAGTTGTCACAGTGCTGAAACGCCTCTGTCGTTAGGATCATAAGCAGTTGAACAAACGCTTAGGTTAGAAACATGCACACAATGAGCCCTCGTAATTGGGAAACACCAGAATTTACTTCATACAATCGCCTACAGGCGCATACTCCGCTGTTCAGTTGGAGAGATGAGTGTGACGCGCGCTATGATCGTGTGAGCTCATCCATTATGAGTTTGGATGGAGATTGGCAGTTTGCTTTATATCCTTCACCTGAGCATGTGGCCGCTGATTGGGCAAAAGAAAACCTAGATGGTGAGACGATTACCGTTCCAGGTAACTGGCAACTTCAAGGGTTTGATTATCCTATCTATACGAATGTGAAATACCCGTTTCCATGTAATCCCCCATTTGTGCCAAAAGATAACCCCACCGGCTGTTATCAGACATCCTTTGAACTGCCACAAAGCTGGGATCAGGAGTCGTTTACCCAGGTTGTCTTTGAAGGCGTAAACAGCGCTTTTTACGTTTGGTGTAATGGCGTTTGGGTAGGGTATTCTCAGGACAGTCGTCTAGCCGCTGAATTTGACCTGACCCCTCATTTGACAACAGGCACCAATACCTTGTCCGTTATGGTATTGCGCTGGTGTGACGGAAGCTACATGGAAGGTCAGGATATGTGGTGGATGAGCGGAATCTTCCGTTCTGTAAGATTGATGAACAAGCCCTTAGAGCATATTAAAGATGTAAGGGTGACCCCGAATCTTGATCACAGCTATCAAGAGGGCGAGCTAGAAATCGAAGTACAGACCACTCGCGGCCAAGGTTTACAAGTCAGGACGGTGTTGTTCGATGACCAAAATGAAGTGGTTGCCCAAGTCACTCCTGTTGGGACAAGACCTATTGACGAAAAGGGAGGCTATGATGATCGCTGCCACATTTCGCTTCCCGTTCCTCAGCCAAAGAAGTGGAGTGCGGAAGCGCCTCATTTATACCGCTTGGTCGTGAGCTTGCTAACTCATGACAACAACGTCATTGAAAGTGAGGCGTATGATGTCGGTTTCCGCAAAATCGAGGTAATTGATGGCCAACTTTGCGTAAATGGCGAAGCTTTGATGATTCGGGGTGTTAACAAACATGAGCATGACCCAGCGACAGGCCATGCAGAAAGCCTTGAACGTGTCGAACAAGACCTGAAGTTGATGAAGCAGCATAACTTCAATGCTGTGCGTTGCTCACACTATCCAAATCAGCCGGGTTTCTACAAACTCTGTGATCGTCTTGGTCTTTATGTCGTCGATGAAGCCAACATTGAAACGCACGGAATGACGCCAATGGGACGCATTGCAGACGACCCAATGTGGGCAAGCGCTTTTCTAGAGCGTATGACGCGCATGGTCGCACGCGATTTTAACCATCCGAGTATCATCATCTGGTCATTGGGCAATGAGTCTGGTTATGGCTCCAATCACGATGCTATGTATCAGTGGACTAAAAGGGTTGATCCATCACGAGTCGTCCAGTACGAAGGGGGAGGCTCCAATACTGCCGCGACGGATATTGTTTGTCCAATGTATGCTCGTACCGATGCTGACCAGCAACAAGGGCACACAGACGAGTCCAAGTTAGCGCTCAAAAAGTGGGTTGGTATGGGGGATGAAAATCGTCCAATCATTTTGTGTGAATATGCGCACGCGATGGGTAACAGTTTGGGCGGATTCGCTGAATATTGGCAAGCGTTTAGGACGCACCCTAGATTACAAGGCGGTTTTATTTGGGATTGGGTAGACCAAGGACTCGACAAGTACTCTGATGATGGTACGCACTATTGGGCTTACGGTGGTGATTTTGGAGATGCCATCAATGATCGTCAGTTCTGTATCAACGGCCTTGTTTTCCCAGACAGAACGCCTCATCCAACATTATTAGAAGCTAAACGGGCTCAGCAGCCTTACACGTTTGAGTTGGTATCAACATGCCCATTAGCAGTGAAAGTAACAAGTGAGTTATTGTTTGCTGCCACTTCAAATTGCAGTTTGGACTGGGTAGTTGTTGGCGATTGTGGCGAAATTGTTCACAGTGGGGAGCTGGAACTCTCACTTGAAGCAAAAGAAACGTGTGTGCTAGAGCTGGACTCCAGCTTCCAACTTCCTACGTCCAATTGCTATCTAAATGTTGCAATTCGTCATAAACAGGCGACACCTTGGTCAGACGCAGGCCATATTGTTGCCCAAGAACAGATGGCTATTGGCAAGCGACTGCACGTTGAATCAATAGCGCATGTTCCGTTCACGCCTGCAACGTTCGCACAGCAAAATCAAGGTTTGCTAGTAACCGCTGCGGAGAATGAATGGTTTATCGACTCAACGACAGGTGTTATTGAAAGTTGGAAAAAATCTGACCGTGAAATGCTGCTATCACCGCTGCAAGATAATTTTTTCCGCGCGCCGTTAGACAATGATATTGGCGTCAGTGAAGTAGACAGGCAAGACCCTAACGCGTGGATGGTTCGCTGGCAAAACGCGGGGTTGTTTGACCTGCAGCACCGCTGCCAAGGCGTCGAGGTGAACGCGGTCATGGGCGAAGTAATTGTCAGACACGCTTACTTTGCTGATGACAAACTCGTGCTTACTTCAATTTGGTCATACTGTTTTGCTCAAGCTGGAGAGGTCGACATTTCCGTTCGTGTTGATGTTGATGATTCTCTGCCACCATTGCCTCGTGTGGGAGCATGCATGCAGTTAACTGAGACTCCTGACAAGGTCGCTTGGCTAGGTTTAGGACCGCATGAAAATTACCCTGATCGCAAGTTGAGCGCAGATCACGGGCGATGGGAGTTGTCTGTCACTGACATGCATACCCCATATATCTTCCCTTCAGACAATGGATTGCGCTGCGATACCGAGAGGCTTCTGGTCGGTGGCATTGAAATCAATGGAAGGTTCCACTTCAGTGTCAGCCAATTTGGTCAACAACAGTTGACGCAAGCGAAACATACCCATGAGCTCGTAAAGCAACCCGGCGTGTTTGTCTACTTTGATGGTTTCCATATGGGCGTGGGTGGCGATGACTCATGGACCCCAAGCATTCGTCCAGAATATCGTCTGACTCGCTCACAGTATCAGTGGCAGTTCACTCTGAAATAACAACTGAGCCCACCTCCAATGAGAGGTGGGCCATTCTCTGACCCTAATTCAAACCAATAGCAAAGGCTAAGGAGCCTTATATGTCTGAAGGTAGTATATCGATTCAAACCAAGTTTTCGTATGGGCTAGGGGCGTTAGGCAAAGATTTTGCCTGCTCCATTATCTATATTTTTCTAATGTTCTATTACACAGACGTTGTCGGTATATCCGCAGCGTTTGTTGGCACACTGTTTCTTGTTGCGCGATTTGTTGACGCGGTAACTGACCCTATCATGGGGATGACTGTCGATAACACGCGCAGTCGTTTCGGCAAATTCCGCCCTTGGATTGTGATCGGAACCTTAGTCAACTCCGTCTTCTTATTGATGGTATTCAATACTCACAATATTGATGACAACATGGTGTACATCTATGCGACGGTCACTTACATCCTTTGGGGCGTGACTTACACCATTATGGATATTCCTTACTGGTCTATGATTCCATCCATGTCTTCCCTACGGGTAGAACGTGAAAAGTTAGTCGTATGGCCGCGCTTGTTTGCCAGCTGTGCTTGGACTCTTATGGGGACGTAGGGATTATACGTGGTTGGCTTTTTCGGTGGTGAAGATAAAGGTTCGGGCTTTTTGTACTTGAGCATGGCGATTATTGTTGCGTTTATCGCGAGTGCGTTGATTACCTTCTTCAATGTGAAAGAGCGCATCAAGAACAAGAAAGTTTCGACGGAAAAATTCTCGTTTAAAGATGTTAAAGATATCATCAGCAAGAATGATCAATTGAAGTCGCTGATTGGCGTAGTGCTGGCATTTAACATTGCGATTCAGTTGGTTGGTGGCTTTGCCATATACTACTTCAGCTACGCGATTGGCCGTGAAGATCTGTTCCCTATGTTCGCTTTGGTCTCAGGTATGGCGGAAATTGCAGGCGTATTCCTCTTCCCTAAACTATGTAACATCATCAATCGTAAATTTATGTGGCTGGTGGCTTGCGCATTCCCTTTACTATGCAGTCTCATTCTTGCGCTGACCGGACTATTTGCGCCTGAGAACGGCATCTTGGTAGGAATTGCGGGCGCGGCGCTGAAGTTTGGCGGCGGTCTGTCTAATGGGCTTTCGACGGTTATGTTGGCGGATGTGGTGGATTATGGCGAATACAAAACTGGTCATCGTAGCGAAAGTATCATCTTCTCCATCCAAACTATGTTGGTTAAGTTTGCCGGTGCACTATCAGGGTTTTTCGTAGGTATTGGCCTGACAGCAATTGGTTATGTACCGAATGTAGAGCAGAGTGACGAAACAATATTAGGTTTACGTGCACTAATGATTGGTATACCAACATTATTAGTTTTGCTCAGCGCTTATATTTATAAGAGAAGTTATCGCCTAAATGGTGATTACCAAAATATGGTTCTTAAAGAAATTTCTTCTACTTAATTATATCCAATACTAAAGGTCAAATATGAAAATAAATAACACAGCCATTTTGGCATGTGCAGCGGTAGTGTTTTCATCATCAAGGTTGGCATTAGCAAAACAATGAACCAATAATCGAATTTGAGAAGCTAGGTGATGAATATCAAGTGCCGGCTCGTTCTACGGTCACATTTGTCGCTAATCTCTAGGCGTTAAGTAAACCAAAAGCCCCGCTATGTTTTGACAGCATAGCGGGGCTTTTCTTTATACGGAGGACTGCTTTTTGACTGAATGGCGAACAACAAGCGTCGGCACATACAGGTGCTTATCGTGCTCGTAAGGGCTTTTTTCTGCGAGATGGATAGCAAGTCTTGCAGCGTGACTGGCCATGATTTGAATCGGGTAGCGAACCGTTGTGAGCGTCGGGGATAAATAACTGGCAATAGAAGAATCATCGAACCCTATGACAGAAACATCTTCCGGTACGCGTATGTTGTTTTCCGTTAGTACCTTTATCGCGCCGGCCGCCATCAAATCGTTGTAGGTTGCGACGGCGGTAAACGGGACGTTTTTCGCTAGCAGGTTTCTCATAGCCTCAGCACCACCTAGTTCATCAGGTTCGCCTGCAGCAACTAGGCTACCCGAATAGTTTAGGCCATGTTTTTCCAGCTCTGAGCGATAGCCTTGTTTGCGATCAGCAGAATCCTCAATCTGATGTGAAGAAGCAAGATAACCAACTTTTTCATGGCCAGCACGTAACAAGTGATTGAGGGCTAAACTGCTGCCTTTTACGTTGTCCAAAGCCACGCACCGTTCTGCAATTTCTGGGATAAAACGGTTAATGATGGTCAGGCCGGGGATCTCTCGAGAGAACTTGATTAGCTCCTGATCGGATAATCCTTTGCTGTGAATCACCAGCGAGTCACAACGATTGTTAATCAGGAGCTCAATCGCTTCCCGCTCATACGCTTCATCGTGATAACCATGGGTGATCAGAATATGCTTCTTGTATTCACGGGCGACTTCATCAATCGCTTGTACCATCGCACCATAAAAAGGGTTTGATACATCGGCAACTAAAACCCCAATGGATGGCGAGGATTTGCTCACCAAAGCGCGAGCATTGGCATTGGGGCGATAATTTAGCTTCTCCATCGCTGCGTGGACGGCGTCAATCGCTGCTTGGCTAGTATGAGGAAGCTTATTAATGACTCTTGATACAGTAGCAACAGATAGCTTTGCTTCTTTTGCTACATCTCGAATGTTGGCCATAGTCGTTGAATGGTTTATTCAGTTGTTAAGGTGTCTTCAGATGCTTCACAAGGGACGTCAAAGATCAAATCTTCAACCTTACCCGGTGAAAGAATATAGGCTTGAGGAACTTGAAAGCGGCATGCCATCATCTGGTTAAACATACTCCAATGATTGAGCAAGCATTGTTGATAGTCCCGGGTCTCATCGCTCCACGTTTCGCGCATAAACGGTCCGAGGCTGGCCGCACCATGGGCAAACATGATCATCTGCCATTTGATTTCCCAGATTTTAACCGGAGTTTGAGGAAAAGCCTCGTTATAGTCATCAGCGATGCGGTTGACCATATCTTCCAATTCACCTGAGTTATCGATGAAATAGTCGAATAGCGTATCTTCTTGACGGACGGCATCAGCAATCAACTGGATGGGTTGCTTAAAGGTCAATAGGTGCGCGAGTAGGCGAACAGAGAACAGATAAAGCTTAACGTTGGCGGTGATGTCTTTTGGCATGTTCTCAACGATAGTATGGATATAGCTCTCCATATAACAGTGCAGGCTGTCGCTAATCGCGTACCAGATTTTCTCTTTGCTACCAAAATGATGCCTGATCAAGCTATGCGAAACTCCGGCTTTTTCGCTGATGTTACGAAGTGACACGCGTTCATAGCCTAGCTCACAAAAGAGCTCTGTCGCGACTTTCATGATTCCACATTTTGTCTTTTCTGCATCTTGGGCGCTTCGGCGGCCTTGCTTTCTTTCAGTCATTTTCTCGTTCAATTGCTTACGACGCGGTATTTCTAACAGAAATCGAATCGCTTTTCATCTCATACGTCACTTATAAAACAAGCATACCAAAAAATTATACTGCACACATGGAAAATAAACATTGATCTCGCTTATATTATCCATATACTGCACAGCTGTGTAATAAAACTAAAATGAGATCACCACATGATCAAATCTGTATTCAGAATGAGGCCAGAAGCAAAGCTTTTGATCGCAAGTGCGATAGGGTTGACGCTGGTTGGCTGTAATAAAGCCGTATCAGAAGTGACAACACCCGTTGTGACACCAGTGAAGTTGATGGAAGTGCCGGATGTAACCCAAAGCCAGGTCGATTCCTTTATTGCCAAAATCGATGCCACTGACCGAGCTGCACTCTCTTTTCAAGTCGCTGGAGAAATTGAGAGCCTTAACGTAAAGATGGGAAGTATGGTTAAGAAAGGGGATGTGCTTGCTATTTTGGACCCTAATGATTACCAGCTCGCGTTGGATGCTCGTCAGGCCGAATACAGTTTAGCTAAGACAGCCTTTAATCGAGCAGGTCAATTGTACTCAAAAAAGCTGATCAGTACGGATGATTTTGACCAGACAGAAACTCAGTATAAAGCGGCCAAAGCTGCCTATGAACAAGCTGTCACAGATCTAAACTATACCCGTATTACTGCTCCTTTTGATGGTGTTGTATCCATTACCTTTGCCAAAGAACATCAAGTAGTTGGTGTAAACCAACCGATCCTAAACCTTATCGATAACAGTGTCATGGATGTTGTTTTCACCGTACCTGTGACTTACACCGAGCAATATGGATTAGACAAGTTCAGCACTTCGACACTCACAGTCTCTATGGACAGTCATCGCGATGTCGATATTCCCTCTGAGTTCAAAGAGATTTCCACGCAACCTGACGTTGATACTAACAGTTACAGCGCCAGCGTCACGATTCAACGACCACAAGAATTAAACCTATTACCTGGAATGACGGGCCAAGTTCGCTTGGTTAATGATGAGAAGAAAGCGACGATAAAAATTGCGCCTTCTGCGTGGATTTCAAAGCACGATACCACTGGACTTTTGTATCGATTTAATTCTGAAAATCAGACCATCCAACAAATTCAAGTAACGCTAGATGAACATGGTGACGTTATCTCCGGGTTGGAGAAAGGCGACCTGATTGTAGAAGCTGGCGTAGACAAATTGGCCTCTGGTCAACAGGTTAAAGCTTGGATCAAAGAGGGAGGGATCTGATATGAAAATGTTTAAAGCCTCAATCATTGCGCTCTCTGTTTTAGGTCTTGTGGCATGTAAATCATCTGTGGAACACAGAGAAAAAAATGAACTACGAGTTGATACATTTGAAGTTGGCTCACCTCTCACCAGTCAACATAGAAGCTTCAATGGTCAGGTGATGCCCGCTGAACTGACCCCTTTATCTTTCCGACTTGACGGCGAGATATCTTCGATTCTGGTTCAGGAAGGTGACAATGTCACAAAAGGGCAAGTCGTCGCGATTCTTGATGATGCGAAAGCAAAACAAAACCTTACCGATGCACAGGCCAAATACGAGCTGGCACAAAAGCAGTTTAAGCGTGGTCAGGAATTAAGACACAACAAAATGATCTCAAGTGCTGATCTTGATGAGTTAAGTGCAAGTTTCAAACTAGCAGAAGCGAATTTAGGTACTGCCAAACTCAGAGTGGTTTATACGCGTCTAAAAGCACCGTTTGATGGTGTGGTGTCTAGCGTAGACAAGCAAAAGTTTGAGAACACCAGCCCCGGTGAAATGGTTGTCTCCATTTATCAAGACGAAAAAGTTTACGTCAAACTCAACGTGTCGGATACCGTCCTAGCAATGCTCAAACCCGAGTTGAGTTCAGAAAGATATCAGCCAACAGCAACTTTTGCGGGTCATGATGGAACTTACACCGTGTCTTATTTGAAGCACACGAGTGAACTGCACCCAGATAGCCAAACGTATGAGTTCTGGCTGTCCATGCCTCAGATTGAGCAACGTATTCTGCCGGGTACGAGCGCGCAAGTCTCAGTCGATCTGGTTAAGGCTGGTCTCAACACAATTCAAGGTTATCAACTTCCAATGACAGCGGTTGATACAGGCGTTAATCCACAGGACTTTTTTGCATGGAAGTTGGAAGACAATATTGCACATCGTTATCCCATTTCGGTGAGCCAGATTAACGGCTCTGGCGCGTTAATTTCAGGAGGCGTCGATACGGGTGACATCATTATTAACTCTAACTTACGCAAGCTGCGTGAAGGCATGGAAATTAAAGGAGCGCAGCAGTGAGCATTGCGGAGTATTCAATAAAAAACAAAGTCATCAGTTGGCTATTTCTGGTCATTTTGGCGGTGGGTGGCTACACGTCATTTATGGATCTTGGTCGTTTGGAAGACCCGGCATTTACCATCAAAGATGCGATGGTTATCTCAACGTACCCAGGTGCAACCTCACAGGAAGTCGAAGAGGAATTGACATACCCGCTTGAGAAAGAAATCCGAAAGCTACCCTATATCGATAAAATCACTTCCATATCCTCAAATGGTATGTCGCAAATCATGGTCAGCATGGAGATGGAATATGGCCCGGACGAGTTGCCACAAATCTGGGATGAGATGCGAAGAAAAATTAATGATTTGAAGCCATCTCTTCCTAATGGTGTTAACTCAATTCAAATTATCGATGATTTTGGGGACGTATATGGCATTATGCTGATGTTGACAGGGGACGGATACGATTACATTGAGCTAAAACGTTATGCTGACTATTTGAGCCGTGAGCTGGAATTAGTTGATGGTGTCGGCAAGGTAACTATTTCAGGTGATCAGCAGGAACAATTGTTCGTCGAAGTTTCGCTGGAAAGACTCGCTGCCCTTAATCTGGATATGAACACCGTGGTTGGCCTGTTAAGTCAGCAAAACAGTGTACAGTCCGCTGGTGATGTGATGGTCAATGGCCAGTCACTAACGATTCGACCAAACGGAACTATGAGCTCGGAACAGGAGTTGGAAGACCTCATTATCCACGGCCGCGATACGGGTAACCTGATTCGTTTGAAAGACGTGGCGACCGTGTCACGAGGAATTCAAGACAAACCTTCTAACGTACTGACATACAACGGTAAACCAGCAATCAATCTAGCGATCTCTTTTGGATCTGGTGTCAATGTTGTCGAGGTAGGGAACGCGATTCAGGCGGAACTTGCGGAATTGGAAAACATTAAGCCAGCAGGCGTAGAAATTAATTATTTCTACAATCAGTCCGCAGAAGTCGATAATTCAGTCAATGATTTCATTATCAGCCTAGGGCAGGCCGTTGCTATCGTTATTATCGTATTGTTGTTTGCGATGGGGTTACGCAGTGGTTTGATCATTGGATCCGTTCTCCTTCTGACGGTCTTCGGTACTTTTATTTTAATGAAGCAGTTTGATGTGGAATTGCACCGCATTTCCCTAGGTGCTCTGATCATTGCACTGGGCATGCTGGTGGATAACGCCATTGTTGTCGTTGAAGGCATCTTGGTCGGGGTTAAGAAAGGTAAGACTAAACTTCAAGCTTCTATTGATATTGTTAAACAAACACAGTGGCCTTTGCTTGGCGCCACAGTTATCGCTATTACTGCATTTGCCCCAATTGGTCTGTCTCAAGATGCGACTGGTGAGTTTATGGGCTCTCTGTTTTGGGTATTATGTTTTTCGTTGTTCTTAAGTTGGGTGACAGCGCTAACATTGACCCCTTTCCTTGCAGATTTGATGCTTAAGGAAAATGAAACGATTACCGACGGTGAAGATGTCGACCCATACAAAGGAATTCTGTTTACTTTGTTTGGTGCATGCTTGAAGTTTGCGCTTCGTTTCCGTTGGTTAACGGTCGCCAGCATGGTTGGGTTGCTGGTGGTTGCTGTGATTGGCTTTGGTATGGTCAAGCAGTCATTTTTCCCACCTTCAAACACCCCCATGTTTTACGTAGATATGTGGATGCCAGAAGGTACGGATATTCGTAAAACTATTGAAGAAACGGAAAAGGTTGAGCAGTACATTCGTGCTAAAGACAATGTTGAGTTTGTAACTACTACAACAGGTCAAGGTTTGCAGCGTTTTGCTCTAACGTATGAGCCAGAGAAAAGTTACGAGAGCTATACACAGCTTCAAGTTCGAACGACAGATAGAGAAGTGATGTTCTCGCTTCTTGAGGAACTTGATAAAGAACTTTCAGTTCAGTTCAATCAGCCTACATTCCAGTTTAAAGTGATGGAGTTTGGCCCGTCACCAGCATCTAAGATCGAAGCGCGAATCACAGGTCCGGATCCTCAGACTCTACGTTCTATTGCGACTAAGGTGGAAAACATTTTATTGGCCGATCCAGGGTCACGAAATGTTCGCCATGACTGGCGTGAAAGGACGAAAGAGCTAGTGCCTCAGTTTAATGAATCAAAAGCTCGTCGTTTAGGTATCTCCAAAGAAGATGTATCCAATACCCTGCAAATGGCTTTTGGAGGCGCTCCTATAGGTTTACTGCGCGATGGAACACATATGCTACCAATTATCGCTCGTCTCCCAGAATCAGAGCGTGTCGATTTTGAGTCGATGAACAATGTCAAGATTTGGAGCCCATCACTACAGACATATATTCCCGTGGACCAGGTGATTGATGGAGTCACTCTACAATGGCAAGAGCCACTTATACTGCGTCGTGATCGCAAGCGAACTTTGACTGTATTAGCTGACCATGATGTGTTGGGTAATGAAACCGCAGCGAGTTTATTCTCTCGTATACAACCGAAAGTACAGGCTCTTGATCTACCAGAAGGTTACAGCATCAGCTGGGGTGGTGAGTATGAGTCATCTAAAGATGCAGAAGATTCTGTATTTGGCTCATTGCCAATGGGGTACATGTTGATGTTTATTATCACCATGTTCTTATTCAATTCATTGCGAAAACCGCTAGTCATTTGGTTTACAGTGCCATTGTCAATTATTGGTGTATCAATTGGTTTGTTGGCAACTGATACCTCTTTTAGTTTTACAGCAATACTCGGTTTACTTAGCTTAAGCGGTATGATCCTGAAAAACGGTATCGTGTTATTGGACCAAATCAATATTGAGATGGATTCAGGTAAAGAGCCGCATCAGGCTGTATTTGATAGCGCAATGTCACGTGTACGCCCGGTAAGTATGGCCGCATTGACAACGATACTAGGGATGATTCCACTTGTATTCGATGCTTTCTTTGGCTCGATGGCAATAACAATAATGGCTGGTTTGGGATTTGCTACGGTATTAACACTGATCGTAGTACCAGTTTTGTTTGCCATTTTCTACCGAATCAAACCATCCACTGCCGGATAAATTCACGGATAGAAATTCGATTCGATATTGGCCAACCCGGTAATTTTTACCGGGTTTTTTATGTCTTTATTTTATAAAATAAGCACAGAATTCGCCGATTTGGCTAGACTTTAGTATAAATAACGTCAATCGATATATATATTAAAATCAACATGAACTTATCGGTTTAATTAACCATATTATAAATTGCAATGGATTGCATAGTTAAACCAAAGTCTAATAACGAAATGATTCTTTTGTCATGTAAACGTAAACCTATCTGTAACGAAAATAAATACGTTTTAAAAGGTGATAAAGATTGATGAAATAGGTGTAAACGACGAAAAATGAAGTTAAAACAGTGTTTTAGCTATTGCTGATAAAAGAAGAGTTTAAATTTAATCCTTATAAAACAATGAGATATGTGGGATTAACAACTATATAACATTACATTCCTTATGAGATCTTGTTCAACATTATGCAACTAAACTCAAAAAGTATTTGAACTGTAACATTAAGACATTAGTTTTAATTAACAGAACGAGGACGGAAAGTTCCTTATTTAAGTATTACTAATAACGTTGGTTGGTGCTTATTGTTGGCACCGGTTAATGGCGAATAAATTATTTTAATTGCTGTTAAGAATGGAGTCTCTTAATGAAAAAAGTCGCTTTGATCACGGGATCAAAAGGCGGAATTGGTTCTGCAATTTCTTCTCAACTAGTTAACGATGGTTATCGTGTAATTGCTACCTATTTTACTGGTAACTATCAGTGTGCTTTAGATTGGTTTAACGATAAAGAATTCAATGAAGATCAAGTTCGCTTGTTCGAATTGGATGTTACCGATACTGAGCAGTGTGCTGAACGCTTAGCTCTTTTGTTAGAAGAGGAAGGGACTATCGATGTCGTTGTAAATAACGCAGGTATCACTCGTGATGGCGTGTTTAAAAAGATGACAGCATCGGCTTGGAAAGAAGTCATTGAAACAAACCTAAACAGCTTGTTCAACGTCACGCAGCCACTGTTTGCTGCTATGTGTGAAAAAGGCAACGGGCGTGTTATCAATATCTCTTCAGTGAATGGCCTAAAAGGTCAGTTTGGTCAAACAAACTACTCGGCTGCAAAAGCAGGCATGATCGGGTTCTCCAAAGCGCTTGCCGCAGAAGGTGCGAGAAGCGGTGTGACGGTCAATGTTGTTGCTCCTGGATATACAGGTACTCCTATGGTTGAGCAAATGAAGCCAGAAGTACTTGAATCAATCAAAGCTCAAATCCCAATGAAACGCCTCGCAACACCGGAAGAAATTGCTAAGTCAGTTTCCTTCTTAGTGAGCGATGCGGGTGCATACATTACAGGCGAGACACTGTCTGTAAATGGCGGCTTATACATGCATTAAGGGTGAGTGAGATGGAAAAAGTTTATATTGTTGCAGCTAAGCGCACGCCAATTGGTTCATTTGGCGGAACATTAAAAGACATTTCAGCAGGAAATCTAGGCTCAATTGCGATTAAAGCCGCTTTGGAGCAAGGTAAAGTTGCCCCTGAGCTAGTGGACGAGGTTATCGTTGGTAACGTCGTAGGTGCCGGACAAGGTATGGGTATTGGCCGCCAGGCTGCTCTCTATGCTGGTATTCCAGAATCAGTACCTGCTTACACACTCAATATGGTGTGTGGCAGCGGCATGAAAACGGTTATGGATGCGGTTAGTCACATTCGATCTGGTGATGCTTCTGTCGTGGTTGCGGCAGGTGTTGAAGTGATGTCCCAGATTCCTTTCATTGTGCCTAGCAACATTCGCGACGGCCACAAGATGGGCAACATGAATCTAACGGATCTGCTCATCAACGATGGATTGACTGATGTTTTTAATCAATACCATATGGGGAAAACAGCAGAGAACGTTGCTCGTGAAGTAGGAATCAACCGTGAGCAGCAAGATGAATATGCACTTGCAAGCCAAATGAAAGCCGTCGCGGCAATTGAGGCAGGTAAATTTGTGGATGAAATCGTTGCTGTTGACGTGAAAAAACGCAAAGAAACGATTGTTTTTGACACGGATGAATATCCGAAAGCGAATGCAACGTTGAGCGGTTTAGAGAAGCTACGTCCTGCTTTCGAAAAAGAAGGCACTGTTACTGCTGGTAATGCGTCTGGTATTAACGACGGTGCGAGCGCGATTATTGTTGCGAGTGAAAGTGCGGTTCAGAAGCATGGTTTGCAACCTATTGCTGAGATTGCAAGTTACGCGCAGTCTGGCCTAAACCCTGAAATCATGGGATTGGGTCCGGTAGAAGCTGTGACTCAAGCACTGAGCAAAGCAGAAATCACAATAGATGATGTCAATGTTTATGAATTGAATGAAGCGTTTGCTGCTCAAGCACTCGGCGTCATCCATAAGCTAGCGCAAGAACACGATGTATCCGTTTCTTCGATTTTAGATAAAGCCAATGTAAATGGCGGTGCGATTGCTCTTGGTCACCCTCTAGGTGCATCAGGTAACCGTATTTTGGTTTCCCTTGTTCACGAACTTAACAGAAGTAACGGTACTTATGGTGTCGCTTCACTATGTGTTGGTGGCGGTATGGGCACTGCAGTAGTTATTAAATCAATCGCTTAAATTCAATTCGAGCCTGAATTTTCGCTAAATTAAAATGGAATTAACCCAGGAGTAAGACTATGTACACTGATTTTTTCAAATCTTTCACAGACCAAACTGAAAAGAGCCTAGAACCATATGTGAAGTTCAACAAACTTGTGACTAAGAATGTTGAAGTCATGACTGAACTTCAACTGAATGCAATTCGCACATACAGCGAAATGGGTCTGACTCAAATGAAAGCGGCAAGTGAAATCAAAGACGTGACTTCTCTAACTGCATTCAACAGCCAGCAGCTTTCAGTTCTAACTAAGCTTTCTCAGCAAATGATGGACGACAGCAACAAGCTTCAGTCTATTGCTAAAGAGTTCAAAGATGACGTTGATCAGCTAACAACGGAAAACCTTAAGACAGTGACTCCCGCATAACACTGACTTGTTTGTGCCGCCGAAAGGCGGCATTTTTTCCGATCATAGGAGTAGCAATATGTATCAACACTTCTTTTCGGACTACCTTGTGAAGCTCCAGGAAACCAATCAAAAGTGGTGGGAAGATCTAGAACTAAGCAGGGCAGCCGTTAACTCCCCTCTGAACAAAGCAATGCAAGAAGTGAATTTCGAAGATACCACTAAGCTCTTCGAAAGTGCTGCAAACCAACCAGCTGCAATGTTGCAAATCCAAGCTGAATGGTGGCAACAGCAACTGCAAATTTGGCAAAACGTCGCGCTCGCTCAAAACAGTGAATCCATTGTTGAAGCGGAAAAGGGCGATAAGCGATTCTCCAACGAAGAATGGCAAAGTGATGTGTTTTACAACTTCATCAAACAGTCATACTTACTCTTCAGCAAAACTTACCTACAGACAATCGATAGCATTGAAGGCCTTGACGAAAAAGCGAAAGAGCGTATCAGCTTCTTCTCCCGTCAGGCAATTAACGCTATGTCTCCAAGCAACTTCATCGCGACTAACCCTGAGTTATTGAAGCTGACTCTAGAGCAAAATGGCGAAAACCTGTTGGCAGGTTTGGAGCAGTTGAAAGAAGATGTTGAATCGAGTGCAGATATCCTAAAGATCCGCATGACAAACAACAATGCTTTTCGCTTAGGCGACGATGTTGCGAACACGGCGGGTGAAGTGGTGTACCGCAATGAACTGTTTGAGCTGATTCAGTACCGTCCAATGACGGAAAAAGTTCATGCGACGCCGTTGTTGATCGTGCCTCCATTCATCAACAAATACTACATTCTGGATTTGCGTCAGAAGAACTCAATGGTTCGCTGGCTGCTTGAACAGGGACACTCGGTATTTATGATGTCTTGGCGCAACCCAGGCAAAGAGCAAAGTCAGGTAGAGTTTGGTGACTATGTTACTGAAGGTGTAGCGAAAGCGGTATCGGCAATAGAAGATATCACTGGTCAGGAGCAAATCAATGCAGCGGGTTACTGTATTGGTGGTACGGTTCTGGCTAGCACCATTGCTTACTATGCTGCTAAGCGAATGAAGAAGCGTATTAAGAGTGCGACGTTCTTCACGACCTTGTTAGACTTCTCGCAACCAGGTGAAGTTGGTGCCTATATTAATGACACCATTGTTAGCGCAATTGAAGCGCAAAACAATGCCAAAGGATACATGGATGGCCGTTCATTAAGCGTGACATTCAGCCTACTGCGTGAGAATAGCCTTTACTGGAACTACTATGTAGATAATTACCTAAAAGGCCAAAGCCCAGTAGATTTTGATTTGCTTTACTGGAACAGCGACAGCACCAATGTCGGCTCGACTTGTCACAACTTTATGCTTCGTGAGCTGTATCTGAATAACAAACTGGTACAAGACAAAGGCGTGAAAGTGGGTGGTGTATGGATCGATCTGAACAAGATAAAGATCCCGAGCTACTTTGTGTCGACCAAAGAAGACCATATTGCCTTGTGGCAAGGTACTTACCGCGGTGCTCTCAACGTCGGTGGCAACAAAACGTTTGTTTTGGGTGAGTCTGGCCACATTGCTGGTATCGTTAACCACCCATCGAAGAACAAGTACGGTTTTTGGACCAACGATAGCTTGGACGAGAGTGCTGATGAATGGCTAAGTAATGCCACTCATACTGAAGGCTCTTGGTGGACACATTGGCATCAATGGTTGTTGGGCTTTAGCCCTGAAGAGCAAGTTGAGCCGTTCAGTACAGGTAACGAACAGTTCCCTGTACTAGGGCCTGCACCGGGAGACTATGTGAAGCAAGTACTTCCCGTAAAAGAAGAAGTGACTAGCTAGCCTGATGTTACTAAAAAGACAAAAACCCTGAGTGAACAGCTCAGGGTTTTTTTATGGGGTGAGAATTTTAGGGTGAGGGAGGAGAGTAATAATCCTGACTCATTTTATTTTGTTTGTAATTTTGTTATGCATTTGATTAATTAGTGGAATATCTACGTGAAGGGAGTCGTGATGAAAACAATCGGTATTATTGGTGGAATGAGCTGGGAATCAACAGCAAGTTACTACAAGCAAATAAATCAGAGAGTTAAGGCCGAAAAAGGCGGTTTGCACTCAGCTAAACTCATCCTGAACAGCGTCGACTTTGCTGAGATAGAGGCTCTGCAACACAAAGGTGAATGGGATAAAACCGCAATTATTCTTAGTGAAGCTGCTCAATCACTTGAAAAGGCCGGTGCTGACTTTCTTCTAATTGCGACCAATACGATGCACAAAGTGGCGAGTCAGGTCGAAGAAGCTGTCTCAATACCGTTACTCCACATTGCCGATGCGACAGGTCAGCAACTGGTAGAGCAAGGAATCAGTAAAGTTGGCTTGCTTGGCACGGCCTTTACAATGGAGCAGTCATTCTACAAGCAACGCTTAACAGATAAGTTTGGAATAGAAGTGATTGTGCCAAATGGTGTTCAGCGAAGGCTTGTTCATGATGTCATTTACAATGAGCTTTGTCTTGGTGAGATAAACGCCAGATCGAAACAAGATTTTAAAACCATTATTGAGGATCTTTCTGCGGACGGCGCACAAGGCGTGATTCTAGGTTGTACCGAAATAGGCTTGTTGATTTCAGAGCAAGATACGGATATTCCATTGTTCGATACCACTGAAATACACGCCAACTCTGCGGTTAGCGAGGCGTTAAAGTGAATAGGAATGTTTGGATTCTGTCACTCTGTCAGGCATTACTGATGACGGGCAATATCCTGCTCATATCTGTGATTGGGTTAGTGGGTAAGGAAATTGCGCCAAGTGAAAGTATGATCACCTTGCCCGTCGCATTGCAATTCCTTGGGCTGATGAGCGCAACGATTCCAGCTTCTCTGATCATGGGTAAATTTGGTCGACGAAAAGGGTTTAGCTTAGGTAATTTGGTCGGTATTACCGGTGCGTCAGTGGCGACCTATGCTTTGTCCAATGAACAATTTTATCTGTTCTGTGTCGGGACCTTCTTGCTGGGTATTGGTATCGGGTTTGGTACCTTGTATCGTTTTGCGGCAATTGAAGTGTGTGAAGAAAGCGCACGACATCGTGCTATATCCATCTCTATGGCTGGTGGTGTGTTGGCTGCCGTCCTTGGGCCTAACCTCGCTGTGTACTCGCAACAAATGACAGGTGATTCACTTTATGTGGGTGCTTTCATGTCATTGATCGTGCTGAATATTATTGCATTGTGTTTACTACAGACCATTCAGTTCCCAGCGCATCATACGGGAACGGCTAAGGATAACCCTGAGCCACTGCTTCAAATCATCAAAGCGCCTAATTTTATGTTGGCGGTGTTTGCTGCCATGGTGGCGTATGCCGTGATGAACATTCTCATGACAGCCACGCCACTTGCGATGATAGGTTGTGGCTTCGACTTCGAGAAGGCGGCAGGTGTTATCGAATGGCACGTGCTTGGGATGTTCGTACCGGCATTTTTTACCGGTAAATTGATTGAAAAGTTTGGCGCGAGACAAATGATCCTGACGGGAGGTATTTTATTCGTGCTTTGCGTGGCGATTAATATCCATGGTCAGTCGATTTGGCATTTTTCGCTCGCTCTGGTTTTACTCGGTGTTGGTTGGAACTTTATGTTTATCGCCGCAACGGGGCTATTCAGTCAATCGTATGCCGCGCACAACAAATCTAAAGCCCAAGCCTTTAACGAATTTTTTGTCTTTAGCTGCGTGACAATTACAGCTTTGTTATCGGGTTGGCTTGAAGCAACGGTAGGGTGGGAGAATTTAAATATTTACGTGCTACCGTTTGTGCTTGCTGTTATCGCGTTATTTGGCATTAACGTATTCAGGGCTAAAAGTGTGACTGCTTAGCCAAGCATGAAAATTAGAAAAAGGAGGCAAGTAAACTGCCTCCTTTTTTGATTTCCGACCTAGCTAGAAGTTGAACTGGTTTAGCTTTGTCTGAATGATTTCGTCTGCAATGTACTTATGAGTTGCAGTTGTAGGGTGGGTAACCCCCCAGAAAACATACTTGTCCGAACTGTGGTAAGCACAGTCATTGGTAAGCTCATGGCTGTAGAGGTAGTCGACTGACGAGCTACGATTGATGTTTAAACATGCATCGGTTGAGTTTTCAAAACCATGTTGTTTAGGATTTGATGTGATTTGGTCGAATATATCATGTGCATCATAAAGTACGACGTTAAGCCCTTTCGTTTGGTAGAGTGTTGCCTGTTCTTTGATGAACTCATTGAACTCAACGATCTTGGCTCTTACCGTATCAATCTCGTCTTGTGTTGAATACTTAAACTGCGGCGCTTTAGTGGCATCAGGTAGGGTAAACAATAGGATGTTGTTTGCGCCAGATTCTGTTAATCGGATCATTGCACTACTTAAGTCCGCTTTAACATCTGCGACTTCACGGTCATAGTTCATGAAATCATTGAGGCCGAACTCAAGCGTAATTAAGCTATTCTGAGGGTTATAGTTCTTAGCCATTTTCATGTAAGTCAGGTATGACGTGACTTGGTCATAAATCCCCGTCAAAGCAACGTATTGATTGGTTCCAGCCGCACCGCCAACCGCCCAGTTATATAGGGGCACACCTTTGGCTTGGGCTAAGTATTCTGTCCATACAAGCCCATTAGAAAAGTGGCCTAAGAACCACGAGTTTCGGTTGGGGAATACCCATTGAGAGCCGTTGTAGAGATTCCCTGTGTCTGACAGGCTATCACCAAAGGCAACAATGCGATTGATTTTATTGTTTACAGCATTGTCGTTTGTCCAGATGCTGTGGTTGTATGAAAAACGGTTGTCAGATGCATAGTAAAGAAGATCGGCAGTGTTATGGTTAACCCCTAACGTTTCTTTGCAGCGGTTTTCTATGTCAGTTTGAGTGGCGTTGGTGTAGAACATGTTTTTGAATGAAACGGATGACCACCAATAGCCGTCAATTGTGTAGTAATCACCATTGTCATCACGCGCCCATTCCCAATCTGTAGAAGGGTCATCGTGATTTTGGGCTGGACGGTACCAGCAACGAACGTAGGTGTATGTTTGATTTGCTTGTACTTCAGCAGCGTAACTAGCGCTTACTGCTTCAGGAGCCATGGGTAGGTCATCTGCAAAAGCTGGTGCTGCCAACAAGGAACCAGCCAAAATTAACGTCTTTTTCATAATTATTCACTTATTGTTTTGATTGTAGAGTATTTACTCATCTTTGATCGCATACCTACCACGATGTAGTCAAAGTATTCATTGGATAAATGAGTTGGGATTGAATGAAGATCAAACTTTATACAGAAATGAGTAGTTAATAATTAGGTTCAATAAATAAGCGATGTGTGCAAATTTTGAACTTATTATGCATTTTGTTGAATTGAACGGATTATTAATATGTCTTTTAGTAAAGACTTTGAATCACGAAATTTAATTATTTTAATAATATATGTATTTATAGACGGTAGAATATTTTTAAGAGTATGTAATTTAGATTGAGGGGAAAATATTAATATGAAGCGAATTAATATATTGACTGAGTGTTGAAGTATTAGAAGTAATTAGTAGCTGAGTTTTAAGCAAAAAAAGAGCGCAACTAGAGTTGCGCTCAAATCTCACTCAAATAAGAGGAGTAGGGAAGTTAAGGAACGGAGAAATCCTTATAAATCGACAGTAATGATTTTAGATACTTTATCGCCGTTGTTATCCATAACGGTTAAACGAACTTCCTGTTTGCCGTAGCTTGGGAAGATAGAGGTAAATACGCGTCCACGTTTTACTTTTCCGTTTGGTAGAACCCATTCTGTATCAACGATGCGACCGTCAGGATCCGAGCTGGTAGACCACATGGTGACCCAACGACCTAGATGAATGTAACGTGCACTTGCTGTAGGAAGTACATTGTTCGCTTCAACTGTGATGGTTTCTGTCGCAGTATGCTGATCACCACGATCATCTGTCACAGTTAGAGAGACAGTGTAGCTGCCGTCATTCAAGTAAGTCCAAGAAGGTGACTGCTCTGAGCTTGACTCACCGTTACCAAAGTCCCAGTTGTACGCAACGATTGAACCGTCACTATCGGAACTAGAGTTACTTGCAGTGACATTTAGGCCATCCAATGACAATGTGAATGCTGCGACTGGAAGTTGGTTAGGTTCTTCCGCTTTCGATACTTTAATTACGCCATAGGTATTGTCGGCAGCTTGCTCGATCACTTCAATTTGAACACCGTGTTCAGCCAGAAGGCGGCCAGCATCAGGTGATTGTGGATTTGAGTAATCTTGATTGTCCGCGAAGTAAGCGTTACCAATCAAGCTGACATCTTCCAGCACATCACCGTCGCTGTTCTCAAGACGCATTGGCTTTTGGTCATTCATTGAGAATGCCGCATCACGTACTTGGTAACGAGTTTGTGCTGCAGTGCCAGAATTAGCCCAAATCATTGCATTTTGGTCCGCATCGACAACACCAAGCCAACCTTCACCAGGGTGTTTGCCAACCCAGTTATCGGTCATTGACTCATCGACATACCAAACAATCAGACCCGGCTCGAATGACATTAATTTGCCGAAGCGTTTAATGTTGTTCAGACCTTCGTCCACATCGTTATGGCTACGCCATTGAAGTAGGTAGTAATGTGCCGCTTCGTTGAAGCCATCGTTTAGACGGTATCCATTGAACGCAAAGCTAGATTTTCCTTCGGCATCGTCGATCAAGGTCGTACTGCCGTCAGCTTCAATCGAAATGTTATCGATGTGCAGACCTTCCATCGCTAGTCCGCCATCCGTCACGTAATCGAAGCTCAATTCGACGGTTTGGCCTGCCCATTGTGATAGGTCAAACTCTGCATCAACCCAACCGTCAGATTCACCTGCAATAGCAGGTACAAGCCCCGTATTGTATGGATCATCCATCGTTGTGATGTTACCAGCGATCTGTTGGCCATTGATTAGCACGCGAGCGTAATCGTAGTCTTTTTCAATCTGATACCAAGCTTTAAACGCTAGTTTGACACTAGTACCTTCAGGCAGAGTCAGCTGACGAGACATCTTGTTCTTAAGATCGTCGCCTTTACCTGAATGGAAGCTGTAGTTACCTGAGAAAGGCTTATGACCTTCGGTACGTTTTACAGGCAGGTCAATACGGACCATATTCTGCTTATCGTTATCGATAGTCTGGTGAAGAGTGATTTCTTCGCCTTTTGGAGTCAGGTCGTCTACCGAAATGGTTTGGTTCGCAATCCATTTACCACCAATCGATTCTTGAAGGAACTGTTTTGCCCATGAACTGAATGCAGTTGGCTGTGTGCCGCCAATCTTGCCAGCCCAGCTACCTGAAGACATGATTGACCAGTAAGAAACAGGTTCGCCTTTGCCCGTGTACTGAGTGTCGTATTCATCTGGCAAGCCTAAATCGTGGCCGTATTCGTGTGCACAAACACCTGCTGCGGCATCAATAGGCTGAATAGTGTAATCAAATGCAGCGTACTTTCCGTCAAAGCGACCAGGTAGAGTACTCGAGGTGCCTTCAAGCACATGGTACTTGCCAAGGTTGTAACGGTGTGACCAAATAGCATCGTCGCCCAATACACCGCCGCCGGCTTCTTCACCAACGGAAGAATGGAACACCATTAAGTGGTCAATAACGCCATCCGGTTCACGGAAGTTGCCATCGCCGTCATAGTCATAACGGTCTTCGATGTCGTAGTCGGCGAGGTTAATACTTGGATCTTGTGCTAACTGGTTCAGCGCTTCACGAACTAGTTCCTGAGCATTAAGATCGTTGTCTGTTGTTGGTGAGTTACCACCATAGAATGAAGCATCTTTTGAAGCTCGGTACCAGCCTGCAGCTTGACCAGCAACGCTATAACTTTCCCCAGATTCACTCTCATAGTACTGACGCATCGAGATGAGGTTTTCGCCATTCGGCCCAAGGTAACCAGCGCCAGAGAAAAGCAGATTCTGATAGTGTTCAGGTTTGTAGCTATCGTAGAGCATTTCGGTATGGTCAGACGTTAATCGGTTGTCATTCCATGGTAAGTCTGGGAAATCAACCAATACAGCTAACACCTTGTCTGTACGCTTCTGAGATAAATCAAAAGCGAACATGTGTGCTCTATGTTGACCTTTCTTTGCTTCTATTGATTTTAGGATCTTAGCGCGTTGTTCGAGTGCTTTCTTACCGAATTGCGCGTCACCTTTAAAGCCATTGTTGAGTTTCGCGTTGAGGTATTTGTTAAGTGCCGTTTTTTGATCGTCAACGGAAGAGTTTTCATCAAGAAGACCCTTTCGGACCAGCATCTCGATTATTTTCTCTTCGTTCATGACACCTAAATCTATAGGTGTTTTGGCGTGACCACTGACACTAAAAAGGGTCATCACCGCTGTCGCCAGCAGTGTTTTCCTCATAGGACTCATATTATTTCCTTATTATATTCTGATTGCCAAATCCCACTTAATAAAGTGGGTATAACGTTGCGTGAACAACAAAATCCCTAATCAAAGGGAAGATTGATAAATGAATTTACAGCTTATTTATTTTTATTTGCTGAGATGCATTTTGTTTCAGTCGGGTTACTTTGAGTATTTGTATTATTATTGTTTTTATTATTAGGTTTATTTTTGTCGAATCTGTTAGCGAGATAAATCTGTAAAGATTCCTGTTTTTCTTCAAAGGTTTGATTACCACAAATAACACCTCGTTCGATTAAAGAATCAAGAAGCTTCTCATCGTTAGGAAGTGGATTTGCAATAACAGCAGAAGAAAGAAGTGTTAACAGACAACTGACAAGTTTCATTTTATTTTTATAAAATATTAATGTTTCGAAACAAAATATAACTAAGTGTTATTAAATGCAATGGCTATTTTTTGATCGGCAAGATCTGGATTCATGTATCAACACAATATGTAAACAAGGTCACCTCTTGTTGTTGACTGTACTGTTATTTATATAGTTATCTTTGGTGAATAATTAATTTTATTAAATTGTCACTAACGAGGCTGAAGGCGTTGATAAATGAAAAATTCACGAAAGGCGGATAAATATTTATTTTATCGTATGGCTTCAATACAAAAAAAGCGCCATAAGGCGCTTTTTTACTGCTCAACGTAGAGATTAGAAACCAAGAGGTAAGCTAAAACCAAAGAAAATGAGCAGTACACCAGTCCATATGGTCAGGAAAGCCACTGAATAAGGCACCATCATTCCAATCACATCGCCAAAGCTTAGCTCTGGTTTGTACTTGCGCATGAAGGCAAGTACGATGCCTGCATAGCTCATCATCGGAGTGATGATGTTAGTAGAAGAGTCAGCAATACGGTACGCGGCAGAGACTAAGTCTGGTGTCATATTTGGGTTTACCTGATACAGCATAGGAACAAAAATTGGACCTAATAGCATCCATTTTGACGTCAAGCCACCAACGAACAAGTTGATAAGCGCTGTGGTAATGATGAAACCAATCAACATAAGAGCAGGGTACTCTTGCAGGCCCATAGATTGCAGAGTAGAAGCGCCAAGGTAAGTTACATAAGTACCTAGGCCTGAATAGCTCAGCAGGGCAAGGAAGTTGTAACAGAAAAACGTGAGAACCAGAACATAGCCCATGGTGTTCATCTGTTTCACCATGGCTGTTACTACGTCTTGTAGCTTGGTGAATTTGCCCGTGGCATAGCCAAAACATAAACCGGTTACCGCAAATACCATAGAGATAAGCAGAATGATGTTATCTAGGTAAGGCGTAACTTCTTTGCCTGCTTCGTTTGTGTACGTCGCTAGAGGACCAGTCGCTAAGCCGTAGATAGCAAGCAGTGAAACAATCAGGCCAATTCCCGCACTACGAAGACCTTTCTGTTCTTCCTTAGTCACTTCGAACTCGTCAAAGTTGATCTCTTCAGGAAGCTGGTAAGACATTTTCTCTAGTCGAGGCGTAACAACTTTTTGTGTAATAACTGCACCAACAGCAGCCAATACAAATGTCGAGACCAAAACGAAGAAGTAGTGCATGGTCGCAGGGTTGAGCATTTCTCCCGTCATACCTATGAAAGGAATGTTTTGCGATTCTGCAAAGATCTTCGCGTTAACACCAACGACGACGTCAACGGGTGTCGCAGGTAGCAAGTTTGCGCTAAAGCCCGCAGACACGCCAGCAAACGCAGCTGCCATACCAATTAATGGGTTTTTGCCTAAACCGGCATAAAGCAGGCCAGCCAGCGGCACCAAAACTAAGTAACCCGCATCGGCGGCTAACGAGCTCATAATGCCTAGGAAGACAATTAATAACGGAAGCAGGCGATCACTGATTTTTAAGCCAACTTTTTTGATGACAGCGGTGAGGAGCCCAGAATTTTCTGCGATACCGACACCCAGCATGACAATCAAAATAATGCCTAGTACACCATGACCAAATGCGAGCCAGTTTTGAAGTAGAGCGTTTTCAAACATCCAACGGAAGTTTTCCGCAGACATCATGTTTTTGATAGCGAATTCTACTGAGCCCCCGGCTTTTCCTGCGGCTTGAAAAGTGGTGCCATCCAGAATCCAAGTGACGACCAGACTGAACCCAAACAGAAACATAAAAATGATGATAGGGTCAGGGATCTTCTTTCCGGCTTTTTCTATTGCGCTTGCAAAGCCGTTCGGCTTCTTACTTTGCAAGGTTTGTTCTGCCATTGATACTTCCTATGTGTTGTTACATTTATAAATAGGAAGTGAACGCTATCATCCCTTGTTAAAAAGAGGAATGTCACAAAATGTGTGAAAAAACATACAACTTACAGGATGGTTGGTGTGATTAATTGTGGGTAGATGTTTATGCTGGATGTTGTTTAAATTTAGGTTGTTACCACTGCTTATTGATGTGTTTGTAGTTTATGAAAAATCTTAAATCATTATAAATTGCTGTAAATATTGAACGAAGTGGGTAAGTGGTGGTGGAACTATAACCAATTTAAATTGGTATTTGCCTGCAGGAGCTTGAGGGTGTTCAGCCGCAGGTTGTGTTGAAGGTATCTGATATGAAGCCGAGATGAACATGAAAGAGAAAGGCCACTTGATGTGGCCTTTTCAGTTTTAAAGCTCAATGCGATAAATAGATGTTGTACCGCTTACCTCGTTACCCACCGCGAGTAGGTGCTGGCCGCTGCGGGTGAAATAGCGAATTGATTCTGGGCCTAAATCTCCAGCTTCAGAATTGTAGGTACCGTTAGCGCATTCACCTTCAGACACTTGAGTACAAACCGGCTTTGAGAAGTCACGATTATTAACGTAGTTAATGAACATAGGAGCCGTGGGAGTGCTGACGTCGTAAATCATAATCCCTCCTTGTCGTTCCAATCCGATAAATGCGTACTGGCGACCATTGATGGAGGCGACTTCTATCGCTTCCGGTTCTACACCTTTATCATCGCTGCGATCATCAGCCGTATTGTTACTGTCATTGCTGCTATTTAGGTGTTCTGAGTCTAACGTGTGTACTATGTCTGCAAACTCATCTCCGCTATCAAACACCAGCTCACCGTTTTCATTCCATAGTGAAAAAGAGCGGCTGCCGAAGCTATACACTGTATCTTCTTGCTCTATTGCTCTTGTTGGCTTGACCACTTTTAGGCGACCCAGTTGTTTTTTATCACTGAGTGATTGTTTAAGTGGGTGGGAGGCAGCAACTTCGAGGTCTTTACCACGCAGTTCATCGCTGTAGGCGATACAGAAACCTTGTTCGCTGGAGTATTTCTCTGTGCCTGAGAAATCATTTTCATCCCACTCGAAACCACGCTCATCGCAGACATTTTGTGTTGTTTTGAACCCATACTCGCGGCCATCGCCCTCGTTGGCCGTTGCGATGTACGTATGACTATCGACTTGGAAACTGGCGATAGAATCTGGCATGTACAACCCTTCTAGCTGAGGGTAGGAATGGAAGTGACCGAGTTTTTTATCTTTGTTCGAGGCGTCTAGAGTGTTAGTTTCCCAGCTCTTTCCACCCAAACCATAGATAGATGCGATTGAAGCCGATTCGATATCCACTTTAGCGAGGGCGTTGTTTTCTTGCAGAGCGACGTACAAATAGCCGTCATCAGAAAAAGTGAGATACTCCGGCTCCAAATCTTGTGCGACGGTTGCGCCAGGCGCGGATATTCTGACCGAATCAGTGAGCTCATGGTGTCGAGACTCTCCCTGATTGAAGGCTTTGAAGGAGATTTGGCTAACTTTCGCTTGTTCAATACCCGAAGCAAGATCAACTAAAGTAATACTGCCTTCTGGATCAACGGTGTAATCGGCATTAGGCTCACCTTCATTCGCAGTTGCAATGTATCGACCATCTTTAGAGAAAGACACCATATCCGGCAGTGCGCCTGTAGGGTAAGTCTTAACAAGCTCAAGTGTTTCTGCTTTATACAAAGCAATTAGGCCATTTTTCTGTTTCACTTGATTTTCAATCGCGACAGCAACTAAGCCATTGTGAACGGAGACACTGTTTGCCGCACCAATCTCAATGCCAGCCATTTTACCAGCAGTGGATAAATCAATGTGCGCGGTTTTAGTGGGACGATTTTGTGTATCTAAAGCCATCACGTCGACACGTTTTGCTTGAGCATTAACCACAAACAATTGATCGCTGCATTCATCATAAGCAACGATTTCAGCTGCTGAAGTATCAAACTGGCTGTCAGCAACGTAAGTACCTAAGAGTGTTAACCCAGTGATGGAAGATTCAGATATTTCGGGCTTTTCGGAGATGTTACATTCCGGAGCTAGTTGAGTGTTTTGCTGAGAAGTGCAGCCCGATAGAGCGATAGCAGTGCAAGCGGCCAAAGTAGCCAATTTATGAGCAGTAAACAAAATTGTTCCTCCGTGAAATAACGCGCTGATACTACGGAAAAAATGTGAAAGAAATATTTAAGTTGTATAACGGTTGAGTGAATTGTCGATAATGATGAGAATACTATGCAGGGAGCGAAATGCTCCCTGCTGTTGGTAGGTTCAATTACCTTTTCGAGTACAGGTAAGTTCGATACCCACCAATTAAGTTTTTTGCTCTGTAACCATTATTCACTAACTGACGATAAGCTACGTTGCCACGTAGACCTACCTGACAGTAAATAACGATCTCTTTGTCTTTCGGTAATTCACTCATGCGTGGTCGTAGTTGGTCGACAGGAATATTGAGCGCTCCCTCGATAAAACCATTGTTCTCAAGTTCTGCAGGGTTGCGTACGTCAAGCAGTATTTGGTCTTCGGATAGGCTGTCAATTTCATCGAAATGTATCGCTGTTGCGTCACCTTTAATGATGTTGTTTGCTACAAATGCAGCTTGGTTGATGACATCTTTTGCCGAGCCAAAAGGCGGTGCATAAGTCAGTTCGAGATGCTGAAGCTGCTCTACCGTCATCCCAGCACGCTGTGCTACTGCCATTATGTCAATACGCTTATCGATACCATCTTTACCCACGGCTTGTGCGCCGAAAATTTTGCCAGATTTAGGGTCAAACAGCATTTTAAACGATACTGTTTCGGCTCCAGGGTAGTAGCTTGCGTGGCTTGCGGTGTGTACATAGACTTTTTCATAGTCGATACCATCACGCTGAAGTTGTTTCTCGTTTTGACCAGTAGACGCTACGGCCAGGTCAAAAACCTTACAAATAGCAGTCCCCTGTGTTCCTTGGTAAGTTTCATTGCGTCCTAGCATGTTGTCAGCCGCCATTCGACCTTGGCGGTTAGCTGGACCGGCTAAAGGAACTAAGGTTTGTGTGCCCGTGACAAAGTCATTCTCTTCGATTGCGTCACCAACGGCATATATAGAAGGATCGCTCGTCTGCATCATCTCATTGGTGTAGATACCGCCGAGTTGACCAATTTGAAGCCCTGCTTGCTGAGCGAGCTTGATCTCTGGCCTCACGCCAATGGCCATGACTAAAATGTCAGTTCTGATTGTGTCGCCATTGTTGAGCGTCAAGTCTAGCTCACCGCTTAAGTGCTGGTGTGCTTCATCTTCTCCAGATTCGAGAGTAGAAATGTGATCATTTGGAATGTGCTGAACAGATTCCAAAGCAACGCCTAAGCGCAGATCTATACCTTGGTTTCGAATCTCTTCGTGAATAAAACCCGCCATTTCTTTGTCCACCGTCGTCATGACTTGATTTGCTTGCTCGATGAGCGTTGTTTTAATTCCACGCTGATGAAAGGCTTCCATCATTTCTAATCCGATAAAGCCACCACCTACAACTGTTGCGTGCTCAGGTTTGTTCATCTCGATAGTTCGAATAATACGGTCCATGTCGGGGATATTTCGAAGAGAGTGGGTGAGTGGATTTTCAATACCGGGAATTGGAGGGACGATAGGCGCAGCTCCTGGACTCAATAGCAAGAAATCATAACTTTCGTTGTAATCCTTGTTATCAATGAGGTTCTTGACGCTAACGGTTTTAGTTTGTCGATTGATAGAAATAACTTCGCTCATGACACGTACATCAACATTAAAACGAGCAAGGAAGCTCTCGGGTGTCTGAAGTAAAAGCTTGCTACGATCCTGTATCTCGCCACCGATGTGGTAAGGCAAACCGCAATTGGCAAATGAAACAAACTCGCCGCGTTCAAACATAATGATTTCTGCGCTTTCACTTAAGCGGCGCACCCTAGCGGCCGCTGAAGCTCCTCCGGCAACGCCACCTACGATAACAATCTTAGTCATAGTGAATACCTATAAGAATGGGTCTTGATGTAGTAAATATTAGCTAATGCTAAACTAAAATAGTCTAAATGTGAACCATCTAATTTAGGGTTGACTAATGTAATGAGTTACGTACAATTTGAGGTAATTTAGTAACACCTAATGTAAAGGCGATATGAATCCAAACACAATTGATATCATGGAGATGAGGGAAAGTGCAGAGGAAGCATCGGATATTCTTAAGATCATGGCTCATCCGGTTCGACTAATGATCCTTTGCCAACTCACTCAAGGTGAAATTGGCGTTGGGGAGCTGCAAAGCAATTCTCTCCTCAGTCAGTCTGCATTTTCTCAGCATCTGACGGTATTACGTAAAAGCAATTTGATTAAGGGCCGTAAGGTGTCTCAACAAGTGTTTTACTCACTGGCTGACTCGCGCATCGAAGCTTTAATTCAGTGTTTCCACTCGGTCTTTTGTCGGAGGTAATCATGGCATTTGAGTCTTTTCCTTGGCTATCATTGATCGGGGGCGTGTTGCTGGGGCTGTCAGCAACTATGCTGTTGATGATTAATGGTAAAGTGGCGGGAATCAGTGGCATCGTCAACGGTGTGTTCTCACCAAAACGTAATGATCTTTTCTGGCGTCTGTTGTTTCTTATCGGCATGGTTTCGGGTGGGGCTCTAAGTGTAATGGTGATTGGTATCGAAATACCAAGCACCGAATCTATTTCCACTTTTGTTCTGGTAATAGCAGGTTTGCTGGTTGGGTTTGGGACTCGACTAAGCAACGGTTGCACCAGCGGGCACGGCATATGTGGTGTTGGTCGATTCTCCTTTCGTTCAATCGTCGCCACAGCCATTTTTATGGTAGTCGCGGCTCTGACTGTCTATATTCGCTAAGGTAATCGCTATGGGTAACGCTACTCTTCGAATCTCTGCATTAGTAAGTGGTCTGCTTTTTGGTATTGGTATGGCGCTGTCAGGTATGACAAATCCAGAGAATGTGATTGGTTTTTTAGATGTTACTGGAGCATGGAATCCAAGCTTAGTATTTGTAATGGGGGGCGCGTTACTCGTATTTGTTCCGGCCTATCACTTTTTGATAAAACCTCAAGCCAAAGCACTGTCCGGCGATGTGTTGTCTCTGCCTACGAAAGTGCAGCTGGACAGTAAGCTCATCTGCGGCGCAGCATTGTTTGGAGTTGGCTGGGGACTCGCAGGTATATGCCCAGGCCCTGCCATTACGAGTTTAGCGTTTGGTAATCTTGATATCGTTATCTTCATAGCATCTATGGTGTCGGGGTCCTTACTGGCTAAGTATGTGACTGCACCGAGCACCCAAATGATCTCGCAACACTGATAATAGGGCGCTCATAAGAGCGCCTTGTTAGTTAGTTGGGTGCTGATAGGGCAGTGGTCACTTAAATGTTGTTGGAGAACCAATGAAGTGGGAAAAACATCTTGATTGGTTTGAGCGGTGGTCAACCCGGGACTCACAACAATATGATCGATAAGGGAGCGAAACTGGTGCGTCTTATTCGGGTTCTTGCGTGAACGCACCTTACATGTTGCCGACGTGCCTTTTGTCGCCAGTACGGCTTGTGAAGAGTGAGAAATTACTTCCCATAACCAATCTCCGTTGTAACTGAGGTTGTGGTTGAAGTCGCCCAGTATGGCGTAGTTCTCTCCATGTCGCTCTCGTTCACTGATCCACTGGTTTAACGCTTTGCCCTGCGATTTGAGTATTTTGCAGTCCCGGTTGTTTTTATAGGCTCCGCTACAGCGAGCTTTTAGATGGACAGACAGGGCATGTATGGGTTGTGAGCCATTTGGGTTGAGTACAATGTAAGTGCCAAATCGGAGTTTACTGTTCTTTCTTTGATCGAGTTGAATGTCTGGCTTATCCGCCACCTCAATATCTTCTTTGACTGCAAATCCCGTAAATTGGTTGATCTCGTCAAACTGTTGCTCCATATAGGCGTCTGATGCACGGTCTGAGAAATATACGCGATAACCATCTCCAACCACTTTACGCAAAGCCTGTTGGTCGTTCACTTCTTGGAAAGCAAGTACATCACTATCGATTGTCGAAAAGTGCCCAGCGAGTGCCTGAAAATCTTGTTTGCTTCGCTGGGATTCTGAAAATTTGTCTGAAGGGTGAGATGTCAGCCACTCCAAATTCCATGCTGTGACTGTAAGGGAGGAGGAGGCAAAAGAAGCGGTTGAGGTCGTTATCAACAGGATAGCCAAAATCGCTTTGAATTTAGTGTTAGTCATACTCTATAAACTCTGTTCTCAGGTACAGCCTTTATTCTATAAGTCCTCAACAAAAAGCAAGTTAAAATCCAATAAAAATCACTTTTTTCATACATTTCTTTCAAGCTGAGATCACTGCCACTAAGATCGATTTGATCTTAATCTAGGGCCTAATTTTATTGATCGAAATCAATACACGAGCTTGGTTCATCTCGTTAAATACGCCACAACATATTGTGTCGATAGAATAAAAAATAACCCTATATAGTGTATTTGTGGATAAGTCTGTGAGTATGTAAAGGGTAAGGAGAGAAGGTGAAACCAATCGTAATCAAGCGTGACGGCTCTAGAGCTCCGTTTAGCAGGGATCGCATTCAGGCTGCTGTTGAAGCAGCGGCAGAGCATGTAGATAAAGAAATCGCTATATACGCGCTGAATGTCGCACTAGCGGTGGAGCTGCAGCTTAAAGATCACGATGAAGTTCATATAACGGAAGTTCAGACGTTGGTGGAAAATGAGTTAATACAAGGGCCTTATAAGTCACTCGCACGCTCGTACATCGAGTACCGCCATGATCGCGATATTGCACGAGAGAAGCAAAGCGCTTTGACTCGCGAGATCGAAGGGTTAATTGAAGAAAGCAATGTCGATCTGATTAACGAAAACGCGAATAAAGATGGCAAGGTTATCCCGACTCAGCGTGATTTATTGGCGGGGATTGTTGCTAAGCATTACGCTAAAACGCACATACTGCCACGCGATATTGTTCAGGCACATGAGCAAGGCGATATTCACTATCACGATTTGGACTACGCTCCGTTCTTTCCGATGTTTAACTGCATGTTAATCGATTTAAAAGGCATGTTGACCCATGGTTTCAAAATGGGGAATGCGGAGATAGATACGCCAAAATCGATTTCTACAGCAACTGCAGTTACCGCACAAATCATCGCTCAAGTTGCCAGCCATATATACGGCGGCACGACGATCAACCGTATTGACGAAGTGCTTGAACCTTATGTTATGGCCAGCTACGAAAAGCACCTTAACATTGCTCAGGAATGGGACATTCATGAACCTGAAGCGTTTGCACGCGCTCGCACTGAAAAAGAGTGTTATGACGCTTTTCAGTCTCTGGAATACGAAGTGAATACGCTGCATACCGCCAATGGTCAGACACCTTTTGTCACCTTCGGATTTGGCCTTGGTACCAGTTGGGCTTCTCGACTGATCCAACAGTCGATTCTTAAAAATCGCATCGCTGGATTAGGCAAAAACCGTAAAACGGCCGTATTCCCTAAGCTTGTTTTCGGGATCAAAGATGGTTTGAATCATAAAGCCGACGACCCTAACTATGACATCAAGAAGCTGGCACTTGAGTGTGCATCAAAACGTATGTACCCAGATATCCTTAACTACGAAAAAGTGGTTGAGGTAACGGGTTCATTCAAAACGCCAATGGGATGTCGTAGTTTCCTAGGAACCTACGAGGAGAATGGTGAGTTGATCCATGAAGGGCGCAATAATTTAGGCGTTGTTAGTCTCAATCTTCCTCGAATTGCGATTGAAGCAAAAGGTGACGAGGGCAAGTTTTATGAGATTTTGAATACGAAGTTAGAACTCGCACGCCGCGCTTTAGAGACACGCATTGCTAGGTTAGAGAATGTGAAAGCCCGTGTTGCACCCATTCTCTATATGGAAGGCGCTTGTGGCGTTCGCCTAAAGGCTGATGAGCCTATTGCTAACATTTTTAAACACGGCCGCGCGTCTATTTCTTTGGGTTACATAGGTGTTCATGAAACCATTAATGCTTTGTATGGCAATCAGACACATGTTTATGACAACTCAGAGCTTCGTCAGAAAGCGCTCGATATCATCAAGCACCTTAAAGATAAGGTAAACCAATGGGCCGAAGAGTCGGGTTATGGTTACAGTTTGTATGGCACACCTAGTGAAAACTTATGTAGCCGATTCTGCCGCATTGATACGAAAGAGTTTGGTGTATTGGAAGGTGTTACAGAGAAAGGTTACTACACGAACAGTTTCCATCTCGATGTAGAGAAAAAGGTCAACCCATACGACAAAATCGACTTTGAAATGCCTTACCCGCAGATCTCGAGTGGTGGTTTTATTTGTTACGGCGAATTTCCTAACATGCAGCGCAATGTGGAAGCGTTGGAAAACGTTTGGGACTATAGCTACAGCCGAGTTCCTTACTACGGTACCAATACACCAATCGATGAGTGTTATGAGTGTGGTTACAGCGGCGAATTTGACTGTACGAGCAAAGGGTTTACGT
Organism: Vibrio sp. B183; assembly: GCF_000740665.1. Taxonomy (NCBI): domain Bacteria; kingdom Pseudomonadati; phylum Pseudomonadota; class Gammaproteobacteria; order Vibrionales; family Vibrionaceae; genus Vibrio; species Vibrio sp. B183. The sequence continues at coordinate 89,978 of NZ_JPQB01000014.1, read as the reverse complement.
GTCCTAGCTGTGGTAATCACGACTCTACCAAAGTCTCTGTAACCCGCAGAGTGTGTGGTTATCTGGGCAGTCCTGATGCGAGGCCGTTCAACTTTGGTAAGCAAGAAGAAGTAAAGCGCCGAGTTAAGCATCTATAAAGCCAATGTGTGAATTCATTCGGTGATGAATATGGGGCGGGAAGTCACTTGCCCTTTATCATCAACACGAAAGCATTTTCTCAAATATCCAACATCGGAAAACGTCATGAACTACCACCAGTACTATCCTGTGGATGTGGTTAACGGGCCGGGTACGCGTTGTACTCTGTTTGTCTCTGGCTGCATACATCAGTGCCGTGGGTGTTATAACCAATCGACACAGCGACTCGACTCAGGGGTATTGTTTACTCAACAAGCGGAAGACCAGATTCTGCAGGACTTAAAAGATACCCGTATTAAGAGACGTGGGCTCTCGCTATCCGGTGGCGATCCACTCCATCCAGCCAATGTTACTGATGTTCTTCGGTTGGTAAAACGTGTACGCCAAGAGTGCCCAGACAAAGATATCTGGATGTGGACAGGTTATACGCTAGCCGAATTGACGGTAGAGCAACAAGAAGTGGTCGCACTAATTGATGTTTTAATTGACGGCAAGTTTGAGCAAGAGAAAAAGGATCTCAACCTAGAGTGGCGTGGTAGCTCCAATCAGATTATTCACCGATTCAAGATTTAGCTGTAACTCTTAGTGTTATATTCTGGCTGGTCTCTTGATGTTGCAAATATGTTAACAATAAAAGGTTTTTATCCTGTTTTGCTCTTAGGCACTAAAATTTTATTTCTGAATTAGGGGATTAAGTGATAAGTTGAACACCGTTACTTGAATTTCAAAGGGTTATGACTTTCATGTTCTCTCATTTACCAACACCTACACTGGATCCTATCCTTTCTTTATCAGTCGCTTACCGTAATGATCCTCGTCCTGACAAAGTGGATTTAGGTATCGGCGTCTACAAAAACAGTACTGGTGAAACACCAGTCATGAAAGCAATATCTCAAGCACAGGATATTGTGGTTGAAACGCAAAAAACGAAATCTTACGTTGGCTTGGCTGGCTGTGAAGAGTTCAACCAAAGTATGGTTGATTTGCTTCTGTCAGGTACTTCAGCCATGGAACGCGTTGCAGCCATCCAAACGCCGGGTGCCAGTGGTGCACTGCGTATGCTAGGCGACCTGATGAAAGTCGCTCAGCCTGAAACGACGGTTTGGATCTCAAACCCTAGCTACGTTAACCATCGTCCTGTTATGGAAGCTGCGGGTCTTAAAGTGAAGTTGTACAGCTACTTTAGCCCTGAAACCAAACAGGTTGATACAGCGCGAATGTTAGAAGAATTGTCTCAAGCGGGACCAAAAGATGTGGTCCTTCTGCACGGGTGTTGTCACAACCCAACTGGGGCTGACATCGACTTTTCTGCTTGGCAGGCGGTGACGGAGTTATCGCAGAAAAACGGGTTTACTCCATTTGTCGATATTGCATACCAAGGTTTTGGCGACGGACTGGAAGAAGATGCCAAAGGCTTACGTTTTATGGCTGATAACGTTGAAGAGATGTTGATTACCACGTCTTGTTCAAAGAACTTTGGTCTTTACCGTGAGCGTACGGGTGCTGCTATAGTGGTTGGCAAATCATTACAGGATGTTGGCAATGCAAAAGGTAAGCTGTTAACGCTCGCACGTGCTACTTACACAATGCCGCCAGATCACGGTGCGGCATTAGTCAAAACCATCCTGCAAAGCGAAGAGCTGACAGGCGTCTGGAAGCAGGAACTGAGCGAAATGCAGCAGCGCTTGCTCAATCTTCGTCAAACTTTGTGTAATGAATTGAGAAATACCCATAATACTTCACATTTCGATTTCATTGAAAGCCACAAAGGCATGTTTACTGTGCTAGGCTTTACTCAAGACCAAATGACGCAACTCCGTGAAGAATATGGTATTTATGGTGTTGGGGATGGTCGAATTAACATCGCAGGTCTGACTGAAAAAGATATTCCTTACGTAGCCGATGCGATAGTTAAAGTGTCTTAAGTTTCGCTTTAAGGCTCACACTGATGTGGGCCTTTTTTAAAGCGGTCGTATCTTGTTATTGAGTTAGGTGATCGAATGAACAAAACATGGAAGGTTCTAATTCCAGTTATGCTAAGTGGTGGTTTGATGGCATGTTCAACGACAGGCCAACAGCCAGCAGAGCCAGAGCAGAAGCCACAGATTGAAGAGCCTAAAGTAGAGCAGCCAGAAAGAGAAGTAGAGAAAGAAACTGAGCCGGAACCCGAACCGGAAGTGAAGCCAGAAGAAAAACCAAAACCTAAGCCAAAACCGCAACCAAAGAAAACATCAGATGGAAAACTGATTCTTGGTGAGCAAGAATGGGTTTACGTTCCAGGACTTGAAGAGAATTTCAAAGCTCGTATTGATACTGGTGCGACAACCTCATCGATCAGCGCTACAGACGTGGTCGAGTTCGAACGTGATGGCAAAGATTGGGTTAAGTTCAAAATTGAGCATGATGGGGTTAAGAGTAAAGAGATTGCTCTTCCCGTTGAACGTTGGGTTAAGATTCGCCAGTCTAGTGCGGAAAAATCAGAGCGTCGTGCTGTAGTCGAATCATGGATTCAAATTGGTGATCTGAAAGAGAAAACAGAATTCACGCTTGCAGACCGCACTCATTTGAAGTTTCCATTACTCCTCGGGCGCAGCTTCTTTAAAGATGTCGCGGTGGTTGATGTGAGTAAGAAGTTTGTTCAGAAAAAGCATAAATAGCCATTAAATCATTGAGCAAAACGGCACCTTTAACAAGGTGCCGTTTTTTATTGTTTTACATTTCGTTTTTTGAAGGCGAGCAAGAACTTAAATGCATATTCGGTTACCCTTCGCGGGTTCTTACAATCTTGAATCGGCTTCAGACATTTCAAATCTAAAAACATAAGCGTCTGAGCTAGAACGCCGATGAAGTCAGCTTAATCCAAGGAGCCCCCAATGAAGCATTTATCGATGGCAGTAGTCATCAGAGATGGAAAAGTTCTGATTCAGGAGCGTCACCGAAATACTCAAGGTATGATCATGGAATTTCCCGGCGGTGAAGTGGACAGCAATGAGTCTGGTACAGATGCCGCCATCAGAGAGCTGCATGAAGAGACTCACTTGAGTGGACTATCTCACGTCGCCACGTATAGCGATATTAATGAGTATGGTGGAAGAATTTACTACGTTGTTCTTCATGCAGGTGAATCAGCGCAACCTATCGCTCATTCTGAAGAAAGGCAGCAAATCTACCACTGGATGACAGCAGATGAGATTCCAACGCACGATTTTTATAAGGCTGATGTTAACTTTATTCAGCAACATTTAAACAAGCATCTTTGCAGAGAGTTAAAAGAGCTTGCATAGAAAAAAGGCCAATCACGAATGATTGGCCTTTTTGGTTATTGGATTTCCAACAACTCGACATCAAATATTAGCGTTGACGCTGGTGGAATTGGGCCACTTCCACCTTTGCCATAGGCTAGAGGGCTAGGAATGAACAAGCGGAACTTGTCACCTTCAACCATGTAGGTTAGGCCTTCTTGCCAACCTTTGATCACTTGGTTGAGAGCGAATGAAATCGGTTCACCACGCTCAACAGAGCTGTCGAACACAGTGCCATCGATTAGCGTACCGTGATAATGCACCTTCACTTTGCTCTTCGCGGTTGGATTTACTGTGCCAGTGCCTTTGTTTAGCACAAGGTATTGCAGGCCACTTTCCGTTGTTACCACACCTTCTTTTTCGCCATTCTCAAGAAGAAATGCTTGGCCTGCTGCAAAGTTTTGCTCGCCCGCTTTGCTGGTAACCATAGTGCGATAAATCATAAAGCCAGCTAGCACTAAAACGACGATTGGGATGATTATTTTAGACATGAGTCCTTTCCGTTTTTACTTAGGGTTGTTTTTAGTTAAATAGTTAATGGTCTTGGCGATGTCTTCAACATCTTTGTGACCGGATGTCAGCACCATATATTTACCGTTTACGATAAAGGTTGGAACTGAATTAATTTGACCTTTTTCAGTGATGTCTTCAGCGACTTGCATCGCTCTGAATAACTGTTTTTGCTGATCTTCTTTGAGTTCGTAAGGGCTGATTAGTCCGCGAGAATGGAAGGCATCATCGATGGCTTGCTTTTTCTCGGCCATTGTTGCGCCGTCGCCCATTTGAGCCGCGGTAAACAATTCATCCATCATTGATGGTTCTGGCTTTTTGCCCAATTGCATTTCGGCGGTGTAATAGATCATGGCGCCAACTTGTGCACTTTCGTTAAACGTCACGTGGATCTTGCCAATGTTTTGCTTGGTGAGCTCTTCCAATTGAGGCAAAACTGATTCCATCTTTTTACAGTGGCCACAATTGAGTGAGAAAACTTCAGTCACTTGAGGTAAGCGAAAGGTCGATAAGTTGACAGGAAGTTTTTGGAATTGCTTACCTTCCTGTGGGACATCGCTATCTGCACAACCAGCCAAGAGAGCGGCAAATGCGATGGTCAGTAAGGTCATTATCTTTTTCATAGTGTGTTCTCTTTATTATCGCTGTTCACGCTGTGTTTTCAGCGAGATCACGGTAGGCGGATTTTACTCTTTCACGGCTAGTAACTAAATAGCAAACCGCGCGAAATGCTTATTAAATCATTTCAGAACGTTAAGTCGTCAACAGGCGATAAGCAAAGGGTTAAATTATAATTAAAGTATTCCAGAAGTTGCCGATATAAATGATGTATCGAAACGGAAACGAATGGTGGATCAATGAAATATCTTGCCTTACCTTTGCTCTTGCTCCTCACTGGTTGTGGCAATCTGGCTAAAGAAATGAGTTATCTAACGGATGACATGCTAGAGACTGCGCCAAAAACAGATTTCGAAGTACGATACCCGAATTGGGGTGACGCGCCTCAACTGGCTTCGTCTGGTGTGAAAGGACCAATGGGGCAGATGCGCACCACGAGCTACAGTGATTTGCAAAGTTTCCTATTGAAAAATGGTGTGGACTACGAGGTACTGCCGGGTAATCACATCATGGTTAAGTTAACCGATACAATCAAATTCAATACGGGTTCGTCAATGGTGAAACCGGACTCTATGTATTGGCTGGACATGATGGGCCGATACTTAGCAACACAGCCAGGAATTGATATTGTGATTGATGGGCACGCAGACAGTACTGGAGCGCCGACTTTTAATGACTCACTTTCAATGAAACGCGCCAAAGCTGTGAAAAAACAACTGGTTAGCAATAATGTGGCAATGAATTCTATCTACACACGCGGCTACGGTGAATATGTGCCAGCATGTTCAAACACAACCAGCGCCGGAAAAGCTTGTAACAGACGAGTAGAAGTCCTGTTTATCGTTTCGAATAACTGACCAAAAATTAGCGTAACTCAAAAGCCAAAGCTAGACTCTTCAAATACAACCTGATGTCGTTTCTTCGGGTTGTATTTAGCCATTTAGTGTAGCGGAGAGTTTATGCTCCATCAGTCTGAGTTTTTATCAAAGCCCCTTGGCGTATTTTTTGCCCACTTACTTTTTATCGTCTCTCCAATGTCAGCATCTGCGATGACTCTTACCATTGCCGTTGGTGGTGAGTATCCTCCATATCACTCTAAACAATTGCCTGGTTATGGTATTAACGCCCAAATTGTTACTGCTGCATTTAAAACTCAAAATGTAGAAGTAAAGTATGTCCACTTGCCAACTTGGAAAGAGGCATTTGATTTCGCAGCGCAGGGGAAGGCTGATGCAACAGCGTTATGGGAGCTGAATGAGGAGTACCAAGAGTCATTTCTGATAAGTGATGTTGTGTATAAGATAAACGCGCATTTCTTCTACAAAGTAGACAAGACATTCGACTGGGATAGCGTGGAAGACCTGGAAGGTTTGAAGGTGAGCGCTTTGATTGGTGGCTATTACGGTGAACCGTTTGAAAAAGCGGAGCAAAGTGGAACATTGGTCGTTGAACGAGTGCATGATGAAGCTGAAAACATCAAGAAACTGCTCGCAGGGACTATTGATGTGTCACCACTGTACATTACGCACGTCAACTATGTACTTAAAAGTGAAGGGCTAGAGTCGGAAAGAGAGCTTCTGGCTTACCACCCTAGGCCTCTTTTTGTGAATACACTGCACCTGTTGCTGCCCAATCAAAATCCTGAAAGCGTACAGAACTTGATGACTTTCAATGAAGGTCTGAAAGTCATCAAAAAGAGTGGCAATCTACAATCTATCCTCAACGCACATCTCAATTATTGACGTACCCTCAGTGCGACAAGCTAATGGGCTATGGCCATTGCCAGTAATGTGACTGGATGGATAGTCTCTAGGTGTGTGTTCTCTTCGATTTGCCATTTGCAGGTTTCGCAATCAGTAATAGCAAAGTCTGCTTCGGCTGATTTGATCGACTCAAATAGATGATGGCCAATTTTCATGGAAACATCATAGTTTTCTTCTTTAAAACCATAGGTTCCTGCCAGACCACAGCATTCACTATCAAGGACGATTAATTCCAATCCAGGTATTTGTTTTAGCACTTCCAAAGTGAATATGACATTACCACTTCGTTCAAGATGGCAAGGTGTGTGGTATACGACCCGTTTGTTGAGCGGTTTCATATTCAACGTATTACCATTCATAAACTCCTTTAAAAGGAACTTAGTGATGTATTCAATACGATGGCTGACATGATCATTTTCAACGCCCAAAACATGCGGGTATTCCTGCTTGAGCGTAAATGAGCAAGTTGAAGACGTTGAAAGCACTGTATGACCCCGCTCAATAACGGCCTCTTCTATATTTTTAATGTTTAGTTCTGCATTGCGACGAGCCTTACTATGAAAGCCGTTCGCAATCAGTGGGACACCACAGCACTTTTCCTTTTCCAATAGTTGCACGCCGATGCCTAGTGCGTTGAGAACTTTGATCAGATCCTTTCCAAGTTGAGGGTGGTTGTAATTGACAAAGCAGCCGTTAAAGTAGCTGATTTGACGAGGATAGCCTGCTTGATCCGACACCTGTTTTTTGTACCAGCGACGAAATGTTCCGTGTGAGTATTTGGGTAACGATTTGTGATCGTGAATACCCACTGCTTTATGCATGATTTTTTTGACAGGCTTGTTGTCCGTTACTCTATTGATTATGGGGGCAACAGGGGTAGCCAAATTCCCGAAAAGATCGGTATGACTGAGGACAAAATCTCTAATGAGTTTCGGGCTCAAAGTTTTCTTCGCGTATTTTCCTCTTGCCACGGCAATAATGTCACCAATGTTGACGCCAGAAGGACAAGCCGTTTCGCAGCGTTTGCAGTTGGTACATAGCTTTAATGCTTCATCATAATAGTCGGCGTTTTTAATCCGCAGTCGCTCTCCATCTGGCCCAGATTGCTTAGGGCCGGGGTAGAGCGGGTTTGCTTTGGCTACTGGGCAGTAAACAGTACAAACGGTGCACTTAATGCAATGATCAAAACTGGTGACCTGAGGAGCGTGATCAGCAAAATAGGTGGTCATACTAAGGCCTCCTCTGACGTTATGGCATGGACAATATTACTTGCTACATGGAAAGCGGTTGCGATGGCAACACCGCCTCCACAGCCTTGTTGTATAGGATCGTAATGAGATAATACTGAACCGCAGCAGTGTAAGTTACGAACCGTTTGACCATTTAGAGTCGGGTTAAAGTGGTCATCAGTGACCACACCAAATTGCATAAATGGGTGTGAAGATTGGCTGAAAAAGTCTTTATCTCGCCACTGGCGTCTGTCTTGATGATAATGTACATCTAAGTCGAATATTGGTTCGACAACCCGATTCGATTCAGCAACCAGACCATGACTAAAGTAACTCCCTGAAGCGAGCACGTAGTGTTTGGCGATGAGCGAAAAGCCTTCTAAGTTGGCTGTCTGTATTGAGCGAATGGCCTTTTTATCCTCGTGCCAGTGTGCGGAAATAACTTTGTCACCTTTGAGTTGCACTCCACCCATTTTGGTAAACATGCCTTGTAATGCTTCTTCTAGCCTAATTCCTAACAAGGAAGGTGGCATTGTTGGCACTTCATGGAAACGAAGTTGGGTCTCGCTTTGTAATCTTTCCATCAGCGTAAGGCCGTCGCCATTTCCCATGATAGCAGGGAGAATGACAAGGTCATCCACCGTCGCTCCTGCGCTTAACTGATGTACAAGGCTCGAAAATGCTTTGGGTTGTTTTAGTATTCGGGCGATATCGATGGAACGCAGTTCATTTGGATTCTGTCGTAGAGAATCAAATCCGGGAATACGAACCGACAATATTTTCTTTTCGACCTGACTAAATTCTTCAATTTGGTTCAAGTTATCGAAAGCTAGTTGAGGTTGAAAATCACGAAACCCGTCAATAGAGACTAAAACGAGTCTCTCGAGTGACGAATGGGGAAGCAATTGATGGACAAATGGTTGCGACAACCATGTGGGTTTGAGTGTCCCCAAAGGTGTTATTCGATGGTGATTATGACCATTTTTGCTTGATGAGAGCGAAACCCCAGCCTGATTAAGTAGAGTCTGAAACCATAACATTGCACGTTTCACCTCAGAAACAGATAGCTTGCTATAAGGGTGCTCAGGTGAAAGCTTTTTGAGAGCAGCAACACCTTCAAAAGGGTCTGTCACTTCCAAGCCATTTGGCAGGTTTCCAAGTACATCAATTGAGCCTGAGGAGAAGTGCAGGGAGCTATGGCCTTGATTAATCAAGACCGTTTTCAACCCAGATTCCAAACATTTTAAAGCTGAGCAGTAACCGGCTATTCCGCCTCCTATAATAGCAACATCGTACTTCATCTGGGGTCCTCCTTAGTTTCGTTGTGAGGAAGTATTTGAGCAGCACCAAACAAACCTTCGTAAATCCAATGGCTAAATTCAGCCTCTCTAAGCGCATCGCCCCAGAAGATGGGCTTAATACCCTTCCATCTTTCTTCAAGGAATTCATTGAGAAGCTGACTACACTGATTACCACTATGGTTGGCGTACTGGTTAAACAAACTTGCAGCGCGATAACTGCAAAGCTCTCCCTGACAAGGCCCCATTCCAAGACGAGTGCGGCGACGCAAATCGACCAGAGTGTGCACATTGAGTTGTTTAATCGCGTATTCAATTTCTCCTGCTGTGACCATTTCACATTCACAAATAACTGCTTGCTTTTCTGTACTTTCATCCAGAAAGTCAGTAACACGTTCACCATGTCGGTAATGCGCTGATTCGTAGACAGGTTTTACGATACTGGCTGTTTTCTTTGGCTTGTTCACTGGTTTGTTTGAGCCGGGAAGAGGCTTGATGTGTGTGGTGCATGGCTCGTTAACAGATAGCTTCTCGGCTAACAAATCTGTCGCCCATTCAGCCATTAGGCGGTAGGTCATGAGTTTGCCGCCAGTAATGGTAGTGAAGCCTTTCAGGCCATCTCGCTTTTCGTGATCAAGTAATACGATGCCTCGGCTGATGTTGCGTCCGCTGCCGTCATCGTCGACTGAAACCAATGGTCGTACACCTGCATACGCGCGGAGTACTCGAGTATTAGCCATAATAGGCGCGAGCTTAGCGCCTTCTCTCAGCAACACGTCGACTTCTCGCTCGGTAACATGCAGGTCATCGATTTGATCGTAATCGATATGCTCTGATGTAGTACCAATGAGAGAAATTGTGTCACCGGGAACCAATATATCGGCGTCTGAAGGTTTTCGGCAGCGATTGATTACGAGATTGTTGATTCGATAATCGAGTATGAGTAACGAGCCTTTTGCCGGGAACATCTTGATGCTGAGATCGGCATACTCGCAAATGTTTTGTCCCCATATACCAGCGGCGTTGATGACTTGCTTGGCAAATATCTGAAAGGGTTCGTTCCGCATAGTGTTGTAGCAGTTAACGCCGAGGACGGTGTCTTTATGACGTATTAAGGAGGTGACTCTGGTTTTATTGAATAGACGCGCTCCGTGCTCACTGGCATCTAAAACATTAGACGCGCATAAACGAAATGGATCTAATGTGCCATCGGGGACTTGGACCGCGCCTAATAGGTTAGGGTTGGTGTTGGGCTCAAGAGCAAGTGTTTGTTTTGCTGTTAACCGCTTTGTTTCGATCCCTGCTTCACTGCATGCGCTTATAAAGGTGTCCTGAAATTTAATATCGTCTTCAGGCAAAGTAATAAAGAGTCCTGTTGTCTCTTCTACACAATGACTCGCGATTGACTTTAGTATGCGGTTTTCTTGAATACACTCTTTTGCTGACTCTTTGTCTGTGACGGCGTAACGAGCGCCTGAGTGAAGTAAGCCATGATTACGTCCTGTTGTTCCTGACGCAATGTCATCTTGTTCTAGCAGAACGCAGTTGATTCCACGTAATGCGCAGTCTCGCATGATTCCTGTGCCTGTTGCGCCCCCACCGATAATGACTACATCAGTTTCGAACCGTTTAACCATAGTAAAGTTGGCCTTTGGTGAAATATCCATAATTATAATGTGCCATTAATTTCATTTTGTTTTCGATATCTTGTTCACAAATGAGCGAACGAGTATTTAATGGTTATTGTGTTACTAGTAAACAATCAGGTTTGTTTTCAATTAGCCAAAATACGGGCAGGCGTACACTGTTTAAACTGTCAAAAAGTATACGTAACAATAGCTCAACATATGTCGGGGTAGTAATTAGAGTAAATACACCTGTTTTTATTAAAGGCCTGGCGGGCATAAGTCTTAGCGGGTAAGCGTTCAGATTATATGAGAATAGTGTTAATAGTTAATCTGAAAGTGAAGATCAAAAAATTGATTTAATTAACAAAATAGAGAACATAAAAATAACAAAATGTGCTCGAACGCTCATTAATGGGGAGTGAAAGTTTAATCTCACGCTCATGTATGCAAAATACAATGCGCAATCAATAAAAAAACTAAATTGCACATATTAATGTAAACAAGGACTCTTACTATGACTAATAGAAAACCAACCTTACTTGGTGAATGTATCGCTGAGTTTATAGGTACTGGACTGTTGATATTCTTTGGCGTTGGCTGTGTAGCCGCTTTAGTACTGGCGGGCGCTCAGTTTGGGCAATGGGAAATCAGTATTGTCTGGGGCTTTGGGGTTGCGATTGCTATCTACTGTACAGCAGGTGTGTCAGGAGCGCACATTAACCCGGCTGTGACGATTGCATTGGCTGCTTTTCATGGATTTGATAAAGCAAAGGTTGTTCCATACATCATCGCTCAAATGTTAGGCGCTTTTTGTTCAGCTGCATTGGTATACAGTCTGTACAGCAATTTGTTCGTCGATTACGAAATTGCACATGGTTTTGCTCGCAGCAGCCAAGATGCACTGGCCACGGCAGGAATCTTTTCTACATACCCTCATGCGTCGTTGTCATTTGCAGGAGCGCTAGCAGTTGAGTTTGTTATCACAGCAGTTCTGATGTTTGCTATTTTGGCGCTCGGTGATGAAAACAACGGTGCTGCACGCGGTGCAATGAACCCTCTACTTATCGGTGTTTTGATTGCTGTGATTGGTGGTTCTCTTGGTCCACTAACAGGTTTCGCAATGAACCCTGCACGTGACTTTGCTCCTAAGTTGTTTGCATACCTTGCAGGTTGGGATTATGCGCTCTCAGGTGCTAAAGACATTCCATACTTTATTGTTCCTATTTTAGGTCCGATTGCTGGCGCATGTTTTGGCGCTTGGGCTTACCCGAAATTTATCGCTCAATACCTACCGAATACAGGTACAGGTTGCACGATTCCAAATCAGTGTGAAGACACTGAAGAGAATCAAGAAGCGCATGTTTAATACTAAAATTACTAATAGAAATATAGAAACGAAAAGGAAATGATCATGACTGAGCAAAAATACATAGTCGCGCTAGATCAGGGCACCACAAGTTCAAGAGCGGTTGTACTAGACCACGACGCAAATATTGTTAGCGTTTCTCAGCGTGAGTTCACTCAAATTTACCCAGAAGCGGGTTGGGTAGAGCATGATCCAATGGAAATCTATGCAACACAAAGCTCAGTGTTGGTGGAAGCATTGGGTAAATCAGGTATTCGTAGCGACGAAGTGGCCGGCATTGGTATTACAAACCAACGTGAAACAACCATTGTTTGGAACAAAGAAACAGGCAAACCAATTTATAACGCGATTGTTTGGCAATGTCGTCGTACTGCTGCAATCTGTGAGGATCTCAAACAGCGCAATTTAGAAGAGTATATTCAAGAAAATACAGGTCTAGTTTTGGACCCTTACTTCTCCGGTACCAAAATCAAATGGATTTTGGACAACGTTGAAGGTGCACGTGAAGATGCTGCAGCTGGTAAGCTACTGTTTGGTACGGTTGATACTTGGCTGGTATGGAAGATGACTCAAGGTCGTGTTCACGTAACAGACTACACCAACGCGTCGCGTACGATGCTGTTCAATATCAATACACTTCAATGGGATGAGAAACTGCTCAAGGAAATGGACATTCCGTTGTCTATGATGCCTGAGGTGAAGAAATCATCAGAAGTGTACGGTCAAACGAACATTGGTGGTAAAGGGGGCACGCGTATCCCAATCGCTGGTATTGCGGGTGACCAACAAGCAGCACTGTACGGTCAGATGTGCGTCAACGCAGGTCAGGCGAAAAATACCTACGGTACGGGTTGTTTCCTTCTAATGAATACCGGTCAGGAAAAAGTGACCTCAAAGAATGGGCTTCTAACTACGCTTGCTTGTGGACCTGCGGGTGAACCAGCTTATGCATTGGAAGGTGCGGTCTTTATGGGAGGAGCATCGATTCAATGGCTGCGTGATGAAATGAAGCTTTTAGCAGACGCAAAAGATTCTGAATATTTTGCGACTAAAGTAGACACATCTAATGGCGTTTATGTAGTACCTGCCTTTACTGGTCTTGGTGCTCCGTACTGGGATGCATACGCACGTGGTACCATTGTTGGACTGACGCGCGGCGTAAACTCCAACCACATTATCCGTGCGACACTAGAAGGTATCGCTTACCAAACACGTGACGTCCTTGATGCAATGCAAGCAGACTCCGGAATTAAACTTGAAGCACTTCGTGTTGATGGCGGCGCGGTTGCGAACAACTTCTTGATGCAGTTCCAATCGGATGTTCTTGATACACAAGTACTTCGCCCTAAGGTCACAGAAGTTACGGCGTTGGGCGCTGCTTATCTTGCAGGCTTGGCAGTTGGTTTCTGGGATAGCTTAGATGAAGTGGCGGACAAAGCGGAAATCGACAAGACATTTGTTCCTCATCACGATGAAGAAAAGCGTAACCGACGCTACAAAGGTTGGAAGCGTGCCGTGAAGTGTGCTCAGGCTTGGGCAGACATGCACGACGAAGAGTGATATAAAAACGCCCCGGACATGTCCGGGGCGTTTTGATTCATTCAGCTAATTATTTGCTATGCAGCACTTTCTGCTTCAGTGCTCTTTTTTTCGCTTTGCATTTTCGCAAGGAAGTAAACATTAACGCATGCAATAAAGCCATTAGTCACAACGACTGGCCAAGCATCAATCATAAGACCGTAAGCAGTAAAAAGCGCACAACCAATGAAGTTCAGCACGCGCAGCTTAACAATGTCTTTCATGGTTAGAGAAATTGCTACCATGATAGATGCAGCGTAGCCTAGAATTTCAACCATATTCATATCCATAATTTGACCCTCTAAAAGTTTGCCGAACAGTGTCGGTACCAATTCTTCTCGCCTTGAGATAACTGAGGAAGCTCCATGCCTCGAATGGTCTGAATAATTATCTGTAGAAAATATAACAGGGCTAAATGTGTGATGAAAGCCCCAGTTTTGGGTTTGTAGAAGGTTAGCGATTACGCAAACGTTTAATGTAGTTTACTAATTTGTAATAACTAAAAATGTTGGCTGCTCTAACTGTCATTACTAAAAAAGCCCACATTTAGTAATGTGGGCTTGGTGTGCTACTAGTGATATCAACTACTTCTTTTTACCCTGAAGCACTTGTTTGTCTTCTTCCGTTAGCTCACGGATGCGACGACTAATATCACGACGTTCTTTCGAGATTTCTGCGCTCTTAATGATGTGGTCATCAACGCGATCTTCATAATCAGCTTTCATGTTTTTGATGATGCCGACGATCTCATCAGGCGTCATATCTGGCTTGATGTAGTCCATCAGGTTCTCAAGAAGATCGACGCGCTTACGGTTGTCACGAACCTTTTTTTCATTATCAAGCAGTTCACGCTTTAGCTTATTCTTACGACGGGCCTGAGCTACAATTTCAAATACACCACTCATAGGTTTCTTTCCTATATTTACTTACCTTTAACTGTCTTCGATTAAAACACAACATTCCTGCCGATAACAGTCTTAAGATCAATCATTACAAGGCGTTGACGATTTTATCACCAATCTACTTATTAGGTGATTGAGCAAGGGCTATAGTTCAGGATATGATTTCGCTATTGATATCAACTAACACCGCACCACTATGCGAACTTCTGACATTATTATCCCTAAAATTGAGCCTGCTGAAGTGCCCCAGCGTTCGAACAAAATCATCGAAGCTTACAGAAAAGAGCGTACTCGTCAGGAAGTGACGGAAGTCGAATTAAACCGTAGTAAAATCGTGATGATCGATGAAAACGGAAACATGAAAAAAGTTCCCATCCTTTCTGAACATTGATTTGGGAAGATTCAAATAAGGAAATAAAAATGAGCATAGAACTAAATCCTGTTGAAGCCCGTGTTATTGGCTGCCTGATTGAAAAAGAAGTCACTACACCTGATTACTACCCGTTAACTTTAAACAGCTTGACCAGCGCATGTAATCAGAAAAGCAACCGCGAGCCTGTTATGGCCTTAAGTGAATTGGATGTTCAAGAAGCAGTCGATAGCCTTATAGGGCGCAGGCTGGTTAGCGATGAAAGTGGATTTAATAGTCGTGCCAGCAAGTTTCAACATCGTTTTTGCAACACTGAATTTGGTGATTTGAAACTGACCAAGCAAGAGAAAGGTATTGTTTGCTGCATGCTTCTGCGCGGCGCTCAGACGCCGGGTGAATTGAGAACGCGTACGAATCGATTGGCCGAATTTTCAGATGTTAAAGAAGTAGAAGCAATATTGGAACGGCTGGCTGCACGTGAAGAAGGTGCATTGGTCGTGAAACTGCCGCGTGAAGCCGGTAAGCGTGAGTCACGTTATATGCATTTGTTTAGTGGTGACGTGGATGCAGAAGCTATGGCAGCGACAAGTGTTTCTTCTGTTCAGCCAGCTGTTAATAGTGATCGTGTCGAGGCGCTTGAACAAGAAGTGGCGATGCTAAAGTCGGAAATGGCAGAACTCCGTCAAATTGTTGAGCAACTAACCGCTTAATGTCTCAGCCAAAGCAAACTGCAACGTGTTCGGAATGGTACGTTTATCTTATCCGAACACGTTTGAATGCTCTGTATTGTGGTATCACTACAGATGTTGAGCGACGCTACTCTCAACATCAACTAGGTACCGGCGCCAAAGCGTTAAAGGGTAAAGGACCATTGACACTGGAATGGTCAGCTAAAGCGGGTCAAAATCGTTCAGTGGCTTCCCAAATAGAGTACCGCATCAAGAAGCTCACGAAATCTCAAAAGGAGCGTTTGATTTCAGGAAGCTCAACTTTGAGTGACTTTTTCGATATCGATCTACTCAATTAAATTCCCGTCATTTTCTGAAATTTGTATTAACCTTGATTATGAGACGTCAAAAAGGTTGATATGGATATGAAACTATTAAGAAAAACGTCAATAGCAGTGGCGACAGGTTTAATTTCTTTAACCGCTAACGCAGCAACAGTAGTCCCAGATGGTCGTGGGAATGGGATGGGGAACACGGGAGTCACCACCGCTGATTATGTGTTAGCGCCTTTCTACAACCCCGCTTTGGTGGCTGTGTATCGAGATTCGGATACGTTTGGGATACTGCTTCCTGGTATTGGAGCTCGAATTCGAGATACAGACAAAACCCTTGAAACGGTTGATGATCTTCAGGATGCAATAAAGCAGTTTGAAAGCAACCCTTCTACACCAGGAATTGAAGCCACTATCAATGGTTACTTAGACCAACTCGCAGACGACAAGCCACTTGGTGTGAATGGTGGTGTTGTTGCTTCGGTTGCGTTACCTCTTAATGCTTTTTCAACAAATTTATTTTTGCGAGGCTATGCGGATGTGATCGCAAAAACAGATATTTCCAGCTCTTCCAATACCCAAACACGCTATGAAAACTCTCGTGTAGACATGATTGCATTCGGATACAGCGAGCTTGGTGTTGCTGTTGCAAAACGTATGACTCTTGCAGGACAAGATGTTTCACTCGGCATATCACCAAAATTCCAGACGATGCGAACTTACAAACAAGCGCTGACGGTGGAAGATTTTGATTTGAGTGATTATGACCAAAGCGAAACCAAGGAAAACGCGTTTAACTTGGACCTTGGTGCCGTATGGTTTTATGAACAATTCCGTGCTGGAATCGCAATTAAAGACTTGTTTTCACAAGAGCTTCAAACGCTTGATATAAGCGGTGTGAGTACTTATAAGCTTGATACTCAGGTGACAGTGTCAGGTGCTTATGCGCTGGATTATTTTGTCGCGACGGTTGACTGGGATTTGACTAAGCAGGAGCGATTTACTGACCAAAATGATGATACCCAATTCTTACGTTTTGGTATTGAAGGTAATGCTATGGGGTGGGCACAACTCAGAGCTGGTTATGAAATTGATTTGGAAGATACATTAGACAACTCAATTACAGCAGGCATTGGTATTAGCCCAGGTGATTTGGTTAGCCTAGACTTGGCGGGAAGTTATGCTGGTGATAACCAATATGGCATCTCAGGTAATTTGTCTTTTACGTTCTAGACTCAATTATGCATAATTAGCCTATTAATGTAAGTTGATGTTTTTAATAGGTTAATTTGTAACCACATAATCGACATAGTTGGGAATCAAATAGTAACCTTTAATAAATTAAAAACTAAAGTTAGCTAGGTATCCAAGAGGGCAAACAATGTTTAAAGCAACGCTGTTATCATTGGCGGTCGCTGTATCAGCGACAAGTCAGGCACACACTACACAAGTCCTCAATGGTTACTGGCAATACGACGAATATCTCGATTCCCATCCCGTACAGAAGCAGTTAACGGATGCGTTGTCTGAAACAGTAAGAAATTACCCAACTCCGATTTCGGCGAAGCAAGATAAGCCAGTTTCTATTGCTGTGGTTTATCCTGGGCAGCAGATTTCGGACTATTGGGTTCGAAATATCAAAGCTTTTGAAACTCGTTTAGAAAAGTTAGGAATCAGCTACAAGATAAACCAAGTTTTTACTCGGCCGAATCTCGATGTCAGACAACAAAGTCTTTCGTTGCTTGAAGCGGTTCAAAATAAAGCTGACTACTTGATATTCACGCTTGATACGACTCGTCACCGCAAATTTATTGAACATGTTTTGAGTTCAACCGATACCAAGCTCATTCTGCAAAATATCACAACCCCTGTTAGAGCTTGGGACGATCAACAGCCTTTCATGTATGTGGGTTTCGATCACATCAAAGGCGCCCGAATTCTTCAGCAGTACTACAAAGACACCATCCCAAAAGAAAGCCGCTACTCGGTGCTTTACTTTTCTGAAGGTTACGTGAGTGACGCTCGTGGTGACACGTTCATTGAAGAAATGAGTCATCATGAGTCGTACAAGCTATCTTCATCGTACTACACTACAGCGACTCGAGAATCTGGGTTTAACGCTGCCGTTAAAGCGGTAGAGAAAGATCCAAGTATCTCCTTCATATATGCGTGCTCTACAGATGTTGCCTTAGGAGCTGTAGAAGCACTTAAATCGATGAAGAGAGAAGATATTCTTATTAATGGTTGGGGTGGTGGTAGCGCCGAGTTGGAGGCTATTTCTAAAGGTGATCTAGATGTTACAGCCATGAGAATGAATGATGACACTGGTATTGCTATGGCAGAAGCTATTAAGTGGGATCTTGAAGGTAAAGATGTACCGCACGTCTACTCTGGTGACTTTGAAATAGTGACCAGAGCGGATAGCCCTTCAAAAGTTGAGAAATTAAAGCAGAGAGCGTTTAGGTACTCGGATCAATAATGGCATTGTTAACGAGGCGAGGCAGCAAAAGTCGTCTCGCCACATTACTTACCCGTTCTATATTCCTCACTATCGGTGTCTTATCGTTGGTGATGGTGTTCCAGAACTATCAAGTAAATCGCCAGGTCGTCTCCCAAGAGGTGGCGCGCTCAAAGCTGCAAACGCAAAGCTTAGTGCAGCAAATTTTCAACTTCCGACTTAAAGCCCTAGAAATCCAGCAAGACAGTTACAGTCGCAATGAATCTTTGATTGAGGCTTTTGCTGAATCTGACGTAAATGGACTGGATCGCTTTTTTAATGGCATTGACCAAGCCGCTCCAGAGTTGGCGCCTGATTTTCGTTTTATCACAGCGGAAACAGAAGTCGTCTGGGATGACTCTAATTACCAGTTCTATGGTATCTCACCCGATCAGCTTTCTCATCTAAGTGATGATATGACCACAGGGGGCAGTTGGCACTTGTCACAAACTCCATCCTTGTTAGGTACGCGTTATCTGATGGTTCGTCGGGTGCCTATCATTAACATGGCTTCTGGCGAAGTACTGGGTTATCTCCACATTGGCGTTGTGATGAACAATAACTTTGCGTTGATCAATGCTCTCTTGAGAGGTAGTAACGCAGATCAAATCCTGCTTTCTGTTGGCTCAGAAGTGATCGCCTCGAGCACCAAAGACAAAGATTTCCGGCACATTGAATGGCTTGAAGAGTCTGCGTTGGATTTCACCGCCAGTAAATACATGGTATCTAAGACAGACCTGACCATTAGCAATGTGGCAACCTTTCTATCGATTTACACCATTCAAGATAATCAATCTATCGTGATCCTTATGCGAAGCCACTATATATGGGTGGCAGTAGCAGGGTTACTTTTGGTTGTCATTGCGATTTATAGCCGCTTGTGGCTTGGAAAACGTGTATCGAAAGAACTTGCTAACTTAATGCGCTATACCGAAAGTACGGTCGATATTAAAGATGCCAGTAAGTTTCCTGGCTCTCCGATTGAAGAATTTGATCAAATTGGTCAATCATTTGAACTGTCATTCCAACGTTTAAGCGAGCAAGAAAAGCAATTTGCTGATTTGTTCAATTTCTCCCTTTCTCCCATTACTCTTTGGGATGTCGAAGGAAAATTGATTAGAAGCAACCCAGCCGCAGAGCGCAGTTTTCGTGTAGAAATGGGTGATAAGCAAAATGATTATCAGCTTTTGGTTGAGAAGCTCGGGCCACATATTCGCATGTGTGCGAAAGGAGCAACGCTAACGGGTATTAATATTGCCATTAGAGAGAAAACTTATCGCTGGAACCTTTCCCCCATCTTTGTCGATAAGGGTATTAACAATATCATGGCGCAAGGTCAGGATGTGACCAGCTTTGTCGATGCTGAGATTCAAAGCCAAGCGGCAAGAAAAGAAGCTGAAGAATCTGCAAGAGTACGGGCGGATTTCTTAGCTAAGATGAGCCATGAATTGCGGACGCCACTTAACGGAATTTTAGGCGTTTCCCAGTTGCTTAAAGGGAAAATATCTAATACAGACGATATAGAGCATTTAGACGTACTGTGTAACAGCGGTGAACACCTGCTTGCGGTATTGAATGACATTCTTGATTTTTCTAAGATCGAGCAGGGTAAGTTCCATATTCAATCTGCCGATTTTCGCTTGGTCGAATTGATCAGCGCCGTTGAAAAAATCTATACGCCATTGTGTGATGAAAAAGGCATTGGATTTGTTGTGGAAACTAATGTCAGCAATAACACTTTCGCTCATAGTGATCAGGTCAGGTTGAATCAAATCTTGTTTAACTTGGTCAGTAACGCAATTAAATTTACTCACGAAGGTGAGGTAACGGTGTCACTATTTTGTGATGGCGAAAGTCCAGAATCGCGCTTGAATATCAGTGTTAGGGATACGGGGATCGGCATTGAACGTGAGCGTATTTCTCATATCTTCGAACCTTTCGTGCAAGCCGAAGCGACGACAACACGCGAATATGGCGGAAGTGGACTTGGTTTAGCGATAGTTCACAGTTTAGTCGAGATGCTAAATGGACAGATTGAGATTGAAAGTTCTATAGGCTGTGGGACTAAATTCAGTTTATCTGTACCGATTGAACTGACTGAGTCCGTTGAGCAGGTTGAAACCAGTACATTCCTGATTGAGCCTGAAAACCTGTTTGATAGAACATTGAATGTTTTACTTGTCGAAGACAATCATACCAATGCATTTATTGCGAAGGCGTTCTGTGAAAAATATGGAATGGAGGTGGCTTGGGTTCAGGATGGGCATAATGCTATCGATCATCTGAAGAAATCGGATAACGTCGATCTAATCTTGATGGATAATCAACTGCCAAATTTAGGTGGTATTGAAACGACTAAAATCATCCGCGAAGATTTGAAACTTGATATTCCTATCTTTGCCTGTACTGCTGACGGAATGCAGGACACCAAACGCGCATTTTTGAGCGTTGGCGCCGACTATGTAATTGTCAAACCAATTAAAGAACTAGCTCTAAATCAGGCATTCATTCATTACAAAGAAGAGTATCTTACCAAGCTAGAAGAGTGTTGATAGCGCAGATTGCTCTAGCAACTCTTGCTTCAATTCATCAGACATTTCAATTTCCTCACTGAACTTTATGCCAAAGCGATGGCCTTTCTTTTCTTTCTGAATCCCGACGATAGTATATTTAAGATCTTCTGGGATTAGCTCATTTAGCGGTGTGTCCAACTCTATATTGCTGCTTTTCTTTAATTCACACTCACCTGAAATAAAAAATGCGCATCCAGAAACTGAAAAATCGACCATAGCAGCTTTATAACTGATGGTGTTTGCTTTGACCTCAATAGGAATGTCCAAAGCATACCTTTCATGCTCGCGTATAGGTTTAGAAGCGAAGTGCTGAGGCATACGAAGGAAAATCAGATGTCCGGGTGAACTGATTTGAGAAATGACAGAGGTCTTAAAGGCAACGATATGACCGAGTTTGGTATTCGTTATTCCCCTTACCACTATTACCGCATTGTTTAGTTTTCTCATGACAAGCGATTCTTTTGCTTTCTGAGGTAAATCAATGATGAGAAACTGATTAGTTTTACAGCCAACATAGTGGGTGTTAAACGGGTATTGATCGGCAGGGCCAAACTCAATGGTTGCAGAGAGTCGCATTCCGGGAATAAGTAATTTAACAAGTTCAGTTGCAGCGTCATTCACAGAGGGCATGGTCAAAACATCTTATTATTATTTGAACGATATCTTTTTAAATATACTCCCTTCATGAACAAGTGTAACTTCTGAAACTAAAAATGGGGGCTTAGCCCCCAGTTTGTTAGGCGCATTGTTCGTGGATACTGTATTCAGTTCCATCAAGGTAGCTCTCAATAGCTTGATAGCATTCTTGGTCGCATAATAGGTGAAGTTTGCTTCGGCGCTTTAAGACATCTTCAGCGTTGGTGCCAAGCTCATGCTTTACCAGATAGTCGATTTCTTTTTGATAGATTCCTGCAGAGAACTTGATACCAAGATCTTGCTCTGTGCTCACACCTTCTAGAAGCTGTTCAACGCGGCTGCCGTAAGCTCTTAGCCAGCGTAAGCGTGTTTCATTGTCTATAAATGGAACTTGCTTCGCCAATTGAGCTTCCATCTTTTCCCATGTGAAGTCTTCGCCACCAGGAAGTGGGGCGTTCTTTGTCCAAGACTCTTTCAAGTTGAAGTATGGAGAAAGATGCTGCATCGCAGATTCAGATAGCTTTCTGTAAGTTGTTAATTTACCGCCAAAGATGGAAAGTAAAGGTGCTTCTCCATCTTTATGATCCAGTGAGAGTGTGTAATCTCGAGTAATCGCCTGTGGTGAATCTGACTCATCATCACAAAGTGGTCTCACGCCACTAAAATCAGCAACAACATCATCGATCGTGATTTGTTTGCGGAAGTGCTGATTCGTCACATCGATCAGATATTGTTTCTCTTCTTCACTAATCGCGACTTTACGAGGGTCACCTTTGTATTCGACATCTGTAGTTCCGATCATCGAGAACTTACCGAGGTAAGGAATGACAAACACAATACGGTTATCTTCATTTTGCATGATGTAAGCCTGCTCTTCATCATGAATTTTTGGAACGATGATATGAGAGCCTTTGATCAATCGAATACCGTAAGGGGAAGGCAGTTTAGTGTTCTCGGTCAGGAATTCTTTTACCCATGGACCCGTTGCGTTTACGAGCGCTTTCGCTTTCCTGAAAAACGTTTTACATGTACGTTGATCGTATAGCTCTACGTGCCAGATGCCTTCAATACGCTGAGCCTTAGTGACTTTACAATAGTTACTGACCTCGGCACCTAGTTCTTGAGCTTGGATGACGTTAAGGACAACCAATCGCGCATCATCGACCCAACAATCTGAGTATTCAAAGCCAACGTTCAGTTCAGGTAAGGTAACATTCTCATTATCTAGCTTAATCTTCTTACTGCTAGGCAGAGAGGTTCGTTTTCCCAAATGATCATATAGGAACAAACCTGCTCTGATCATCCAAGCAGGGCGAAGAAATGGTCGGTGAGGCAACCTAAAACGCATGGGAAAAGCGATGTGTGGTGCTTTAGCGAGTAAAACTTCACGTTCTGCTAAAGCTTCACCTACCAAGCGGAATTCATAATGTTCTAAATATCGAAGTCCACCATGAATCAATTTTGAACTGGCAGAAGAGGTCGCGCCAGCAAAATCTTGTGCTTCATATAGGCCGACTTTTAAGCCTCGACCTGCTGCGTCCACTGCGATACCGGCACCATTAATGCCACCTCCGACAACTATTAAGTCCAGCAATTCTTGTTCTTTTTGTTCTTTTAAGTAACTAACGGTCATCTTTTTGATTCCTAATGTTCGAACGAGCATTTGTTTTGAGCAATATAACCACATTATAATCACAGATGTTAGATTTTACCTCACTAAATATGATCTAGATCATTCTAATGAGTGTGTTTCGAAAGTTAATTGAGTGTTTTTTTTGATTAAAAGAAAATTAAGGAACAAAAAAAGGCCCTCGATTTATCGAGGGCCTTAATTAACGAAAGAGCTAGCTAGGTGCTATCTTGCAAGCTTTTGATGAGCTCGTGAAAAGTGTCCGGCGCAAAATGCACCAACAATTGAAAGTTCACCTGCGAGACATAGCACTGCAGCGACTTCCGCAAGGGCTTTTGCTTTTCCTGTACCTAACAGCCCCATCAACTCCAGACAGGCTTTTTGGCTAGGCAAATGTGTTCCTCCACCCACGGTTCCAACCATCAAGTTTGGAAGAGTGACACACGCATATAACCCACCTTGTTTGTTCAACTCCATGCGAGTAATGCCTATTGCCGACTCAGATACACACGCAGCATCCTGACCACAGGCAATATATAGTGCGGCAAGTGCATTCGCATAATGAGCGTTTACACCAATAGAACCACTCAAAGCGGCGCCTGTTGTGGTCATCTGACCGAACTTAACCATTTGCTCGGGTGTGGTATGCAAGTACTTTTCGACCAGCTCTCTGGTTAGTTGAATTTCAGCGGTCACTTTTTTACCACGAACATGACGTAGGGTGTGCGCATTTGGCTTCTTGTCACCAGAGAGATTGCCATCAAGGAAGGCATCTTGAGGCGAGATAGGGGAGTGATCCAATATGTAATTGAAGACTTCATTGGTTGCGATTGTCACCATGTTCTGGCCAGAAGCGTCACCAGTATGAAACTCAAAAATTAGATAGACATGGTTACCTTCAATATTGATGTTAATGTCGTGCAACTGACCATGCGAGGTGGTCGATTCTGCCACTTGCTTGAAATGGTCATATTGGGTGACAACCCATGCTACGAACTGACCAGCGTCTGCAAGGTTTTGAAACTCAAACACAGGAGTTCGGGTGACTCCTTCGTTTAAAAGCATTGCGCTAGCGCCTCCCGCTGCAGTAATTAATTGTGAGCCTCGATTATAGGAGGCGACCAAAGCAGCTTCGGTTGTCGCGAGTGGGATAAAGTAATCGCCATTGGCATGCAAGCCATTGACTCGTAGAGGTCCAGCAAGACCAACGGGTAGTTTCACTGTACCGATAAAGTGTTCGATGTTCTTATTGTAGAGCTCAGCTTGTTGCTCGGTTACTGGGTCGAGCAGCGCGTCACGATCAGTCAACGGACTGAGCTTATCCCAACGTTTAGCCAAATTTTTCTCAGAGATATAAGGGCTTGGTGTTAACCGCAAAGCGGGCCTCTCAAAATGGGGGCTCATTAGTTGTTCGAGTTGTTCGGATTGTGGCCCTTGATTGAAGACTGGATTATTGTCATGGTGAGACAAGTTTAGTTTGGGCATAGCGAAAACAGACATTAAAATTATCAGTGGATTCTAACGACTCTGAACGGGAAGACAATATCTTGTTTACCTATTGGTACAAATTTCCAGCTACACGTGTACGTCGAGTAATGTACCAATCATTTCTTGATCACGTTGTAGCATATTTGTCCCAATGCGGCTGTATTGCTCGGCTTGAGTCAGTTTGATCATGGGTTCGATGTCGGAGGGTTCTGGTTGTTTGAATTCAACTTTATTGAACTCATAGGATTCGTCTTTTTGAATAGGGTTGGGTTTGTGGACTTGATTGATCTCACGCGCAGCTTCGTCAGCCATTTTTGATGACTGTTCGATCAGTTGATAACCTGGCTGAACTGAGGAAACTGACATGGACACCCCCTATATAACTTAAGCTTAAGGTGTGTTTGCGTTTTCAGCAAGTTGTGCTAAGAAAACAGGCTAGAGATGAGCTTCTGCTCTTCATCCGTTACCAAAACAGGTCGTGAGCCTTCTAGTGTTTCTGTTATCTCGCCCTTTAGTGCACGCAATTGCTGAGGGCTTAAATTTTTTATCTGTTCTTTGAACAGTTCAAACTGTTTAGGGTTCATATTAGGCTGCCTCCGAATCAATCCAGTTTTCTGGTTCGAAAAGCAAGAGATGTTTCCTTTCATCTTCTTACTCCCGTAAGAATTATCTGACTCCAGTTTATGGAATAGAGGTGAAGTTTTGTCCGGATAATGTCAGGTAGTGTTAGAGAAAGGTGAAGGAGACCGCAACGAGGCCCCTTATAATTAGTGCTTTTTATCGATAGTATCTGATTGATTTACGCGCACTGCGAACTTGCTTGCTAATGAGTGTAATTCAGGCAGCATTCTGTATATAAGGTACAACTGCTGTAAGACCATTTTAACGGAATTGTCATCTTCTTCACGCCATTCAGCCAACCTTGCCTCCATTGCTGGATCATCGATGTCACTGGTATCGCAGGTATCACAATGGTCGTTCAACTGATTAAACAAAATGTCCAAATGGTGGTGGATAACCCGATGCGCATCGAGTACGAGCTTATGCGTGTCCTCGTCGTTAATTCTCGTTCTATGAGCACCTAACGCAGAGATGTAACTGAGTAGCGCGTGGCTTAAGGTTAAGAAACGAAAGCTCTCATCTACCGCTGAACGATACCGACCTGGCTCAGCGAGCATGGAACTGATCGCGTTAGTCAGATTAGCGTCATGGTTATGGGCACTTCGCCGCGCGACTCGATAGGTGAGACTGTCTTTCTTACCTATCCGGTATTGACCAATGATCTGTGCAAGGTAGCTTCGATTTGCTTGAATTGTATCTGCCATAACAGTGTGGAGTCGTTTTGACTGCCAATCTGGCAAAATTAGAGCGACGGCAACTACTGCTAAAGCGCAGCCAATAATCGTATCGGCTAAGCGTGGTAGAACGACTGCATAGCCTTCTCCAAGTTGGTGAAAGCAGAATAAAACCAATACAGTGATAAAGCCTGTAGCGTAACCGTAATTTGCCAACCGGAAAGCAAAGAAGGCAACACCGGATACGACAATAAAGACCAGTTGGCTCTCCTGAGAAGGGAAGAACGTTAATAACGGTACACCAATCAATAAGCCTGCAATGGTGCCTAATACTCTAGCGACGAGCTTCTGTCGTGTAGCACTGTAGTTAGGCTGACAGACGAACAAGGTCGTCAGTAGGATCCAATAGCCTCTTTCGATACCGAAAGCCTGAATGATTCCATAGCCAGCGGTCAGAGCGATAGACATGCGGATTGCGTGACGAAACAACATCGAATCTTTGTTTAGATTGGATGTAATACGTAGCCACATCGCTTTAAGTGTATGAGCCTCTGTATCATCAAGTACATCCTCTTCCAATGCACTGGCATCGGGGTTACTGATGTTACTGAGTTGCTTTTCTACTGTCGCAAGGTTATTGAACAGGTAATTGAGTTGGTTAAGAAGGGATTTCCACTGGGGATTATTTTGTTCCTGTAGATGAGTAAGCGAGCTCATTAACTCATCCAATGCAACGACGGAGTCCTCGCTGTGTTGATACTCTTTCCCTAACCGAATGGCCTGAGCGATGTTTCGACACGCTTGAGCTTGGGTTTCCAGTAAATGTTTAAACCTGAATAAAACGTCCGAACGACCAAAGTGCTCAGCTAACTCCTGATAACGGTAGTGGCTGGAGCTGACTCGTTCGTGAATATCTTGAGCGAGGAAGTAAATATTGAGAAATCGGTCGCTTGCGCCATCCACATGACCTCGTTTTGAACGGCTGAGCAATGTGGCTTTACACAGGTTTAATGCTGTAACCGTGGCTGCGTTGAGTGTTGCTTCTTTAATCCGGAAAGGCTGAGGCTCTAAATTGGTAACAGGGTGGAATAACTGGCTTCTAGATTCGAGGTAGTTAGCTAATTGAAGAAAAACGGTCGCTAGGCTTTGTTGAACGGGCTGCATAGGCCACAACGCTGACCAAACTATCGACATAAAGAAATACCACGCCGCGCCTGAAAGTAACATTATAGGCTGTAGCCATATGTTGGTGCTTTCATGAGCGCCTAACATCGTGTAAATGGCGATAAGCAGCGACCCAAACGCGATACTGGCGTATCTAGGGCCTATTGCTCCAAGCATGATAAAACCAAAAGTAGACGCAAATAATCCGGCTGCGAATAGAATGGGAGTTTCAAACAGCAACTCGATAGAAAACGATGCAATAGCGAAACAAGCCAGCGTTAACACAATAGATTTGAGTCGGCCTGTGAAATTGTCATCGCTTTCAGCCAGTGCTGCTGCGATCACGCCTAAAATAAGCGGGATGATGTAGGCATCAATAGGGTAGTACCAGCTAGGAATGACGACACCCAACAGAGTCACCAGAATGAGCAGGCTGTAGTTAATGGTCTTGTTTACCCAAAAAAGGCGGAGCTGACTGAAAAATTGCACGTTATCGATTCTTAGAGTTACTTGATACTGACTATTGTACCTAATAGTCAATGGTAAACTTCTGATACAGATAAAGAAACAAGTCTGTTTGATTACCTTTTCTACACCGTGAGCTTAGCAGTAGATATTGACAGGATCTTTTCATTCTTCAATCCGGTTGAGTTATGATGTCGGCAATTGAATTCAAGGACAAAACAAGAATGCAGCTAATCGCCAACAAGACTGCACAATATCTTATTCAAAATGAATATCATCAGGTTTCTCTAGAATCTGATTTTCTCGTATTAAGCTCTCGGGGCAGCGAAGAGCGCATTCCTTTTAATGTCTGGAACGGCAAAGTTAAACTTAAGCGTGGCCTTTTCTGGGGAGGTCTGCAATTCTTTGCGCACCCAGAAGAGGGAAAACAGCAGTCCTGGTTAATTCAGGGATTGCCATTGGAGCGTTGCCGCGACTTTGCCCGATTAGCGGTGGCTTCCTATCAGAAGTGGCACCACCATCAGTGCGTTCAACTCAATAAGTTTTTACCTGAATGGGAAATGGAAGTGCGTGGTTTTGAACGCCAGCCTGCGTTTTTAACCCATTCTACGGTCAATGCATGGCTTGAAAAGATGAATCGCGACTTTTTAACCATGGAAATGACGCTTGAAGATGCGCTTTTGCGAATGCCGGATCGTATGTCTGATATTTTACCTTGGATTGATGACACCGATGAGGTGATGGCTACACGAAACCAACGTTGGATGGTCACTGAGTTAGAAAACTGGAAAGTACTCTTTTCACAAATCGAGTCTTCGCCATTGAATTTGTCTCAACAACAAGCTGTCTTACTTAACGATGACAACAACTTGGTACTGGCAGGGGCAGGATCAGGTAAAACCAGTGTTTTAACAGCACGTGTCGCTTATTTGTTGCAAAGTCATTTAGCGCAAGCTGAAGACATTCTTATGTTAGCTTTTGGCCGCGATGCAGCAGAAGAGATGAAACAACGTCTCGAAAACAAAATCGGGCTTAGCGCTGAACAGGTGACAGTAAACACATTCCACCAACTTGGTCTTAAGATTCTAAATCAGGTTGAAAAAGATTCAGTCACTATTTCTCCCATTGCCTTGGATGACAACCTAAAAAGTGCATGGTGCGTAAATTGGCTTAAAAAGCACTGGATGACACCTACCGCTTTCAAACGTTGGCAAAAACATCTACAAAAATGGCCAATAGCCTATTTAGCGGGTGATGATGAGCTTGGTAGTCACGTTGAAAACCCAAAGCTGATCGCTTGGCTAAATAAACAATTGAATCAGCTATCGGCGATGGGCTGCACGAAAAAAGAAATTCAACAAAGGCTGGTGGATCACAACGATTATACTCGCCTGAATAGTGAGCTTGCGTTGGTGTGGCCTTGTTATCAAGCGTGGCTGGATATGCTTAAGTCGGAAGGTCATATTGATTTCAATATTATGATCACTAAAGCGACACAGCACGTGATGAAAGGTAAGTTCAAGGCACCTTGGAAGTACATCATGATAGATGAGTATCAGGACATCTCACCTCAGCGGTTGGCGTTGGTAGAAGCGTTATGTCAACAGAAGGATGAGCGCAACTGTGTACTATTTGCAGTGGGGGACGACTGGCAGTCTATTTATGAATTTGCAGGCGCGGATGTTGATTTGACGACAGGATTTGCCGAACGCTTCCCACATTCTACGATCCATCATCTTGATACGACCTACCGCTTCAACAATCAGATTGGGGAAGTGGCAAACCAATTTGTTCAGCAGAACCCAGCACAGCTCGAAAAAGTGTTGCAGAGCCACAAAGAGCAGAAGGCGAAAGCTGTAACGCTGGCACCGAGTAACACTGTTGAGAAAATATTGGACGAACTCAACCGAAAAGCTAAAAGTACGCAAACTGTATTGCTTCTCGGGAGAAATCATTATCACAAGCCGGAGCTTCTTTCTGAATGGCAGAAACAGTTCGCTTTGTTGTCGATTGAATTTATGACCTGTCATGCGAGTAAAGGCAAAGAAGCGGATTTTGTTATTGTTCTGTCTGTGGATGAAGGGCAGTTTCCTGCACGGGTTAAAGCGCTTCATATTGATGGAGCCTTGACTCAGTCTGAAGATATGTTCCCTTATGCTGAAGAACGCCGACTGTTTTATGTTGCTCTGACGCGAGCGAAGAAAAAAGTTTGGATAACTTATACAGGTTCAGGCTCGAGTTTTGTCAAAGAGCTTACTGAACAAGATTATCCGGTAATAGTTAAGAAATAGGGAGTTGGATTAAGTATGAGTGGCCAGTTCTGCATTACGCTAACGACAACAAATAGTGATGAAATCACACAGAAAATCATCAACTCAGTATTGAAGAAAGAACTGGCGGCCTGCATTCAGACCATGCCAGTCAATAGCCATTATATCTGGGAAGGTGAAGTTTGTTGTGACAACGAAACCCTGTTGATCATCAAAACCAAAAAAGCCTGCTATGCGGAACTTGAACAAGTGATCGTTTCCAATCATGACTATGAGGTACCTCAAGTTGTTCAAGTTCCGTTTACTGAAGGGTTTAATCCTTACCTTGCTTGGATTGAAGAAAACACCCGTTGCTGAGACACTAGCAAGCTCAGAGCAGTAAGTGCACCCAGCGTATCCATAAGCATGTCTTTTTGTGCATCCCAAATATCACCTTGAGACCCTAAAAACGCGCTGCCTTCGTCGCCTCCCGCGAGGGCAGCGTACCACCACTCAACAATTTCATAGCCTGCAGCCAGAGACATGATCGCAAATAGAGCAAAAGCGATTGCTAGCTTTGTGCTCATTAACCGTTTTTTGATCAAGTATTCGGCTATAGGGTAGGCGTACAAACCGATAGAGAAGTGCGCCACACGATCAAAGTTGTTTCTTTCTGAACCAATTAAGTTGTTAAACCAGTCAAATGGTACTTCGGCAAATGTGTATTTGGCACCGATGGTGTGCAATGTAAGCCAGATAAACATCAGGCAGTATGCGGTATTAGAAAACTGAAACTGACGCGATACAAGCCATATAAGTACCAGAATACCAATCGCTGGAATGATTTCAGCTATCCAAACTGCGCGTGAAGAAGGCTCGAAAGCGGAAAACAAAAAGACCAGAGCGTAAGAAGCCGTTAAACCACTTAAAAGCGAAAATGAAGACCTGTTGTTTGAGTTCATTGAAAGGTTCCCTGAATACATTTCTATATATCATGCCATTTAATAAAACGGCGTTCAATTGTTCATTTGAACGTTTTCGTCAACTAATAATTAACTATTTATGTTGAAACGCGTAAACATCGCACATTTAACGCTCAAACTGTCTGTTTCATTTCATCAAAGTTTGATTTACCTATATGTCACACTTAAAATTGCCGCTCCAACTATTAAATAACTACTCAAAGTAAAGCCATGAAACTGGAAACTGTCGATTATCTAGCTGAAGATGCTGCTCAGCAATTTGTTACCTCACTGCGTGAGACTGGATTCGGTGTATTGAAAAACCACCCGATTCCTAAAGAGCTTGTAGAGTCTATCTATGAGAACTGGTATCAGTTCTTTATGACTGAGCGCAAGAACGAGTTTACTTATAATGTTGAAACTCAAGACGGTTACTTCCCACCTTCAGTTTCTGAAGTTGCAAAAGGGCATACAGTTAAGGATATTAAAGAATATTTCCATGTATATCCTTGGGGCCAAATGCCAGAAGAGCTTAAAGAACAGATCATGGATTACTATGATCGTGCCAACAAGTTCGCTCAAGAACTATTAGGCTGGGTTGAAGCTTATGCACCAAAAGATGTGCAGGAGAAATTCTCTGTTGCTCTATCTGAAATGATCAATGGTAGTGACAAAACGCTACTTCGTATTCTTCATTACCCACCAATGACAGGTGACGAGGAACCAGGTGCAATCCGTGCAGCTGCGCATGAAGATATTAACCTTCTAACGGTTCTTCCAGCAGCGAACGAACCAGGTCTTCAGGTTAAAGGTAAAGATGGTAACTGGATTGATGTACCTTGTGACTTTGGTAACTTGATCATCAACATCGGTGACATGCTTCAAGAAGCATCTGGTGGCTATTTCCCATCAACAACACACCGTGTTATCAACCCTACAGGTGAACGTCAGGAAACATCACGCATTTCATTGCCACTGTTCCTGCACCCGAAACCAGAAGTTGTTCTTTCAGAGCGCCATACAGCAGGCAGCTACCTGATGGAGCGACTACGTGAGCTAGGTGTTATCTAACCACGAATTTCCAAGAAAGAGCCAGCAAATGCTGGCTCTTTTTTTGGGTGATGATCGTCAATTCTGAGATAATCTCTCGACAAATGGGCCATTTTGCATTTTCATTAAAAATAAACCCGTCGTAGAGTGGATATGAACGAACATCAGGAAGTCGCGGCCCAGTTCCAGCAGTATATGGAGAATCCTTTGCTGTGGCCTATTATGGAAGTTCTCAGAAAACAGCCTTCAGGATGGAAAGTTCATACACTATCTTCCCATCTCAGCGAGCTAGAGCTACTGCCAGTGTTAGACGGTTCGCCCGAGAAAGACCTCTTCAAGCGTAATTTTCTTATTATGAATGCATTGTACCAATTGCAAGAAACCTTGTACCCAGACAACTGGCTACAGGTGCAAGCGATGGATATCGTGCTGATGCCTCAATCTAGAGTCTTTGGACATGAAGTTGATCATGAAGACCCTTTGCGTGATTATTATCTCGATTGGCACAATTACGAAGCAGAAGAGGGGGAAGTTAAGAGGCTGCTGAATGAGTTCTGGACTCGTTATCGTGAATTTGTTGGCAGTACTAACGGCGGTGACATGGATCGAGCGAAAGCGTTGTCTTTGTTTAAACTCCCACACGACGCGAGCCCAACTGAAATCCGCAAGACTTGGCGTAAACTGGCGCTGAAATGGCACCCTGATAGAGAAAACGGAAATAGTGATCGCTTCCGCGTACTGTGTGAAGCTTGGCATGTATTAAGACATTGAAAAAAGCGCCTTATTGAATAAGGCGCTTTTTGGTTAATTTGCTGATTTGAACTGTGATTTTCTCATTCGGTTCAATGCTGCCATTGCATCTATAGTGCGAGGTTTGGCCAAGTCACCCTGATTTGGCATATTCTTAGACCAATCACCCTCAAGCATTTGCTGTATTTCCTTAGCTGGATTGTTCGACCAGCCTGGCAATTGTGCTAGCTGAAACCACAACCAACCGATGGCGTTGATTTCAGAGCTAGACTCCAGCTGTTCCAGCGCAGACAGGTCGGTAAATTCTTTACCAAATCGTAATGAGTCGACGCCCTTCGCTGAAACGCGGAATTTTCCGTCGGCGAGAATTTTTTGTAGAGCAGCTCGATTCAAAGATCTTGGTCGGAATGTGCTGAACTCACTTTCACACTCGTTGTTTCGTTCTGTAGGGTGTTGTTTTACAACTTGTCGTGCTTTTTCCGTTACATCGACGGCTTGATAATCGTGCATTTGAATCACAGTATCAGCCACGTCTAGATAATCGCCGGAACCACCCATGACAATAACCGTTGAAACTTCAAGTTCGTTACGTAGCTGGCCAATGCGGTCAACTAAAGGCGTGATCGGCTCGTCGCCCTTACTAACCAACGCCTGCATGCGCTCATCTCGGATCATGAAGTTTGTAGCGGACGTGTCTTCGTCAATCAGAATACCTTGAACGCCAGCCTCAATTGATTCCTGTAGCCAAGCCGCCTGAGAGGTTGAGCCTGATGCATCTTGCGTTGTGAAATCTTCGGTATCACGTTGCATTGGAAGATGATTGATATAGTTAGAAAGGTTGAGGCTATGTACACATCGGCCGTCTTCTGCCCGAATCTTCATCGCATTTAGATTCGCTACAATGCGCTCGCGGCCATCACCTGGAATATGGTTGTAAATGGAACGTTCTATGGCATTCAGAAGAGTAGACTTACCGTGGAATCCACCACCCACAATCAAAGTGATGCCTTTACGGATGCCTAAACCAGTGATTTCGCCTTGGTTTGGTGTTGCGATAGTCACCTGCAAAGACTCTGGTGCAGTCAGTGCGACCGCGTCTTTCATGGGTAAATCACAGTTACCAGCCACTCGAGGTAGAACAGAACCATTACCAACGAACGCAAGCAAGTTATACTCATCTAACTTACCGCGAATGAATTCTTGGTCTTCAACGATTTGACAGTGGTGCACTAGTGCTTCTTTATCCAGTTCACGCTCTAATGTGGCACGACGGATAAACTTAGGTAAGTGGAAGGTCAGGATGTTGTTCGTCTTTTTACCTAATACCGACCGGCCTTCAGCAGGAAGATTAACGCGGAATCGAAGTTCGATACCTTCGTCTGTGAACAAGACAGACGTGCTATCCATTACCGTCTGACCAGTTAGAGCAATACTAACGCTGTTTTCTTGCTTAGCGAATTCAGCAAAACTACGTGCAATGAAATCACGTGCAGCCACTTGATAGGCGTCGGACGTTTCGCGTAGCCACTGTAAACCGGTTAGTGACCATGGTCTAACCGCTCTCACTCGTGACGCTGAAGCATAAGGGTCTGCCTGAACATAGTCGATGAAAAAGGTGTAATCGCCGAAGTCATATTGACCTTTTATCTGCTGATAAGCGCGATAGTTTTGTTTTTCGATTTTTTTGAGCGTGGCGGTTAACTGATCCATAAGGCATTCACAAGCGAGATAAAATAAAGGCGAGGATTATAAGAATCGCTCGCCACAGAGTAAAGGATTAAGCTACTGATAGGTAATGTTTGTATTCCCTGGGTAGTTTTGTCTCAGCAGGCTGGTTTCAAATTCATCGCATGGCATCGGTTTACCGTAAAAGTAGCCCTGACCATATTCACAACCTTCACTAATAATGAAGTCTTCATGTGTTTCACTTTCAATACCTTCAACAGTTACAATTAAATTTAGCTTCTTAGCAACGTGAATGATTGAGCGCACAATCTCTTTGTCTTCTTCACTTTCATCCAGTTGTTGGACAAAGCTTTTGTCCACTTTGATAGCATCAAAGGGAAATTTCTTCAGATAATTGAACGAAGAATAACCAGTTCCGAAGTCATCAAGTGACAATGTCACTCCAAGATTGTTTAATGCAATCAGAGTATTACGAGCCGTGACTTCATCAGCAATCAAACCACTTTCAGTTACTTCCAGTTCCAGAAATTTAGCTGGCAATTGATACGCATTGAGCAAATCTTCAATCTGCTCGATAAAGTGAGGGTTTTTCAACTGGATGGCCGATATGTTGACGGCGATTTTAAAATCGTCAACATACTCGGCCCATTCGGCTGCTTTTTGAATGGCTGCACGTAAAACAAAGCTACCAACTTCAAAAATGAGCCCATTCTGTTCGGCCATATGAATCAGCGTTTCATTAGAGATATCGCCGAGGATAGGGTGGCGCCAACGCAAAAGTGCCTCAGCGCCTGTCCATTTATGCGTAGTTGGTGACACTTTAGGTTGGAAATAGAGCAACAAGTCATCGTTACGAACCGCTTGAAGTAAATAGCTTTCCATCTGATTGATATGTTTCTGTATGTCGGCGATGGCTTGCGAGTAATAGCTAAACTTATGCCCCGAGTCTTTGCATGATTGCATCGCTTCAGAAGCGTATTTAAGTAAGTTTTTGGGGCACAGTGTATCGTTTGTAGTGCTGATACCAATGTACGCATTGAGATGAAGTTTGTCGCCGTCAATATCAAACTCAGATTGACTCACCTCAACCAATTGGTGGCTGATCGAGTTTAGGTCGCGCTCGAGTTGAGACGATTCAAGTAGAAGCACTAGGTCGGTGGAAGTGGGACGAGCGGTCAGAAGTTGATACTGACTTAAATCGCCCAGCCTTTTACTATATTGGACTAAAACTGTCTCCCACGAGCTGTAGCCATATTTCGACTGAATCCTTCGGCCATTTGTAAAGCCGATATGAATGGCCGCGGCTTGTAGCGAAGGACTGACACCTACATCTTTAATGAAGTGTTCCGCTTCGTGTTCAAGAGCGGAGCGATTTAAAAATCCAGTGCCCAAATCGTGTCTCTGCTGATAACGGATCTTTTGTTCAGCGGCACGTCGTTTGTCTATTTCTTGGTTCAAAGAATAGTTGAGGTCGACAAGATCCTGCGTGCGAGTGTGGACTCTGGATTTGAGCTCTAAGTTGAGGTGTTTGAGCTTTTCATTTTGATATAGAGTTTTTAGCTGTGATTCTATGGAGTCACGAAAGCTCTCAATCAGCTGTTGATAAGTTTCGGAAAAATGATTTTCCTTGTTATCAAGTACACAGATTGTGCCGAACGTATCTCCATTCGGCCAGTTGATCGGCACTCCACAATAAGCCAGCATACCAAATTTAATATCTGGATTATCTTGCCATAGAGGGTCGATTTCGGCGTTCGGAACAATGAGTTGGCTCTGTTTATTAACCACGGTTTCACAATACAAGCCTTGCCCCAAGGTTTCTGAGTCACCGACGCGATAAGGGTGTTGCCCGTTGTTGTTTGATGAGTACACTTCGATATGTTTAGGGTAAATACGCATAACTAATGCAGCAGGCACCGACACAATCTCAGCAAGCAGGTCGACAATATTTTGCCAACCACTGGTCATTTCGTCTGGAATGACCAAATTCGAAGTATTTATTTTTGACATACATTTTTTATCCCTGGCAGCTTCGCCTTCTAACCGGGCAATCCTAGCCCTTATGTTAATAATAGTCGCTATTTAGTCGGAAGCAGGAGAAGGGGCATGCTTGGGAGACAACCTTCGTTCTTATTATTAAGAAAGGCAGATGCTACGTTTAAAAAAGCGCCCTGTCAGTAAGGCAGGGCGCTTGTTGCACTAGTGTTTCAAAATTAAGAATCTCTTCAAGAGCATACGGCTAGTTGTTAAAACTCACTCAAATCAACGGGTTTGGTATAGTCAATTTCGCTGAATCCGAATCCGTTAAGTTTTAAGAACTCTGATTTAAAGCCTGAATAGTCACCTAGCTCTTTAAAGTTTTCAGCATTCATAAGTTCAAGAATGTCGATAACTTGTTGCTGGGTATCAGGATTAAGCTCCCAGTCATCCATTCGGATCAAACGTTCACTATCTAGAGGTACCGAATTGTGATTGTAGAGCTTGTCACTGAACAAACGCTGCATTTGCTCGACGCAGCCTTCATGGGTGCCTTTTCGTTTCATTACTTGATACAAAGCGAGAATGTAAGGTGTTAATCCCGGAATAAAGACGCTCGCTTTAGTGACTAGCGCTTTACACACTGTCGCATAAGCACCCCCGTTGAAGTTTGCCATTTTGAGGTTTAAAGCGTGGCTCGTCTGATGCAAGTCGATTTTGGCTCGTCCAAGTGTGCCATCAAGATAGATAGGGTGGGTTGTTTTTGGGCCTATATATGAGAAGGCAATGGTTTTGCATCCTTGAGCGATCGATTCGGAGTTAATGAGAGTGTCTATCCACATCTCCCAGTCTTCGCCTCCCATCACTTTTCGTGTGAACTCTGCTTCTTCTTCCGTAGCAGATGTAAGTGTTGTTTCAATCCATTGGTCGTGTTCGAGGGAAATGGACGCACCTGAAACGCTTTGACCGATAGGTTTAATTGTCGA
The DNA here is from genome assembly GCF_000740665.1 of Vibrio sp. B183. Classification (NCBI taxonomy): domain Bacteria; kingdom Pseudomonadati; phylum Pseudomonadota; class Gammaproteobacteria; order Vibrionales; family Vibrionaceae; genus Vibrio; species Vibrio sp. B183. Next base: position 52,868 of record NZ_JPQB01000014.1, on the reverse strand, counting down.
GCGCCAGACATCTTGGCAATCGGGTTTAAGCCTCATGCCGCTTGCAACACTATAAATAACTAAATCCACTTCGCCTTCAAAATAAGTTTCAATGGCTTCTACAACTTCCGATTTTGTTTGTGGTGAAAAAGCGTCACCTTGAATATTGATTGCTAAACGGCCTTCTTTTTGTGCGTGCTTTTTGAAAAAGGCGTTATTGAAATAGCCTGCAGAACCCACCGACTTCTCAGATGGCTCGCGTTCAAATGAAACCGAAATGGTATCTGCCTCTGCGCCTCCGAACGTCAACGCAATACGTGACGCGAGGCCGAGGCCCGACGAACCACCGATTATGAGTACGCGTTTAGGGCCGTTTTTGATCGGCTTGGCCTGGCTTGCGTATTCAATTTGTTGGAGAACAGATTGCTCGCATCCTAATGGGTGGGCAGAGCGAGCAATCACGCCGTCGATGATTGGTTCAATGATCATGGAAACATCCTTTTCAATACGGAGTTTCGCAACATTAACGTAAAGCTAGGTAAAGTTTATTGAGCTAGACCAATTAGAGGTGATTAATTAGCGCACTGGCAACGAATTCTGCTATCCAAGGTTGAGCGCTTGCTTTTGGATGGAGGCCATCGTCCATCATCCACTCAGGTTTGGTAATGACACCTTCAAGGAAAAATGGCAGTAACGGGACGTCAAGCTGCTTTGCTGTTTCTGGGTAAAGCGCAGAAAATGCCTGAGTGTAGCGTTTCCCGTAGTTAGGTAGCACGTGTATCTGCATCAATAATGGCTCTGACCCAGCGTCACGTACCATACTGATCAGTTGAGTTAGGTTGCTCTGAATCAGGTTTGGTGGGAAGCCTCGTAAGCCATCGTTTGCACCTAACTCAATCAGTACTGAATCAGGTTGATGTTTTTTTAACAATTCAGGCAAACGTGCTAAGCCGTTACCTGTTGTGTCACCCGAAATACTGCCGTTAATGACAGTCAGGTTTTTACCTTTCTTGGACATTACATCAGGTAATAATGTAGGCCATGCTTTTTCAATTGGCATCTGATAGCCTGCACTTAGGCTATCACCTAAAATCAAGAGCTTGGTCGCACTTACTGGGTTAACGAAGAAAAGAACAAATACAAAGGAAAGTAATCGAAACATGCATGCATCCGTAATTAAAGCTGAATCACTATCCAAAGTAGTCTCTACTAATCAGGAACAATTAACAATCCTGGAAAATGTAAATCTTGACATCAAGGAAGGCGAGAGTATCGCCATCGTGGGTACTTCCGGAGCGGGTAAATCGACGTTAATGACCTTGTTAGCGGGTCTCGATACTGCGAGTTCGGGTGACGTGCATTTACTGGGTAAAACGCTGAATACATTGAGTGATGAAGAGCGCGCAGCTATTCGAAGCGAATCCGTTGGTTTTGTATTTCAGAGCTTTTTGTTGATCCCAAGCCTCAGTGCATTAGAAAACGTGACCTTACCTTGCTTATTGAAAGGTGAAAACGAAGATGTAGAGCGTGCTAAAGCCTTGTTAGCATCGGTTGGTTTAGAACATCGAATTCATCATTCGCCATCACAATTGTCTGGTGGTGAGCAGCAGCGCGTGGCTCTTGCCCGTGCATTTATGGTTCAGCCTAAAGTACTGTTCGCCGACGAACCAACCGGTAATTTAGATCAGCAAACAGCAGCCAAAGTGGTAGAACTGCTTTTCGAACTGAATAAACAGCACGGGACGACTTTAGTGTTGGTTACGCATGATATGAAGCTTGCAGAACTGTGTGATCGCCGTGTTCATATTCAGTCGGGACATCTGGAGGAATCGTGATGGGAACGACCAATTCTCCAACCCTAAATCGACGACTCTTTTCTTGGAGTCTAAGTGAAATTAGACATGGTCAGCTCTGGCCAGTTTCCATTGCTTTGACTTTGATCATCGCCTGTATTTTTGCGCTAACGGCCCTCGCAGAACGAATGGAGCAGGTTGTCGTTAAACAGGGAAAGGAGGCATTGACGGCTGACACGGTTTTTGCGACAGCTAATCCAATTCCCGATACGCTCTACAAAGCTACCAATGACGCAGGGCTCGTAACTTCAACTCAAACTCGCTTTGCAACCATGGCGTTTAGCGATCAGAGTATGAAACTAATTACGGTGAAATCCGTCGACAGTGCTTATCCGTTGCGTGGTGAGATGGTGCTGTCAGATGACCAACAAGAGTTCAACACCGTTAAGCCTGGAGAGTTATGGCTTGATGAACGACTTTTCTCTCAATTGGATGTTATCATTGGTGACAGCGTCACTGTTGGTGATGCTGACTTTACCGTTACTGGACGTATTATTGAAGAGCCCGGCTTAAGCTTTAATCCTTTCCAGCAGATGCCCTCAGCATTTATCCATAATTCTGATTTAGACAAGACCGGTGCAGTTCAGTTAGGAAGTCGAGTCCGTTTTAGCCTATTTATTAATGGTGAAGAATCCGACATTGAGCAGATCAAACAGTCAATTGAGCTGACTCCTAGTGACCGATGGCGTGATCAAAATAGTGCTAGTCGAACCAACGAAGTATTTCAGCGCACTGAACAATACCTTTCCTTGACGGTGGCGATTGTTGTCATCATGGCAGCAACTACTTTGGTTTTGACCTGCCAGCATTATGTGGCGACGCGTCGGAAAACGATCTCAATGCTTAAAAGCCTAGGCGCAAGTAAGCGATGGATCAGCCGTTGGCTAGGTATGCAGGTAGTGATCTTGCTAACCAGTGCATCTGTTATCGGAGTCATAATTGGTATCGCGTTAGAATACCTGCTTCGCATACCGCTTGTGGATTTGCTACCCAATCCTCTACCGAGTTATGGGTTGCAACCTGCATTTCTATCTATTATCACCAGTATTCTAATCGCTGTCCCTGCATTGGGTATTCCTCTGCTAAGTCTTTTGAATGTCAGTGCAGTAGATGTTATGCAACCCCAGGCGACAACCAAAAAGGGGCGTAAAACAAGCTGGCTGATATTAGTGCCGATTGTACCAATGCTATTTGTTTATCGAGAAAACACGCTGGTTTGGATCGTTCTAGGGGGCATGATTGCTTTATTTGCTGCGCTTGCAGTCGTGAGCTTAATTGTCACCAGAATGTTGGGTCGTCTTCCGTTGTCGACGTCATTCAAACTTGCACTAAGTCGAATTAACCGCTCGTCGCTTGCTACAGGCATCCAATTCGGCGCGCTGGCGCTGTCGTTAATGTTGTTGGCCGTTATGTTGCTGGTTCGCACCGACTTGTTGTCTGATTGGCAAAAAACGATTCCTGAAAATGCGCCAAACGCGTTTGCTCTGAATATCGCTCCATATGAAAAAGACGCTTATTTGAGTGTGTTAGATGAGCATGAGATAGAGCGCTCAAGAGACTACCCAATTATTCGTGGGCGTTTGACTGAAATTAATGGCATTGATGCGAAAGAACAGGCCCAAGGAGAAGAGGGCAGTGACGTATTGAGACGAGAGATTAACTTTACCTTCGGTACAGAAAACCCGGAACATAACACTATTCTACAAGGAGAATGGTCTGAGAGTAATGGTGTATCTGTTGAATCGGATGTCGCTGAAGACTTTAATCTCAAGCTGGGAGATGAGCTTAAGTTCGTGATCAACAGCCAGGTTGTTACTGCGAAAGTAAATAGCATTCGCCATGTTGAATGGCGTGATATGAAGCCGAACTTTTATTTCATCTTCACACCTGATGTTTTAGAAAGCATCCCTGCGACATATTTAGTGAGCTTCCGGGTAGAAGACCAGCACAATGGGGTGTTGAATGAACTGTCCAGAAGTCATCCTACGGTTAGTTTGATGGATATACGCAGTATGGGTGCAAAAATCCAGGAACTACTCACGCAAATTGTCTGGTCGATTACGGTACTTGCCGCATTAGGCGTGATTGCCGGTGTGTTGTTGATATTCACTTTGTTACGCCTGAGTTTGGGCCAACGACAATCTGAAATTCAGCTCTACCGCACATTGGGCGCAAGTAAAAAGAGAGTAACCAGAACCATTTGGGCCGAATATGGATTAATGGCGCTTGTGGCTGGGTTGATAGCTACAATTGGCGCAGAAGCTGTTGTAGGGGGCATTATGTCATTTGGATTTGATCTTTCTCCCAACCTTCATTTTTCACTCTGGTTTGCACTTCCTTTGGTGACTTTTTGCACACTTGCGCTGGTTGTGAACAGTCTGATAAAACGGCTGCTAGTCCCTATAAATAAAGAGTTTAACTAACTCACCAGTGGCTAAGTTATCCAGTTATCCACAAAAACAGTGGATAAAGTTTGGGATAACTTAGCCTGTAGATAACTCCTTATTTCCTCCGAAGCCAATAAGCATAATGTTTAGAGGATTTTTGTTATTCACAGTGGCAATTTTTCTTCTTTTCACAAGATATGAGTCAAGAGTTTTTTTTCATTTTTTTTACTTGAAATTGTCACATTTATCCCCTTCAAAAAATGTGATTTTCTTGGGCGCACAAACTCAGTAAAATGTGCTGAGAATGAATAAATTAGCAACATAAATGCAGTCTGATAATACTAAAGTTGATACGCCTACTGTCGCTGTAATCGGTGGAGGCATCGCGGGTTCGACCGCAGCCTTGCACTTGGCGGAAATCGGTATAAATGTTGTGTTGCTTGAAAAAGGCAAAACTTTAATCAGTGGCCCACCAATTTGTCATTTACATGCTGGTGGAAATTTGTACAGGGAGATCTCGACCTCTCAGTGCATCGAGCTGTTAAAACAATCCATCGAATCTGTTCGCCTTTATCCACATACCATTAATCGCCGTCCGACCGTAATTGCTGTCCCTTACAGTGATGGTGGTAGCCCTGAAGAGTTGTATGAACGATTAATTACGATACAACGATGCTATCAGGAGTTGGTAGATTCGGATCCAGCGAATGAAGTGTTGGGTAAACCTTGTGACTATTACAAGTTCTATGGCAGAGATGAATTGGAAGAGCTTGCCAGCCGTACTCAACCTGAACACCCCAAACATGTTGACGACTGGATGATCCCTTTCGCGAAATCAGCGGATTTGGAATCTTTGAAGTTTCCGGTTGTGGCCGTTCAGGAACATGGTTGGAGCGTATTTCGTATTGCTGCATCCGCGACGTTAGCGCTTGAGTCAATCAACAACTGCGAGTTGTTAACAGAAACACAGGTTATCGGTCTCGACAATACTGAGACAGGCTGGCGTGTAGAGTGTATGAATGCACAAGGGCAACAATCCGTTTTGGATGTGGACTACTTGATCAATGCTTGTGGATACGAAACAGGAAACATTGACGATTTAGCACAAAAACCGAGAAATCGATTGGTCGAGTTCAAAGCAGCTTATGTCACTCGTTGGGACGAATGTAACGAACTCTGGCCAGAAGTAATTTTCCATGGCCCGAGAGGTACGCCAAAGGGCATGGCGCAGTTAACGCCGTACCCTAATGGTGTATTCCAATTACATGGTATGACGAAAGACATTACCTTATTTGATGACGGTTTGGTTGCTTCCGGTGAGCAATCTTCTCAGCCAACGCTTCCTCTTAGGTTAAGAAGAAAAATTCAACAAGGTTGGGATGAACCTGTTGTATTGGAGCGCACGAGACGCGCTATTGAACACATGGCTAATTTCGTACCGGACTACAAGACCGCTCATGAGTTTGGTACTCCCTTGTTTGGAGCTCAGCAGATTCCTGGATCAGATGAGACCCTTCGAGCGGCAGATGTCACCTTCGAAGGACAACACTATGCAAGGATCGAAGTAGTTAAGGGTTCTTCCGCTCTAGAAGCCGCCACCAAGCTAGTTGAAGAATGGGCGTTATTTGATTACCAAGGGGCATCTATTGAGTCTATGCATCCTGTGAGTATGGCATTGGATCCGAAAGTGATTGAATCCAAAGCGGAGGAATTGGCAAAAATGCGAGATTATCCGCCAGAACTTGCCAACGTTTATGGTCAATAATGAAAAAGCTCCCGAAATTGGGAGCTTTTTCACTAATATCGGTTAGTAGCCAAAGAATCTTGCCCATTGGCACCAAACATCTTGCAGCCCCAATAGATCACCTCTGACAAAGCGAACTTTCTGTCCTGGCTTGGCTTGAGCGAGTCTGGGAAGGTCAATGCGCGCAACGCAACCAATCTTGGGGTAGCCTCCAATCGTTTGTCTGTCATTAAGTAGAATGATGGGTTCCCCATTAGGCGGGATCTGAATCGCGCCAAGTGCAATGCCTTCGCTGAGATATTCTTTGCTAGGCGGGCTGATTTTCGCATCACATAGTCGATAGCCCATCCGGTCTACCAACTGACTGACAGTAAATTCCTGTTTGTAGAGGGAGTTTATTGCATCTTGTGAAAAATCACCCACTTGATAGCCTTCAATAACGCGTAGCTCAAGCGGTAAGTTGTAGTCTGGCTTATAACGGAAAGTCATTTGCAGTGATTTTTCCCTCACCTCATGAGGCTCGAAACCAATGACTTCACCTGCTTGTACTGGCTGGCCTGACTGAGTGCCCCCGAGTTGATCTCTAGTGACGGTGGCGCAGCTACCAAGTTGAGTTTTAACTTTAAAACCGCCTTTTACGGCGAGATAACTCCTTAACCCGTTCTTTGGCAAAGAAAAGGTCAGAGTTTGCCCCTGGCGTGCAACAAACGTAGACCAATTTTCAATCGCTACACCGTCAAGGCGGGCATTAAGGTCTCCACCAGTGATGGCCATTTCGCATTTTGAGTGAATGAGAAATTCGGCCTGACCAAGAGTAATCTCTAAGGAAGGACAATTAGTGGTATTGCCCAAAAGGTGATTCGCCCAGCTGTAGGCATAGTCATCGACAGGGCCACCTTGTGTAATACCAAAGTGAGCCAATCCGAATCGCCCAAAATCTTGGATGAGCGTTTGCTGGCCGGGTTTAATTACAGTAATTGCATTGCTATTCATCACTGCCACCCCTTGGCGATACGTCCGCCTAAACGAAGAAACTCATCACCGGAAATTGGTTTAAAACGAACTTTGGTGCCAATAGAGAAGGGCAATATTGGCGAGCTGTCTGGTGTGTAGAGATTTACTGGACAGTTACCAATAATATTCCAGCCACCGGGAGACTCTGCGGGGTAGATAGCTGTATTGGAATTGGCGATACCGACACTGCCTTTTGGCAACTTAACTCTTGGTGAAGACTTTCTAGGTAAGCGCAGTGATTCATTTACCGAAGTTAAAAACGCAAAGCCTGGTGCAAAACCAATGGCTCCTACCGTGTATTCCTGAGTGCAATGCAGTTCAATCACATCGTTGAGCTTTAGCCCTTGATCGTAGTAATAAGCTAAATCTGGGCCGACATCGTCATGATAATAGATGGGCAGTTCGATGTGTTGTGAGTCAGTATCATCAGGAAGCGCTTTAATGGCTTCTGTTACCAGTTTTTCCAAATAAGGCACAAATTCGAATATTGAGACTCGATGAGGCAGGTAGTCAATCAGGATTGAATCAAACGAAGGGGTCACGTTCATTATCATGGCCCCAAGTTGATTACTCAGATACTGACTTATCTCTCCAATTAAGAGAGATAGCTTGTGGCTTGGTTCTGCCTCAAAATGGATGAGTATTGAACATTCAGCAACGGGATCTACAGATGTTTCGATATTCACTCATGATCTCCTTAGGCTAAAGGACGTTTCGTATTTTCTGAATCATTTTAATCGCGTGCTCGTTGTCGCCGTGAACACAAATCGTGTCAGCTTCAATAGGGATTAAAAAGCCGTCAATGGTTCTCACCTTTCCGTAGTGCACAATCTGTTTGATTTGATCGAGTATATCTTCTTCTTTATGCAATACGGCACCAGGCATTGAACGCGGAGACAATGAACCATTTGATAGATAGGCGCGATCGGCAAATGCTTCGAATAGAACAGGAAGTTCATACTTGTCAGCAATATCCAAATGTTTTTCGCTATCATTAATGGCCAGCATCATTAGCGGTACATCAAAACACGATACAGCATCTGCAACAGCATCAAATATTGAGATATCTCGCATCATGTCGTTGTATAGAGCACCATGTGGCTTAACGTAGCCGATTTGCGCGTTATGGCTTTCTGCTAAGGATTTAAGCGCGCCTACCTGGTAGATAAGCATGTTGGTGATTTCTTCTGTAGCCATCGGAATGGAACGTCGACCAAAGCCTTGTAAATCTGGGTAGCTCGGATGAGCACCTATTTGAGTGTCATGCTCAATTGCCAGTTTAATCGTATTGGACATAATCTGAGGATCGGAGGCGTGAAACCCGCAAGCAATGTTTGCCATGTCTACCCAAGGCATGACCGCTTCATCGTCGCCCATACGCCAAGAGCCAAAGCTTTCACCCATATCGCAATTCAGTGTAATAGAACGCTTTGTCATTGAATCCATTCCAACATTCATCTATTGAGTCAACATGTTATAAAAATAACAAACAATCAATGATCTATTTCATTATTTTGCCAACGCTAAGCCTATTTATTGCTTTTATTGTAAGCATCTTGTTCTTATGGTTCGCTTAAGGTGTCTAGGAACGGAATTAGCGGTTTGATTCTCATTAGTAAGCTATGTTTTAACATGAAGATTCGTTAGTATTTGCACCAAATTTATCAGAAGGTTAGGGATATGAACGTACTGGTTACAGGCGGTATGGGCTACATAGGCAGCCATACATGTATACAAATGATCGAAGCAGGGATGACACCTGTAATTTTCGACAACCTATACAACAGTAAAAAGAGTGTTCTCAAAAGAGTAGAACAAGTCACAGGTGTGGCGCCATCCTTCATCGAAGGGGATATTCGTGACAAGCAGGCGCTTGTAGCGGTAATGAAAGCGCATCAGATCAACGCTGTGATTCACTTTGCTGGTTTAAAAGCTGTAGGTGAGTCAGTAGAGAAGCCACTCGAATATTACGATAATAACGTTAATGGTACGTTGGTACTCGTCGATGCTATGCGTGAAGTTGGCGTCAAGTCTATTGTCTTTTCATCTTCCGCTACTGTTTATGGTGACCCTGCAAGTGTGCCAATTACTGAAGATTTCCCTACCAGCGCGACGAACCCATATGGTCGTAGTAAGTTAATGGTGGAAGAGTGCCTGACGGATTTTCAGAAAGCGAACCCAGACTGGAGCGTTACGCTACTTCGATATTTCAACCCAGTAGGCTCACATCCATCAGGTCATTTAGGTGAAGATCCTCAGGGTATCCCAAATAACCTAATGCCTTTTGTTTCTCAGGTAGCGGTTGGTCGACGTGAATGTTTGTCTGTATTTGGTGATGATTACCCAACTAAAGACGGGACGGGAGTTCGTGATTACATTCACGTGATGGACCTCGCAGATGGCCACGTAGCGGCGCTAAAGAAAGTCGGTCAGAAAGAGGGTTTGCATGTCTACAACTTAGGTACTGGTAACGGTTACAGTGTCCTAGATATGGTTAAAGCCTTTGAGTTGGCATCTGGTAAGCAGGTGCCTTATCAAATCGTCGAACGTCGACCTGGTGATATCGCTGAATGTTGGGCAGACCCTTCCAAAGCAATGCGTGATTTGGAGTGGAAAGCAGATCGTACATTGGAAGAAATGACCACTGATACGTGGCGTTGGCAGTCCAATAATCCTCAAGGGTATCCAGACGCATAACTTATCGTTACAAAGAAGAAAGCCACCGCAAGCGGTGGCTTTTTTACGCATTATACAAAATAGGCAAAATTGACAATGCGGATGAGGTTAATCCACCTCTTTATCTTTGCCCAGCGAGAGTAGCCAGACAGAGATTGCGGCGACAACGGCAAAGCCAGACAAGATAATAAAAGGCATCGCGCCGTAGCCCAAGATATGCCAGATAACTGATTCTAAAGTACTCATGTATTAGTGCTCCTATTGCCAGCCTTCAACGCCATGCATGTCAGGAAGTTTGTGAGCAATGCCTTTATGACAGTCTACACAAGTTTTTTCACCTGAAGCCAGAGCTGTTGAGTGTTGTTTAGCACTACGTGCGCCTTGTTCTGAAAAATCCATATATTCGAACTCGTGGCAGTTTCGACACTCTAAAGAGTCATTCTTTTTGAATCGAGCCCATTCCCGTTCGGCCAAGTGAGCTCGGCGTTCTTTGAATTTTTCTGGAGTATCAATAGTTCTCAGCACGTAATGTGCAAACAGCTCTTTAGATGCCTGTACTTTACGAACGATCTTGTCTGTCCACTCATGTGGAACGTGACAGTCTGAACAAATAGCTCGCACACCAGAGCGATTAGAGTAGTGAATCGTTTCTTGAATTTCTGCGACAATAGGGGCATGACAACCAGAACAAAATTCCTCTGTGTTGGTTGCTTCCATACCCGTGTTAAATGCGCCCCAAAACAGAAGGCCACCAGCAAAGCCCATAAATAAAACGACACCAACGGCTGTTTTACTTGGGGATGCTAGTCTCTTCCAAAACGCTTTCAATAATTTCATAGATAGCCTCTTACTTACTCACGTAGTACTTACTTAAGTGAATCAACACTCTTGAAGTCGTTCTCAATTAAAGGCTGAGCATTTGCTTGAGGAACATGACATTGAAGACAGAAGTAACGACGAGGAGACATATCCGCCAGAACTGCATCTTCACGGTTTACATAGTGAGTTACACTAATCTTCGTTGCACCCATCTCTTTGGCATTCTTCCAGCTATGGCATGAAAGACATTTATTTGCGTTCAATGAGACTTCGTAACCACGAATGTTATGAGGAATCAAAGGTGGTTGATAAACATAGCTGCTATCAAGCGCCTGTTCGCGAGGATATTTCTTGAAATCATCAGCAGGGCGAGTCGCTTCTAGTTCACTAACACCGCGTAGTGATTCAAGACCACCAATACCACCTGGGTTTTCAAGTTCAGCTACTGCAAAACCGCTGGCTAAAGCACCAACAGATAACAGTGCAATAAGTAATTTTTTCATCTTACATTCTCCGCCTTTTGGCTAAATTCTTATCTGCGGTCGCCCATAAGAGCGACCGACGCTTTCTGGTTTATGCAACTTTGGTGATCTTGACAGGACACTTCTTGAAGTCGGTCTGTTTAGACAGAGGGTCCGTCGCGTCAAGGATCAATTTGTTGATCAGGATGCGTGCATCAAAGAATGGTACGAATACCAAGCCTTTAGGTGGGCGGTTACGACCACGTGTTTCAACACGAACACGTACTTCACCGCGTTTGTTGGCGATAAGCACCTCTTCGCCTCGACGTACACCGCGAGCTTTTGCATCTTCAGGGTGCATGTAGCACACGGCATCAGGAACAGCTTTGTAAAGCTCTGGAACGCGGCGTGTCATCGTTCCTGTGTGCCAGTGCTCAAGTACACGGCCCGTACATAGCCAGAGGTCGAACTCTGAATCTGGCACTTCTGGTGGCGCTTCGTATGGAGCAGAAATAATCAGTGCTTTACCATCGGGTTTACCATAGAAGTCCCAGCCACTTCCTGCTTTCGCATAAGGATCTGAACCTTCTTTGTAGCGCCAAAGTGTCTCTTTGCCATCAACAACAGGCCAGCGTAAACCGCGAACTTGGTGATAAACATCATACGGTGCTAGATCGTGTCCGTGTCCTCGACCAAAGGCGGCATACTCTTCGAATAGGCCTTTTTGTACGTAATAGCCGAAGTGGTGAGCATCGTCGTTCAACTCACGAGCTTCTTCAATAGGGAATTTATTGATTACGCCGTTAGCAAACAGCATGTCGTACATGGTTTTTCCACGGTATTGCGGTGCTTTTGCTAGTTGCTCTTCCGTCCACACTTCTTCCATCTTGAAGCGTTTTGAGAATTCCATCACCTGCCAAAGGTCAGACTTCGCTTCGCCGACGGTTTCCACTTGCTGGTACCAAGCTTGTGTACGACGCTCTGCGTTACCATAAGCACCTTCTTTTTCAATCCACATTGCTGTTGGAAGAACAAGGTCTGCTGCTTGTGCTGTTGCTGTTGGGTATGGGTCAGAGCAAACGATGAAGTTTTCTGGGTTACGGTAGCCCGGTAAACGCTCACCGTTGATGTTCGGACCTGCTTGCATGTTGTTGTTACACATTACCCAGTAAGCATTAAGTTTGCCGTCGCGAAGCATGCGGTCTTGAACGACTGCGTGATAGCCCGGTTTAGGGGGAATTACGCCATCTGGAATGTTCCAGATACCTTCTGCAATCTTACGGTGCTTAGGATTTGCAACCACCATGTCTGCAGGTAGACGGTGTGCAAAAGTACCCACTTCACGTGCTGTACCACACGCTGAAGGTTGGCCTGTTAGAGAGAATGGGCTATTACCTGGTGTTGCGATCTTACCGGTTAGAAGGTGAATATTGTAAATCAGACTGTTCATCCAAACACCACGAGTATGTTGGTTCATACCCATAGTCCACAAAGACATTACTTTAGTGTCTGGATCCGCATATTGTTTCGCTAACTCAATCAGTTTCTCTTCAGAAACACCTGACATTTCAGAAGCTTTTTCTGCCGTATATGGCGCTACAGACTTTTTGTACTCTTCAAATGAAATTGAAGACATTTTGCCTGAGTTCGGATTAGCAGCCGCCATCTGCAGTGGATCATCATCACGCAGACCGTAGCCAATGTCGGTCGCAGCCTGTTTGAAATTGGTGTGCTTGTTAACAAAATCCCAGTTAACCGCATCAGTTTCAATGATGTAGTTTGCGATAAAGTTAGCAATAGCCAGATCAGATTGTGGCTCGAAAATGTAACCTTTGTCTGCTAGCTCAAAAGAACGGTGATAGTACGTAGACAGTACATTCACTTTAACATGTGGGTGGCTTAGACGACGGTCAGTGATACGAGTCCATAAAACAGGGTGCATTTCTGCCATGTTTGAACCCCAAAGAACGAAAGAGTCTGCGTTCTCGAAGTCATCGTAACAGCCCATAGGCTCATCAATACCAAATGTACGCATAAACGCACCAACAGCAGAAGCCATACAGTGACGTGCGTTTGGATCGATATTGTTTGAACGGAAACCGGCTTTCATCATCTTAGCGGCAGCGTAGCCTTCCATTACAGTCCACTGACCGGAACCGAACATGCCAACACCAGAAGGGCCTTGTTTTTTCAGTGCTTCTTTCCATTTTTCGGCCATGACATCGAATGCTACATCCCACGAAACTGGAGCGAAGTCACCATCCTTATGGAACTTACCATCTTTCATACGAAGTAACGGCTGAGTCAGACGGTCTTGTCCGTACATGATCTTCGATAAGAAGTAACCCTTGATACAGTTAAGGCCTTTGTTAACAGGCGCTTCTGGGTCACCTTGAGTGGCTACCACTTTGCCGTTTTGTGTACCTACAAGAACGGAACAGCCAGTACCACAGAAACGACAAGGTGCTTTGTCCCATGTGATTTTTGTTTGGTCTGAGCTAGCAATCAGGTTGGTAGCAGAAGCTGGTAGAGTGATACCTGCGACCGCTGCTGCTGATGCTGCTGCGTTTGCTTTCACAAACGCACGTCTTGTCATCTTCATACTTCACCCTCGGTTTGGGAATATTGAGTTCCAGTGTTTTTATTTTTTGATTCGTCTTCTTCCAGCTCAGTCTCGATTTGGTGATAAACCAGTACTGTGCTCAAAACGTTCGGTAAGTTGTTAATAGCTTCGATGGTGTCAGTAATGAATCCCTGGTTTTCGGTTTCCAGAACCACGACAATTTTGCCTTCCGGACTATCACCGTAGATCTCGGCATTACTGAATGCTTCAATCTGAGACTTAATCTCAGTCAGGTGCTCAGGTGACACGTGTACCACTAAGCTAGAAATATGCACTTCGTTAAGTGACATAGATATCTTCCGTTCTTATTAAAAATTGCTCACATTGATGGATGAAGTAGGGCACACAGAGACACATGCGCCACAGCCGTTACACTCATCAAGGTTTAAAATGGGTTGTGCTACTTTGCCAACTTCTAATTTGAATGTGATTGCCATGGGCTCGCACATATCGCCACAAGTACGGCAATCAACGTTTTGTTTTGCTAAACAGCCCTCGTTAATAGTAGCTTTCGCTCCCCAAGGTTGCTCAGTTTTTGGGTTAAACAAGGGTTCAGGACAAGCGTCTGCACATTGATAACAAAAGGTGCATTCATCGACAGAAAAATCGACTTGAGGAAAACCGCCATCCCCTTTGACTATGATTTGAGTTTCGCAAGCGTCTACGCACTTGCCACATCTAGTGCACTGGTCAGTGAAAAAAGCAGGCTGCGATAGCCAAGGCAGATACAGTTCGTTATCTTCCAGCTTCTTTCTTGAGAAAAAACGTCTTTTTGAAAGGTCGACCACTACACTACCTAAAGTTGATGAAACCTAAACTAACCATAGCTCACATTTCTTATTAATAATTTGTCATTTAACCTCACACAAATTGTAGTTTTTGACATATTTGTATAAATACCCCTTAGGGGTTAAATAGAGGTGCTTCTTGTTTTAGATCAATAAATTCCGGAACATTTGATCAGATATTGTCTTCGTCAATATATAAAACTATAAATAGTGATATGGCGCCAAAAGGCGTGTGCAGGAGAGTGAGTGTTTAAAAGTGTGAAGAAATCGGTGACGAGTACGATTGCGAAAGCGATGGTGCTCATTTTGTCGTTATCGATAGCAACAACTAGCTTTGCGATCATTACCTTAGCGTCGAGTTTAAATGACGCGGAAGCAGTGAACGTTGCAGGTTCAATGCGTATGCAAAGTTACCGGCTAGCGCACGACATTCAGATCATGTCAGTCGACTATGCGGCGCATATAGAGATGTTTGAGCGCTCGATATACTCACCTTCCATGAAAGCGCTTCAGAGCTGGACAGTTCCTGAAGACATAACGCACGACTATTACCGTTTGATTATCCGATGGCATGAACTCAAGGAAGTACTCGGTAGTCATGACAGAGAACGATATCTCATTCTTGTAGCAGGTTTTGTTAATCAAATTGACGCCTTTGTGTTTAAACTGCAAAGCTTCTCTGAACAAAAGTTGATCAAGCTGGCTTGGGCTGGCGGTATGGGCTTAGGTGGGATACTGATTGTCAGCATTTTTGTCGTTCATTACATCCGCAAGCAAATCGTTAAGCCTCTTAATGCCCTGGTGACGGCAAGCGAGCAGATACAGTCTCGCTCATTTGATGTATCTCTCAATGTCTCGAGCGATAACGAAATGGGTATTCTGACCCGTACTTTTAATAATATGGCTGCGGATCTCGGTAAGCTTTACCGTGGTCTTGAACATGCAGTCAATGAGAAAACCCAGAAACTTCAACATGCTAATGATTCCCTTCAGGTTCTTTATAACTCTTCTCAGGAGTTAACCGCATCAAGGATCACCCAAGAAAACTTTGAAGCGATACTCCAGCACCTTGCTAGTCTTGAAGGTATAAAGGCAGTCAGATTAGAGATAAGAGAAAAAGGTGAGAAAACCCTGACTCTCACTGAAGGTGAGGAATGTTCAGACTGTGATTCAGACTGCCAGCGGAAAACATTATCCCTTGATGGCCAAGAGCTTGGCACCTTGTATTGGAAGGTCGTTCTTCCGTGTCCTGATCCTGCGTTGATTGATAACTTTGTCCAGATAATTTCTCGCGCTATTTACTATAATCAAGCCCAGAGACAAGCTGAACAATTATTGCTGATGGAAGAAAGGGCGACGATAGCGCGCGAATTGCATGATTCACTGGCTCAAGCACTGTCGTATTTAAAAATTCAGGTTTCTCTGCTAAAGCGTGGTATGAGTAAATTACCAGAGTCAGCACAACTTGAAAAAACACAGCCGATCTTGTTGGAACTCGATACTGGTCTTTCTTCCGCGTACACTCAGCTCAGAGAGCTGTTGACGACGTTCAGACTGACAATCAGAGAGGGTAGCTTCGGCAACGCTTTGCAAGAGATGACGGAGCAACTGGGAGAACAAACGGAATCAAATATCGTCCTGATTAACGAACTTTCATCAATTGAATTAGATGCAAACCAACAAGTGCACTTGTTGCAATTAATCCGTGAAGCAACCATCAATGCAATTAAGCATGCGCAAGCTTCAACGATAGAAATTAGATGCTGCGAGAGCGACACCGCCGTTACCGTGTCAGTGAAAGATAATGGTGTGGGTTTTGACAAGGGTGTTGAAAAAGTAAACCACTACGGTTTGAACATTATGCAGGAGCGAGCTTCGCGTCTGAATGGCCAGTTACAAGTGATAACTGCTTTACATTCTGGCTGTGAAATTTTATTAGAATATCCAAAGATTAAGGAACATAACATTGACAGAGTGTAGAGTATTGCTGGTGGATGACCATCCACTAATGAGAAGAGGTATTAATCAGCTATTAAGCTTTGAAGATGAGTTCACTGTAGTCGCTGAATCCAGCAATGGTACGGATGCAGTCGCACAAAACCACGAACATAAGCCTGACTTAATCTTACTGGATCTCAATATGAAAGGCATGTCCGGGCTAGATACTCTCAATGCTCTGCGCGCTGACGAATGTGACGCTACCATTGTTATCCTGACAGTCTCTGATAGCCCTGGTGATATTGAAGCTATCGTCAAGGCGGGTGCGGATGGTTACCTACTCAAAGACACTGAGCCTGATGAGCTGGTCGAGCTGTTGAAATCTTCGTTACAAGGTAACAAAGCATATAGCAAAGAAGTCGCTAAATACTTGGCTGAAAGAGAAAACATAAGTGATGTGTTTGACGACCTTACCGATCGCGAAATGCAGATTTTGAGAGAGGTCGCGAAGGGCTATCGGAACAAACAAATCGCGGATAGCTTGTTCATTTCTGAATCTACAGTGAAGGTTCACATGAAGAGCTTGCTAAAAAAACTTAAGGTTCCATCGCGTACCGCTGCAACTGTTTTGTATCTTGAGCGTTACGGCGAAATAAAATAATTGGTTTTAGAAAGTATCAAAAAAGGCGCTCAACGAGCGCCCTTACTATTTTTGTCTAGGTTATGCTGACATTGGAACTAAGACTAACGTTCCTAAAATAACCGTGATTAAGCCACATAGAACGGGTACTGATGTACGTTTTACCACTTCAAATGGGCTGATTTTACCCATACCTGATGTCGCAACTACCACACCAGACACAGGTGAAACAGTGCGGCCCAAGTTTGAAGCCTGAAGCATCGGAATGATCAAAAAGGCCGGGTTTAACCCCATTTTTGCCGCTAGAGCAGGTGCCAACTCTACAAACGCATAGAAAGGCGCGTTACCCGAGCCGGTCGCGATTGCTGCCGCAACAGTTAAACCTGTTAGTATAAGCATGAGCGCAATACCACCAGCCCCCGCTGTTTCAGCAAGATGAAGCAGGTTATCAATTGCTCCAATAGACATCAGACCTTGGGCGAATACACCAGCCGCAACTAACAGCATTACCACGCCCTTAAATGCATCAGCCATTCCTTGATAGCAAGACTCTAAGTCCTCTAGCGTCTCTTTGCCTTTGAATCGTTTAGTGACAAAGTCGACAAGTGCGCCAATGAAAATCGACAAAACAACAATGGTATAGATGTCCAGTTTCAGGCCTGGAATGGTGCGTCCATTGAACAGAAAAACGCCAATGATAGGTAGAAACGGCAATACTGCGTAATACGCTGGGGAATTAACTTCGATTTCAGAAACGTCAACGCGTTCCATTGGTGAGTTGTCTTTCTTATCCAGATATTTGTTCCAAAAGAATGCCGCCGCGGCCATGACTATAATGGCACAAATAGACACTGGTAGAACGGTTTGAACAGCAAACACATCCAAATCCAATCCTGACTTTTCTGCAGCAATAACTACATCGCCCGAAGTTGGGGAAAGAATGATCGCGGCTGGGGACGCACACACCGCTACCGCTGCTGGGCGTGAGATACCCATTGCGGTCATCATTGGGAATAGAGTTGCCATCAACAGAACGCCCAAACCAGTGGCAGAACTTACTGCTAGTGACATGAGACACGCAACGATATAAGCCGCAACCAGCAGAACGTAAGGTGATTTGATGACAGAAAGAGGCTTAGAAAATTGTTTAACAACGACGTTATTAGCACCGATATGTGTCATGTAAGACGCAAAACCACAAAGCAACATGATTTGCATACCCAAACCGCCACCACGATATTGGAGCATGTATTTCACGTACTCCAGGGCGTCTGTAAACATATTGCCAGTCGAGGTTATTTTTGATGGTAGAACCGTGTGGCCAATGAGGCCTGTAAGAATAAGTAGTAAAACACCTGCTGTTAAAAGTACACCCGCAGGTTTGTAACCTTTAACAATGAAATAGCCGACCGCCACAGTGACGACTAACCCAATGAAGAGCTCCAGCATAGATATCACCTTAAGATATGAAAATTATATAAAAACTGTTTCAAACTATGACAAGGAATGTACATAAAACTATGCTGTAGCACGAGTGCTAGTTAAACTTCTGATGATCTAGAACAATAAATGGATTGACTCATTAAAATTGGCGAATAATGTTGTAATGGATTGATGTTTTAGATGTTATTAATAGTTTGAAAGACATATGAGGATGTTTAAAAATGATAGAAATATCAAATGCTGGGTTTACCTATCTTTCGTCAAAGAAATCTTTGTTACGAATATATTTGGTCATCAAGTGGTATGAAAACGGACGAATTAGCCAGGATCCGATTGATCGGCCCAGTCGCATCAACGTCGGTGTGTTCTCATAAATACGACCATTATAGAGCCAAAGCACTTTGCCGACATGCCAGTAAAACAAAGGTAACGGAGGGAGAAAAGTCACGATATCGAGATCGCAGCAAATACGATACGTTTTATGACTGAGCTTATAGTGACTTTTAAATCCATACCCACCAATAGATGGTTGACCAAAGGTGACGACGCGTTTGATGGATTTTGGAAACTGTTTCTCAAACGCATCCGCAAGCACACATCCTATCGCTCCTCCTGAAGAATGACCGGTAAAGGTTAGACGTTTTCCCTGCTCAATGAGCGGGACTAGGACAGAAGAGAGTTGCTCATAAACGCTAGCACCAAGCTTGTCATTCTTATGCAGTGGGAGACTCTCTTGAAATATCAGGTAGTGGTAGCCCGCGTGAATGGCGTAGTTGAGATTAAGTTGCTTGCACCTTCGTTTCCACAACGCAAGGTTGAGTATCCAGTCCCAAGGATTGTGGGAACCTTTGATAACCACAATGACTTCTTCGCTGTCGTTGGACCAGAGCACGCGCATCATAGGTTTTCCAAATCGATTGGCAATAACGCGTTGTCCGTTAGGTGCAAAACCATATCGTGTCTGTTTGAGGACTCTAGAGTACGCCAGATTGCATAAAACGGCGTAACGTTCATATTGATAACGTTTTAGTTTCTTCACACTTAGCTCACGCACCGAATCATTGTTTGAGTATGGTCGAAGAACGTGAAATTGCGATGACACTACAATCAGTGCCAGTGAGTGAGGTTGGTTAGCTCAACTGCACAACAGAGTAGAGCTGAATATACTTGCGAACCAACTGCTGATCCGTTGAACGTCTAAGAGGGTGGGTGAACTTAACAAAATAGGGGCTTAAGCCAAAGTGGTGCTCTAATGAAAAAGCAAGTTGCGACTCACTTTCATATAAGCTGATCCCTTGTAACTTATATTGGTCTATTTCATCAGGTAATTGCCCCGTCCACCAGTGGAGTAACTCTCGGCTCTGCTTGTTTCGAGAAATCCAATGATCGCTGATTAATAACAAAAGATCATTGGGCTGAATAGCGAAAGCGTATTCTTCTTGCCAGTTTGTTACGGCTTTAAATAATTTTTGCCGACAATTGCTTCCTGCACTCAATAAATGTGAAGAAAGTATCCAAACCGTGCCAGCGTCAGATGTCACTCTATAGTGATGAGGTTGTTCCGTATTTGAGTGAGATTCTAGCGCTACGTATTCGCAGTGGTGGCCGAATTCGGTCAACGTTCGGGATAGACGTCGAGAAAATGCCAAGCTCAGATGGTGCTCACTCATTCCTTTGTTGTGAATTGTCGGATAATGTTTTTCACACAGCTTCATACAGTCTGCCTGAAATTCATTCACACTCTGAATTAGCACATCTAATAGCAAGACTTCTCTCCACAAGTCGATATTTACACAATGAAGATTAGCATGTGAAAGTATTATTTAGTTACACTTAGTCCGAAAAATATTGAGTATGGTTAAGGGTTTATGTCCAAGATTGAATTTACATCACAACAAAAACAAGCGATGTCATCTGCTTTATTGCGATATTTGGAAGATGAGCTAAATATAGAAATTGGTCAGTTTGATGCGGAATTTATGATGGACTTCATAATAGAAGCATTTGGTCCTGCATTCTATAACAAGGGGCTAGCCGATGCACAGACGGTTATGCAGCGAAAGATGATGGATATTGCTGACGAGATTTATGAGATTGAACAAGTCAGTGAGTATTAAGTTATTAAAGGTGATGAAAAAGTTCCTTCAAAAATTTTGAATGACTTAATCAAATTCGCTCCGTTTCCCGAATGTAAAGAATGGTAAATAATCTGTTATAGAAATAGGGGAGACGATAGTCTCGTTGAAAAAGAGAAGTATTCAACATTTGGAATTGGCGCAATGAGATCAGAAGTAAAGAATTACAACCCTGTAGCGCGGGGAATCCATTGGATATCAGCAATTGTCATTATCGGCATGTTTGCTGTGGGGCTGTGGATGGTTGACCTGACTTATTACAGTGAATGGTATAAAACCGCTCCGCATTGGCACAAATCAGTGGGTATCTTACTTGCTGCTCTGACGCTATTTCGCTTTGTTTGGAAGCACACAACACTTTCTCCAAAAGTTGAAGGTAAAGCGTATGAAATTCTAGGCGCAAAGTTAGTTCACTTAGCTATGTACCTTGTTTTGATTGTACTTTTTGCTTCCGGTTACCTTATTTCTACCGAAGATGGCAGAGGTATTGACGTCTTCAACTGGTTTACTGTTCCTGGGCTTGGCGCTTTATTTGAGAATCAAGCTGATCTTTCTGGTGAGATTCACTTTTACGCCGCCTGGGCACTTATTTTAATGGCAGCCGTTCATGCTTTGGCTGCGATCAAACATCACGTGATTAACAAAGACAACACGCTACGCAAGATGATAGGAGCTTCGAAATGAAAAAAACGTTATTTGCTACCGGACTAGCTATGGCAATGGCATTGCCATTTGGTGCAAGCGCAGCGGACTACGTAATTGACAACAAAGGTGCTCACGCATCTGTTAACTTCAAAGTAAGTCACTTAGGCTACAGTTTTATCAAAGGTCGTTTTAACACATTTGAAGGTGACTTTTCTTACGACCCTGCAAACATTGGTGCATCTAAAGTAGAAGTAACAATTGATACTACGAGCTTGGACTCAAACCATGCTGAGCGTGATAAGCATATCCGTAGCTCAGACTTTATTGACGCGTCGAAGTTCTCTACTGCAACATTCACAAGCACAAGTGTTGTCGATAAAGGAAACGGCAAACTTGAAGTCAACGGTGACTTAAACCTACACGGTGTTACTAAGCCGATTACTATTGATGCTGAGTTCATTGGTGCTGGTCAAGACCCTTGGGGTGGTGAGCGCGCTGGTTTCTTAGGTTCTACTCGCCTGGAGCTTGCAGACTTCAATATTCCAGTTATGGGCGCATCTAGCTACGTTGATATGGAACTTCATGTAGAAGGTATTAAGAAGTAATCCATTTACTGCTTAACAATAAAAGAGCCCCCAACTTGCGTCGGGGGCTTTTTGATCAAGCGACTTATTTCCTGACCAAAATGCGCTAGGCTGATTCAAGCTGTGTGCTGTTGTCTACGATAGTTACCCTGTCACCATAAATAGTGCGTAACGCCTTCAATACATCTTCTCTTGTTACGACTCCTACGAACTTTCCATTGTCTAGAATCGGTAATACATGAGGTTTGTGAACCTTGATGCTTTTCGCTCGTTCCTCAAGTGAGAGTGATGTAAACGTTGTGGCTATTCCAATGCTGGTTGTTGGGTATAGTTGCTCTTTGTCGATACAAAGAAACTCCGCGACATCAATTAATTTGTCGTTCACGCTGATAGCGATAACATCTCTCGACATCAAGTCCACGACTTTTTGACCTTCAACTGGGATATAGTCCTGACACCATAAATCGACCATGACATCGTGAACGGAAAAGAAACCGATCAAGCGTTCTTCTGCATCTACAACTGGTGCACTTACCACATGATTATCTAGCAAAGTGTCAATGGCCGCGGGAGTGGTCATTTCAGGTGTTAAAGTGATCGGATCATTGTTCATAATGTCTTTAACGAATAATAGGTTGTTCATGGTGGTTTCCTTAGCTGACGTAATGTTAGTGCTTGTAGTAATACTGGAAATGGATGCGGCTTTGAGTTGTGGTCTGCGGTAGATACTCCAATTGGCAAGGCCGACTAATACTGCACCGCCGACGATATTGCCCAAGGTTACTGGGATGAGGTTTGCAGTAATAAATTGATAAATGTTGAGATCACTGTATTGATCAGAGGTCGCGCCTACTTGACTCCAAAAGGCCTCAGGCGCGAAGTTTTGAATAACGATACCAAGCGGTACCATGAACATGTTTGCGACGCAGTGTTCGAACCCGCTGGACACAAACATCGCTACGGGCATGATGGTCATCACCGCCTTAGTCATTGCATTGGCACTACTGAATGTGAGCCAGATAGCGAGACACACCAATAAGTTACACAGCACGCCGAGTGAGAAAGCTTCGACTGTTGAATGGTGCAATTTATGTTGAGCAATGTTGAGAGCGTTTAGCCCCCATTGACCATGGTCCATTTGGTATAAGCCAGCAGCGGATACGATCAACAGAAGTAACATTGCCCCGACAAAGTTGCCTATATACACCTTGCTCCAAATTGATAGCATCTTACTGAAACTGATTTGCTTGTTAGCCCATGAAATGCTGGACAGAACAGAGCTGGTAAAGAGCTCGCCACCACAGATAACGATAAGAATCAGCCCCATGCTGAACGCTAATCCGCCTGCGAGTCTGCTTAGCCCCCAGCCAGATTCCGTATTGCCTGTGGTGACAGTAATGTAGAACAGAAAAGCCAGCCCAATAAAGGCTCCAGCCATTACTGCTAATCCCAAAGTCATACCGCTGGTTTTATTGGCTTTACTGAGTGCGAATTTTTCCGCTTCTGCCATCATCTCACTGGGTGAGAAGTAGAGATTATTCGTCTGAGCTTGTTGTGCCATCGTCGCCCCCGAATTTATTAGTCATGATTACCTCCTGTTATTACAGTGAAAATGTCTCACTGCCCATTCAGGTTATGGTGTCCAGGAATACACGTAAAATTGATAATATTTAAAAACCTTATCAAAATTGTTGATATGGACTGAGAGCAACGTAAAATGAAACAACTTGCTTATTTATAAGCGTTTTTAGTCGTTGTTATTCTCTGAGCAAAGGATTGAAGCTTAATGAGATATTCTCTTAAACAACTTGCCGTATTTGATGCAGTCGCAGATATGGGGAGTGTTAGTATGGCCGCAGATAAGCTGGCATTAACGCAGTCGGCAACCAGTATGTCACTGGCTCAGATTGAAAAAATGCTAGGGCGACCACTGTTCGAACGCCAAGGTAAGCAGATGGCGTTAACGCATTGGGGGATGTGGTTAAGGCCAAAAGCCAAGCGGTTGTTACAGGATGCACAACAAATAGAGATGGGCTTTTACGAACAGCATCTATTGAGTGGCCACATCAAACTCGGTGCAAGTCAAACACCTGCGGAACATTTGGTTCCAGACCTCATCAGTATTATTGATAACTCATTTCCTGAGATGCGGATCTCTCTTAAAGTCAAAAGTACCGATAGCGTGATGCAAGGCGTCTTAGACTACAAATATGATCTGGGTATCATTGAAGGGCGTTGCGATGATAACCGACTTCATCAGGAAGTCTGGTGCCGTGACCATTTAACCGTTGTTGCCGCCGCGCATCATCCTTTCGCAAGGCATGAAACAGTGAGCCTTGCACAGCTAGAGCAGGCAAGGTGGGTTTTGAGAGAGCACGGTAGTGGTACTCGCAAGATTTTTGATAGCTCCATTCACCATTTAATTGAGGATTTAGACGTTTGGCGTGAATACGAGCACGTCCCCGTATTGCGTAGTATGGTGGAACATGGCCAGTACCTGACATGTTTACCGTATCTTGACGTTGAACGTTTTATTGAGAACGGGCAGTTGGTCGCGCTCAACGTCCCTGAACTGAGTATGGAGCGGACATTATCGTTTATATGGCGGGCTGACATGGTGGAAAACCCCCTCGTTGAGTGTATTAAACGAGAGGGATTGAGAATGATGAAAGGTAAGCCTTCGGTACTTTAATATTTTCAATATCTGTTGAAATAACGTTTGCGTCACAAAATATTATTAATATTTCATTTTGTTGCTTATTCATTGTGATCAAGATCGTTTTGTTTCTTTTACTTAACCCTTAACATGCCGTCTTGTACTTTTGATGTGTGTATAAGCACACTTAGCGAGGCGGTATGAGCACACTTGTCGCGATTTCATTAACTACGGGAATTCTTTCAGGTCTATGGGGGTGGATTGCCATCTCATTAGGCTTATTGTCATGGGCTGGCTTCTTAGGTTGCACCAGCTATTTTGCGTCTCCAACCAGCGGCCTTAAAGGTCTGGCTGAAAGCTTAGTCACCAACATGACAGGAGTATTTTGGGCGATGGTGATCATCCACGCTTCTCAATACGCTTCATTAGAAATTCTGGGTTATGTGATCACTGCTATCGTGGCATTTATGATGTGTATTCAGGCTAAGCAAAACTGGCTTGGGTATATACCGGGTACTTTTATTGGTTCTTGCGCGACTTTCGCAGCAGATGGTAACTGGCAGCTTGTTGTACCTTCGTTGATTTTAGGTGGCGTGTTTGGTTACTTGATGAAAGCAAGCGGCTTATGGTTGCATCAGAAGTCATCTCAAACACAATCTACCAGCGAGTTACCAACTCGTTCGTGATTGTGAACCCCCGATTGATTAGTATCGTTTGATGTTTGATACGCGGCCTTGACTACCTAAAGTAGCCTAGGCCGCTTTTTTTATGTGTTGCCGTTAGCCATTGTTACTACGCGCTTTAACGTCCATCTAAGCAGTATTGGTATGCAATCCATTCCTCTGTCTTCACAATGAGAAACGATCGCCAATGCCAAGTCAGGTTTAGCGAATTTCTTGAGTACTCTGGTCACCACTTTCTTTGCCGGAATCGGGTGGTCGAGTGGTATACGAACCATGTCTTTAAAGAAGGGTTCGAAACCGTTGTTATAGAGGTAATGTTCAATATCTCGATCTGGTAACTCGGTAAGACGATGACGCTCCTGATCGTTCCCTAGCTGAGCACGAACGGCTGCCGCGTACTTTTTACCTGCGGCATCACCATCAGTTACTACATGCCAATCGATGCCAAATGCTTTGGCGATCTTAACCAGTGACTTCAATCCTGATTGTGCAAACTCGATGATTTGTACGCCTTCAGCGGCTAAGTTGTATCCGCATTGGTTAGCAAGCTCATTAAAAAGCCAGACTTCAGTTTCACCTTCAACCAATAGCCAGCATCTGGCAAACAATGCTCCGGAGCGGTGGAAGCGGATATGAAATCCAATTCGTCTCAGTTCGTCTTTACTAAACCCCTGTGCAGGAAGATATGTCGTGATGGTTCGATCTGATTGTCGGACTAAACGACGAATACTGTTAAGTGGCACCTGACCAAGCAGGTCTCCACTGTTAGTGGTGAGTATCTTTTGCATGGGAAGAAGCTGAAGTAGGCTCCACGCACGAGCAAGATGAGTTGGATGCAATCGACCTTCAGGATCTTCGAGAATAAGCAATGGTCTGGCACAGCGGCGAAGCTTGTTAGGCCCTTTAGCTTGAAGGTAGGCATTGAGTAAGCCCATAAACAGAAGTCGAGTCTGTTTACTTTTCGTTTCCTCTACAACTTGAGAGATGCTTTTGTTGTTTGGGGATCCACTGAAAAAGATACCATCTCTTTGCTTGCGAAGGTTTTTGCGCGCATTGGACTTAAATGAAAAGTAGTGATCAACCAATACATTCATAGAGCTCAGGCTACTTTTCATTTCGCCTTTGTTTACATGTCCAGGAATCGCCATTAAACGCCGGCAGGTATTATTGATTCGCTTCTCGATGCGGTCATTGGTATCACCCAAGCTGCCGATTGGGCGCTCGAAGCGACGCGAATCTTTAAGGCGAATGACAGGGTGGAGCGTCATGAGCTCTTGCGCTAACTTTTCTGAATGATGTAAGGGAAGTGGGTTACCTTCACGATCGAGAAAAGCGTATCGTGTGGTGACATCATAGCCGTCACGGCTGGCGCTTAAGCGATAAATGATCTTATTAGTGCCTTGGTCATCTTGAATCCAGACCGGTTTGATTTTGCGATAACGCCCGGAGTTTATTTCGTTCCTATCGTTAGAAATCAGGCTAATCACAATTTGTAGGTGCTGAGTTTGAGGGTGTGCAATTGAGTAGTCGACATGAAAGTCAGTCATCTCAAATTGATAAGGTACGCCTTCAGGAGGCAAGGCGACCGATAGGGCATCTAACAGCGAAGATTTGCCCCAGGTATTTTCACCAATTAGGGTCGTGAGCTCGTCAAAAGCGATGGATAGCCGTTTGATCCCACGAAAGCCGGAAATTTCAATCCGCTCTAGCAGCATGAAGTGACTCCGTTTGAGCTATTGTTACCTAAAGCATAATAGAAAAACCTCTAATAAGCAGAAGCTTACCTCACAAAGTTTGTGCTTGCTCGGTGTAATCTACTATCAACAACAAGAGATCTTGCTCAACTTAGTCAATGTATATAGAACGGCGTATACAATAAAAGTGTGAAAGTTAATGAATTTGTCATAAAGGATGGGATACGATGTAGTCGAATATGAGAGAAGAAAATATGAAATATAAAAACAATAAAGCGGCTAAGATTAGGCTTGCGCACATTAACGATACCCATTCTTATTTTGAACCAACGTCGCTACAGCTTACGATTAATGTAGAAGGCGAAACCCTTACTCCGTATGTGAGTGCTGGGGGCTTTGCGCGTATAGCGACACGTAAAAAACAGCTCGAAGAATCACTATCTGACAATCGCCAAATGGTGTTCGTCCACGCAGGAGATTGTTTTCAGGGCACTTTGTATTTCTCCCTGTTTAAGGGGGAAGCGAACGCGACCATGCTCAATGCGCTCAATATAGATGCGATGGCCTTAGGTAACCATGAATTGGATATGGGTAACCTGCCTGTTGCGAAATTTGTAGAACAAATTGAATTCCCTTTGCTTGCCGGCAACTGGGACCTATCGAAAGAAAGTCAGGATAAAGAACTGACTTTAAGAGATAAGCCGCGTGTCCATTCTTATGTCCCGGACACTCAGTCCGCTCAGTGGATAGTAAAAGAGGTAGACGGTGAACCCATCGCTATCTTTTCCTTGGCACTGGATAAAATGGCAGACATTTCAAACCCAGACCTAGATACGCCGTTCGTAAATGCGATAGAAACAGCAACTCGCACGGTAGAGCAGATTCGAAGCCAAGGTATCAATAAAATCATTCTATTGAGCCACATGGGATACGATGCTGACCTAGACATGGCGTCAAAAGTAGATGGAATCAGTGTCATTGTTGGTGGTCATAGTCACCGTTTACAAGGTGATTTCAGTGATCTCGGACTTAAAAAGGATGATGATTACGGCATCAAAATCAATGGGACCCATGTTGTACAGGCGGGATACCATGCGTTAAGTATGGGCCATTGTGACATCGATTTTAACGAGCAAGGTGAGATCGTTGAATTCAACGGTAAGAATGAGCTCTTGCTAGGTCGAAGGGTGTTCCTTGATGCCAGTATGAGTGAAACAACTAATGAGCTGCCTTATCACACCGCTCGTGAGTTTATTGATAACCACCCGAACGTCCTGGTGTGTAAGAAAGACAAAGAAGTACAGACTTTACTTAATGAAAGGTACGTTTCTCGTGTTAGAACGCTACAACGTAACGTCATTGCACACGCTAACAAGCCACTGAGACATGTACGAATCCCTGATGAGGTAGGAGCCAGTGAATTAGCGCCATTAGTTGCGGAATCTTTTGTTCACTCTATGAAAAAGCTTGGTCACAATGCTGAGTTTGCTATTCATAACGCTGGTGGTGTTCGAAACTCACTCAATGTCGGAAATGTTTCCGTTGCTGATATTGCTGGAAAGCTACTGCCGTTTGCCGTACCGATTGGCGTTTATCAACTCAAAGGGAAGGACATTGCCGCTGCACTCGAAGGGGCCATTAACAATGCCACTAATAATGGCGTAGTAGGGACAGGAGATGGCTCCTATCCATATACATTTAATTTGAACTTTGAATACGCGCCTGAAGCGCCAATCGGCAACCGGATCCTTGGTCTGGAAATCTTTAATTCTGATGCTGGTTGGCAAAAAGTCGATGATGAAAAGTACTATGTTGGGACGTCGTCAGCCTATACCATGAAAGGGAAAGAAGGGTATGAGGCGATGCTGAACATGCTAGATGAAGGCGTTGTTACAACGACATCCATGGCCGACTGTTTTATCGAGTTGCTGACAGACTGGCCCGATACTTTGAATAGACCACAGCAGTGCGTG
Source organism: Vibrio sp. B183 (assembly GCF_000740665.1). Taxonomy (NCBI): domain Bacteria; kingdom Pseudomonadati; phylum Pseudomonadota; class Gammaproteobacteria; order Vibrionales; family Vibrionaceae; genus Vibrio; species Vibrio sp. B183. Next base: position 24,133 of record NZ_JPQB01000014.1, on the reverse strand, counting down.
CAAACGTGGTGGCATAAAGGTTGCTAATTTATTCTCCGAGTTAATTGAGTAAATGAATGTTACTCTGGGGGAATCTATGTGGAGTAGAGACTGGATCGACGTTGCTGTCGTGATTAGCTGGGTAGGCGTTTGGTCTGCACTGGTATACTTTATCCCTGTTGGGGGAGTATAACCTGGCGGTAAATTTTCCGCTTAATGTAAAAAAGGAGCCAAGTCGGCTCCTTTTTTGATTCTAGCTATAGACGTTTTCCATAAGCAAGAATACAATCCGATCTGTTTGGGGAGTAGTCGCCTCTAGTTTACTTATCGTCATCTCGTTAGACTCAGTTCTATCCGGTAAGTATAAATGTTGTCGTCTTTACGTGGCATACATTTCGACGAGACCAACGCAATCAAGTTACCAATGTAATTACACATTGGATTGGTTTGTTTGCGGTGGGATCGTCAAAAATGTTCAGATCCCTCCGCTCAGGAGGAGCAATGACCCTATCTACTTATCTCGGTTTTGGTTTGCTAACGCTATCTATGGTGGCTTTAGATATATGGCAAACTCGTGGCGGCAACATCAGTATCAAGAAATCGACAGCGTGGAGCTTATTCTGGTTTCTGATCGCGTTCATATTCGCTGCTAGCATCTATTTCTTTTGGGATGTTTATACACCAGCAAGCAATTACAGCGCTGAGAAAGCGACCGTATCATTCATAACCGGCTATCTGCTAGAAAAGTCACTGAGTGTCGATAACCTGTTTGTGTTTGCCATCATCTTCCATCAGTACTTAGTACCAGAACACTTACGTCCACGAGCATTACTCTGGGGTGTGATTGGTGCGCTTGTCTTGCGTGCCATCATGATTGCAGTGGGTGCTCAATTGCTCGCTCAGTACCATTGGATTCTTTATGTCTTTGCTCTGTTCCTCATTTGGACGGGCGTACAGTTGGCAACGGATAAAGGAGAAGATGAGGTGAATCCCTTGCCTGAAAAGCTAATAAGGAAGTGGGCGAACGTAACTGATGATTTTCGTGGTAACGCACTGATGGTTGTGGAGCAGGGCAAACGAGTGTTAACACCGATGGCGATTGTAATTGGTGTGATTGCATTTATGGATGTCATGTTTGCACTTGATTCCATTCCTGCCATCTTTGCTGTTACGCAAGAGCCGTTTCTTGTACTTGCGGCGAACGTATTCGCCTTGCTGGGCCTTCGCTCTTTGTACTTTGTTCTCCAAGGCATGATGGATAAGTTTATCTACCTTAAACCAGCATTGTCCTTCATCATGATTTTCATTGGCATTAAGATGATGCTAGTTGGGTCACCTTGGGAGATACCCACTCCGCTGTCATTAGCTGTATTACTGATTACTATGTCTATTGCAGTTGTGGCATCGGTGGTCAAACAAAAGAGATTGGTATCAGAAGTTGAAGTAAGTATCGATAAATAAACTAATTTAATCGAGACAAATTACCAGCTTGAATATGTGTAAGGTTGTAAAATATTTGTGACTTGAGGCGTATTTCTGAGTGGTCAATAAATAGCAAATGCAATCAAAGTGGATAAATAAGCACTATATCCAGCTTTGGTTGCATTTTTTTTAAACTGTCATGTTAATGGTTTGTTTCATTAGAAAAACTAATGTCAAATAGAAAAATTTGTCATTTTTTGAACAGTAATTTATTGCTTAATATCCCCTCAACGAAACGAATTACACGATTTATAGAGAGGCAATCATGGCACAGGCAATGCACATCGGAACTATCAACGCTCCAATCTCTATGGACAAAAAAACCTACTCGGTTACTTTCAAAGGATTGATTGCACACCTACTAGATATTCTTTTCACAGACAATACACCTCGCGCTTACTACGCAAGTGACATGTCTGGTCACATCCAAAAGGATATCGGTCTATATCGTTAATAGACGTACATTTACAGACTGTTAAGCGCCAGCAGAAATGCTGGCGTTTTTTTTGTTTTATTTTAATGAAATAGAGTCAGCATTAGGTCGGTCATAGTCAGTAGTACATCAGAGGATCTGTCTATGAACACATTATTAGCGATATCCGTCGCCTCAACCCTCTCTAGTGGACAAATCTGGTCACACGAAGGTCAACCTGCTCAAGTTATAGAGTTATTTACGTCAGAAGGGTGTTCCAGTTGCCCACCAGCGGACAAGTATTTATCGACGTTTGAAGAAAGTGATCGACTATGGAAGGAAATTATCCCAGTGGCTTATCACGTCGATTATTGGGATTACCTTGGTTGGCAAGACGATTTTGCTAAACCTGAATACTCCCAACTTCAGCGTCTTTATCGTGCATATGATGTCGTGGGTAGCGTCTATACGCCAGGATTTATTGTTGATGGTAAAGAATGGCGCGGCTTCTTCAATTGGGTTAACCGCGAGCTACCAGCTTTAGAGCCTAGAAACGCAGAGAGACTGACACTTAGTCGCAAAGGAAATAAATTCATTCTTAACTTCGACAAATCTGGACATCTAGACGCGACGATTGTGTTTCTTGCGAACAATCGAACCACCATAGTGAAGGCCGGAGAAAACAGAGGGAAGTCACTTGAACACGACTTTATCGCTAAGGAACGTCAGCAAAGTCGCTCCTCGACCGGAACCTGGCATTTTGAATTGACGAATGAACTGAATGACATTGATGCTGTGGTTGCTTGGGTAACAAAACCAGGCAGTTTTGAGAGAATTCAGACTGTAGCAGGAAAAATTGAATAGAGATTACCCGACTTAATGTGACGCCGTCACGCTTGAAGTGTTACCACTTTTGTACTAGAAGCATATTAATGGTTTTGTTAGCAGGGCATTAATATGGGCACTTTAAGAGACGCAATTAAATTGCCAAGTCTATTTGTACTGCTCGCATTTTTTACCAGTCAAACATATGCGAAGACGGTAACTTTTGTTACTGATGTTTGGCCTCCATATGTTTTAGATGCATCAAAAGAAGAAGGTAAAGGTTTTTTTGTCGATCTCGTTATTGAAATGTGTCAAAGCGAGGAGACGAACATTGAAGTGGCGTATGTTCCTTGGTTAAGGGCTGAAACTATGGTGAAACATGGTTCTGCTTTCGCCGCCTTCCCTTATGCTGTCACAAAAACGAGAAAGGAATTTGCTGACTTCTCTGTTTCAATAACTCAATCGGCAAACCCGCCTAGAATTTTTTATTATCGACCACTTGTTCCTAAGGCTGACTCTGTCAGTCTTGGAGAACTAATGTCCTATCGTATCGGAACTTATCTCGGTTATTACATTAAAGAAAAATTTGATGAGTAGGGGCACGAGTATGTGCTAGCTCAAACAGAAGAAAAAGCGTTTCAAATGCTACAAAAAGGCCGAATTGATTATCTCCCAGCTGATCCAGAATCTGGTTGGAAATGGATTGCTAAACTTTTTCCAGATTCACAGCATCTCTTCGGTATCTTACCCGACCCATTTCCCGGAACTTCGCTTCATCTCATGGTTTCCCGCTCTTTTCCCAATGCACAGGAGATTCTTAATCAATGTGAGCGAGGTTTTGAAAAAATGAGAGAGTCTGGGAAGTATTTTGAAATGCTTAAGAGTGAAGGAAAGCTCAAATATGCGATACCGGGCGACAAGTGACCTTGTATTACGAAAAGCTCTTAACAATCAAAAGCTATAATTAGAGAGTTGTGGTTATGGTTACAGGGCTCGTCTATGACAAATGATTCAGAATTATGGCTGTTACGAAGTATAAAAATATTACCGGTGACACTCACTATGACGGTAATGTTAGCCATAACTTTGATTTTTGTCGGAGAGGAACAAAGAAAAATTGATGCGTTGTTGGATGGCTTTCGACAAGACTTTATAGAGAGCCAACGCGAACAATCAAAACGCCAATTGCAAAATATCCATCAACATTTGCTTTTCGAAACCTCTCAAGCAGTCGATGTATTAAAAGCCGATATTCGAGAACGAATTTATGAAGCGCATAGCATCGCCAGCGGTTTGTATCGCTCTTTTCCCAATTACGCAGAAGAAGAACTTCAATCCTTAATATCTGAAGCATTGAGAGATGTGAGGTTTAATGAAGGTCGTGGCTACTTCTTTATATTTTCTATGGAAGGTACGAGCGTTATGCATGGATTGCTTCCTCATATTGAAGGAACGTCCAAAATTGACGCTAAAGACAGCAAGGGAACATTGATATTAAAAGAACATATCGATCTCATCCGACAATCGGTTAATGGCGAAGCCTTTTACCAATGGTGGTATAAGAAACCAGGACAAGGTGATGTTGAGTTTGAAAAGATCGGATTTGGTAAGGAATTTGAACCTTTTGACTGGTTTATCGGGACTGGTGAGTACGTTTCTGACGTCGAGGATGAGATAAAGCTTAGGCTTCTAGAATGGCTGACAGCATTAAGATTTGGAGAAGATAACTACGTATTTGTAATGGATATGAAAGGCGTGACACTAGCGCATAAAGACCCTGACCGAATTGGAGATCCTGAGCCTGAGCTCCTTGAAACAATTAGAACAACATTAAATGGCAACTTGTCAGGATTTGTGGAATACCAGAGTCCCTACACCCCAGAAGGCATCTTCAACTCAAATAAAGTTAGTTATGTTCAGGTATTACCGGAATGGGGATGGATTATTGGAACGGGTTTTTTTACTGAGCATGTTGAACGTGTTTTGAGCCCGCAAGTGGTTAAGCTAAAACAAGCCCATTCAGAAGACCTCCTTCGCGTGATTCTTATTCTAGTTGGATTAATGTCGCTTCTTGTCACTTTGTCGTTTTGGGCCAGCAAATTGGTCAAAAGGCGCTTTGATGACTATCAGCAAAGAATCGAAGAGGATATTAAGCAGCTTGAGATAAGCAGCATGCAATTGGAAAGGTTGGCCCACATCGATTCGTTGACAGGTATTCCTAACCGTAGCCGACTGGATGCGCAATTGGACAGCTGCATCGAAAAATGCAAAACAGATAAGTCGAAATACGCGGTCTTATTCGTTGATTTGGATGACTTTAAAAGGATCAATGATAAATATGGTCACCACGCTGGAGATGAGTTGCTTAAAGCTGTGAGTGCGACATTCTCGAAACTCAAACGTGATGATGAAATATTGGTTCGCTTTGGTGGAGACGAGTTTGTTTTTGGTTTTCCTATTGTTGAAGTGGAAGAAGCAAATCTCAGAGCTGAAAGGATTCAAGAGGCCATAGCCGTTCCTATTCTATTTCATGGTATTCAGTTATCCACCAGCTGCAGTATTGGTATCGCAATTTTCCCTGAGCATGGCGCTAATTCTTCCGAATTGTTATCTCACTCTGATGTTGCTCTTTACACTTCTAAAGAAAAAACAAAAGGTCAAATTCAGCTTTTCACCAAAGGAATCAGCGACATATTGGAATATCAGTTTGCGCTAGAAGAGCAGTTAAGTTTTGCTTTGGCGAGAGAAGAAATCAGCGTTCATTACCAACCTAAAATTAATGCTGCTAGCGGCGAGATCATTGGAGTTGAGGCATTGTGTCGTTGGCATTCACTGGAATTTGGTTATGTTTCTCCGGATAAGTTTATAGATGTCGCTGAAAAAACGGGATTGATCATCGAGATTGGCGACTTTGTGATGAAGCAGGCCTGTAAAGATATCGTCTTGTTCAATCGATTGAATCAAAGCCAAGTTGGCGTTGCGATTAATATCTCTCCATTACAGCTTCTTCATAAAGATTTTGAATCAAAAGCCAAAGACATTCTCCATTCAAACGAGTTGAACAATCATCTGGTTACTTTTGAAATTACAGAGAATGTTGTTATTGAAGATACGGACAGAGTCAAAGACATATTAACGAACTTGAGTGCGGAAGGATTTGGTGTTTCTCTTGATGATTTTGGGACGGGTTATTGTTCTCTCCGGTATGTTAACGAACTACCAATATCGGAGATCAAAATTGATCGACAGTTCATACGTGATATCAACGATGACAACTATTTGGACAGCTTAGCTAATACCATCATAGCGATGGGGCACTCTAATCAGCTTAATGTAGTGGCAGAAGGGGTGGAGACCAAACGTCAGGCGGAGTTGCTAAACCAAATGGGCTGCCAGGTGCTTCAAGGCTACTATTTCGATAAACCACTGACCTTCAATCAGCTATGCGATAGATACGCTCAGCGAGAGCGAGCGTAAAGGAGGCTCGTCGCCTCCTAGTAAAAAGTTATTGAGTTTTAATGAGCACCAACGCAGCAAAGAGCGCTTTCTTATCGGCGTCTGTCAAATATCTTTCGTTAATCGCTGCTTGAAATGTTGGCCAGTCACTTTGTTTAAATTCGCCGCCTTCATCTAGGTACTCCGCAATTCCCGACGTTATCTCTTGGCCAAGTTTGATTAGTTCAGGGCGAATAACTGTCTTAAGATCTCTTGGAGTACGCGTTTCTTGTGCGGTCAATAAATCAGCTCGGTATCGGAACTGAATCGCCTTTGCTGCGGAAATCTGAGCGGCAAAAAATGCTTCAACACTTTGTTTGTCTAAGCCTTCTTTTTCTGCCGCTACGCTAGCAGACTCAATGACGACGGCGTCTCTTTTCTTATCTTCTACCGCTATACCATTGTTTGCTTTGTGCAGTGCGACGTCCTCCATGTAACTGAGGCGATGATCTATGGTTGAGAAAATATCCGTTTTTGTAGGGGAGGCGAAGACTTGAAAAGACATGACTGCGCTGGTGAGGAGGAGGGGTAAAAGTCGCATTGAAATAAGTTCCTGATGTTAAGTTTAGAGTTGCAAAATAGTATATAAGCACAGATGCATAAATACAGTATCTAATTCTCCAAAAGGGCTGAGTTAACAAGCTATAAGTATTTTAATGACGATAAAAAAGGCCCCAACCGAAGTTGGGGCTAACCGATCTACGAGAGAGTAGAGATTAAATGTTGGTTTATCCGTAAGGCGGATAGATGTCGCACCTATGCTATGCGACGTTCGCAGACTAATGCATCACCCTGCGAGATTTGTTTCACCCATGTTTCAGCGTTATTTTGGGGCTGGCAAATTCAAAAGCTCACTTAGGTTCTCATCAACTTGTTCAACAAAGTGAATGTCCAAACCGGCAAGCGCAAAATGCCCATAAGGTGTTTTAAGTTCTTTATAGGTACTGTTCGGTGTTATTGTCTGAAGTTTCTTCAGCTCTTCTGGTGGGAAAACGCCGTCAGTGTCGATTGAAATAACGTAAGTGAGGGCGCGGATACCATGGAGTGTCTGTTCGAGAGATTTTCCCGGGAGTGTTACGTCATGACTCTGCCATTTATCAATCATAGAAAGGAGAACGTTAGGCTCCATTGATGTGAAAGAGCGTCTTGTAGCGCCATCGAGAAAGCTGTCTACGCTCTGAAAGCCTAACTTTTTGTATAGCTGCTGGTCATAGAAGGCTTTGCTAAATCCAAACACTGACCATAAATCAGCATGTCTACTCAAACCATCATTCACATTTCTATAGTCATCATATTCACCCTCGCTGAACGCAGGATCAGAGATGATCGCATCTTCTAGTATTTCAGAAATGAGTGAAGCCATTGCAGAGTTGGTTGCTGTGCCCGCTATTGGAGCCGCTCTCTGAACCATGTCTGGGTAACGAACCGCCCATTCCCAAACTTGTTGTGCTCCCATTGAGCCACCCACGACTAAAGCGAGTTGTTTGATGCCAAATTTGTCAGACAATAGCTGATGCTGTGCCGACACGTCATCGCTAATGCTTAATTTGGGAAATGTATCGTCAGGCTGTGTTTTGGAGTTGTTAGGTGATGTCGATAAGCCGTTACCCAATTGATTGACCACAACGATAAAGTATTTATCTGGGTTTAACGCCTTGTCCGGCCCGATGTAAACATCATCCATTACCTTATTCGTTGCGCCGTACCAGGTCGTGACAAGTATCGCGTTGCCTTTATCTCTATTGAGACGACCGTGCGTTGTGTACGCAAGTTGTGCATCACGCAAAACCTGGTCACTTTCTAGCTCAAAATCTCCCAAAGAGTAGAACTGAACATTGCCATGATGTTTTTCTGAATAGAACTCGTTACTGAAAGCAACGTGCGAAGAGGAGAGACTCACCAATATGAGCAAGAGTTTTATACTTTTCATAGCCAACTTTATGTTATCTCTAGACGTGAGGAATGCTGAATCTTAAACGGCCGAAGCATAAGTGTATGGCTTCATATTGGTTGATTAACAGTTAATCATTATGAATTAGACTTTAATTAGAAACTTTGGTGTGAAATTTAAGCGCATTAAAAAGGGCGCTGAATAGCGCCCTTAGAAAAATCATCAATTTATAACTACTTCTTACGGCAGTATTCAGCGATAACGTACATAGATTGACCACCGTTCGCTTTACCAGAAACAAGCTTAGGATCGTCGCCAATGCTGATTCCACGGATAACGGTACCTTGCTTGATGACTTGGTTAGTGCCACGTACCGGCAGGTCTTTGATTACCGTTACGTCGTCACCTTTTTTCAGTTCAACGCCGTTGCAATCAAGTGGTTTGTCATCTGCAGACATACCAATCATGGCCCAGTTCATTTGCTCTTCTTCCATGTACATCATGTCTAGCGCATCTTGTGCCCAGCTTTCGCTGTTTAAGCGCGTTAGCTGGCGCCATGCTGTGACTTGCACACCTGGAACTTGGCTCCACATGCTATCGTTCAAACAACGCCAGTGGTTGATGTCTTTAGGCTCGTCAATTTCACCAAGACATGTGTCGCAAACCATAATAGCGTGATCCACAGTCACATGGCTGTGTGGTGGAACGGCGTAGGCGGTTAGCTGAGATTCAGCACTGCACAATTCACACTTAGATTGGCAACGTTCTAGCATGGTCGCTTCTGAAGACATAATGGGCTCACATATAAATAGGTATTAAATCAAGGGCGCTATTATCCACTTTATCCATCGAAAATAAAGGGGTATTGGCTTTGTAGAGTACGAACCGCCTTGATTTAGCGGATTATTCCCGCAATAGTTATCTTATATGTGTGACGCTGTCACTAGTGCGATTCCTATTCTTTACCATTTTTATAACAATCGGCATAATGAGCGGCGTTTATATACCAATTTTGTAGGACTGACATTGGAACTGCTTTCTATCGATTTTTTGGGTAAGCCTTTGCGCCTTGAGGGCTCTTTGGCTGGTTGGCAGCAACTCTTTTGGGATAATCAATTAGTTTCCCAGCTTGATGCGGATTCTGAGCGTGGTAAAGAGTCGTCGCATGAATTCAAACTGTTCAACGGTGAAGAAGAGCTGATATGCCGACTTGAAACATCACTCGATTGGCAACCTTTTTTAATTGAATATAAAGCGATACTCAATGAACAGTTAATTGCTCAAGGTAGCCGTGATACAAAAGATATAGAGCAGCAAACACCGTTTACGCCACCAGAGCCTGAGAAAAGGTTTAGTCTAATTGGTTTGTTGTCACTTGGCATGAAAGCTTTCAAAAGTGCAAAGCTGATTAAAGTCGTTTTGGCCTCAGCCAGCCTGGCTGCATATTCGTGGCTGTTTTCCTTTCAGTTTGCTTTGGCATTGATTGCTTGTTTGGTATTCCATGAATATGGCCACGTTAAGGCGATGAAGTACTTTGGTATGAAAACCAAAGGCATTTACTTAGTGCCTTTTCTTGGAGGATTGGCGTTAAGTGATGAAAAGATCAATACGCGCTGGCAGGATGTCGTCATCTCCATCATGGGCCCAATGTTTGGTTTTGTATTGTCACTCATTCTGGTTGTACTTTATTGGATAACGGGTGAGATGTTCTTTGCGGGCTTGGCGGTTTTTAATGCTTTCCTCAATTTATTTAACCTCTTGCCAATCCTGCCTCTTGACGGAGGCCATGTTCTCAAAAGCATCAGCTTCTCTATGAACAGCCTGATGGGAATTATGCTATGTACAGCGGCTGCGCTTGGTGGCGTTGCGTTGAGTTACTCATTGGGATTAACGCTGTTTGGCTTCTTGCTTATTATGGGCACATTAGAAATTGTCATCGAGTGGCGAGGGAGGCACCACAGCCATCTATTGCCGCTTGATAGGTATGGTCAGGTTGTCGCCGCCGTTTGGTACGTTGCGTTAGTAGCTGGCCTGATTGGTATCATTTGGTATTTCGCCGGGACAGGCGATCAGCTTTTACAGCTGCCACTTATGATATTGGGGACTTAGAACAAATTGGGGAGCATTTCGCTCCCCAATTTGTTTACGAACAGTTTGGTTTCTTCACATTGTAGTTTGGCAACGTCTTTATCTTGGCTGATAAATCGTTTATGCGAGTGTCGTGTGAAGGGTGGGTGGAAAGCAATTCAGGCGGCTGACTTCCACCTGAAGCTTTAGCCATGTTTCGCCACAAGCTAATACTCTCGTTCGGATCAAAACCGGCTTTTGCCATGATTTCTAAACCAACAATATCTGCTTCAGACTCCTGAGTTCGTCCGTAAGGCAATAACACCCCGTATTGCACGCCAAGCCCCAAAGCGGCCATGGTTGCATTTTGATACTGAGCGTACTCTGAAGAACCTAGTGCGGCTCCAGTAATTTGCAAGCCAGCATTCGCTAACTGAGATTGTGAAAGCCTTTCGTTACTGTGATCGGCGAGAACATGCGCGATTTCATGACCAATGACAGTTGCCAGTTGATCTTCATTCTTCGCGACTTTGAGCAGCCCAGTATAAACGCCAATTTTACCTCCAGGCAGTGCAAAAGCATTGACTTGGTCACTATCAAAAACCACAACTTCCCAATCTTTAAACTCTGGTTGTTGAGGAACTTGCTGCGTGACGGCTTTCGCGACACACTGGACATATGCGTTTATCTTTTTGTCTTTGCTTATTTTTTGCTGCTGCTTCATTTGTTCAAAAGACTGGGCGCCGAGAGCACTCATGTCTTGATCAGAAAAAAGCAGCAATTGATTTCGTCCTGTTGGCGATGAGGTGCAGGCAGCTAACCCTACAACGGTAGCTAAGGCTGTATATTTCAACCAGTTATGCATGGAACGCTCCGTTTCACTCTTATTATTTTGCTAATCATACCATTAGGTTACAATGCTTTGTAACGAATCATCACGAGTACTTATATGACTATCTGGAAACGACCTATTGACCTTGATCGTCTAAATGCGACATCTGAAAATACTTTGATAGATCACTTAAAGATCATTTATAGCAAAGTTGGCGAAGATTTCATTGAAGCCACAATGCCAGTCTGTCATTTCACCCACCAGCCTCTGGGAATGCTACATGGCGGTGCTTCGGTAGTGTTGGCTGAAACCTTAGGTTCTGTTGCGGCAAACTTTTGTGTTGAAGATGATGCCTATTGCGTCGGGCTGGATATTAATGCCAACCACATTCGCTCGATGCGAGAAGGTCAGGTTATTGGTCGAGCGGAGCCGATTCATCTCGGTATCTCTACGCAAGTATGGCAAATCAATATTACTGATGAGCGAGAAAGATTAGTGTGTACCAGTCGTCTTACCATTGCAGTAAAGAAGAAACGCAACGCTAAACAATCTCTTAAGGCTAACCAATAATGGTTGTTGAATTTAAAAGCGGAAAAATCATCGTCACGTCTCATGAAATTGTGGTGAAAGTTGCTACAGAACACATGATCACATTGCAGGCTCAGGTGGATGCAATTCAACTTATCGGTCGAGGTGCTAACGTTATTGCTGCCAATGGCTCTGAGACCAAATGGTCTATCAAGCTTGATAACGAACAACAACTGTTCAAAATCGCAAGCGAAATCGGGATCGATATTCAATAACCCTAAAACGTACTTGCTTCTTCGATATAAATAAGGAAACTTAGTCTGGTCATGTTTATTTGAGATTTCCTCTTTATGAGTAGCCCCAGACTTCGTGTTCAATTTGAAACCTTATTTGAACACTACAATGGCAAAGATTGTGGTGTTCAACTTGAAGAAATTACCGAGATTCTGTTTTGTACTAGACGCAACGCACGCATCGTACTCAACAAAATGGAAGAGGAAGGGTGGATCGAATGGCATCCTTCTCCGGGGCGAGGTAAGCTTTCTCAACTTAACTTCAAACGCAGTCGTACTGATGTCAGCGAAAACCTCGCTAGGCGATATCTTGAAGAAGGGAAAATTGGCCAAGCGCTTAAAGTACTGGACCAAGACTCTGCGAAACTTGCGCAAGTAGTTGAAAGTTATCTGGGCGTGCAGCAGCTAGAAGGGCAACAAGTCTTAAGATTGCCATACTATCGCCCGCTATCCATGCTCAATCCTGAAAAGCCAGTTCGTCGTTCAGAGCAGCATATTGCTCGTCAAATCTTTAGTGGGCTGACTCGCCTTGATGACAGTGAGAAGCTCTGTCCTGATCTTGCCCACACATGGGAGATGCTCTCTCCTCAGCATTGGCGGTTCTATCTCAGACCAAATGTACGTTTTCACAACGGCGACCTCCTAACAACGGACATGGTTGTTAACTCATTACTCGCACTAAAGAGCAAAAACCTGTACTCACATATAGAAGATGTGGTTAGCCCAGGCCGTTGCGTTGTTGATGTGATTCTTAAAAAGAATAACTTCCACTTACCACTATTATTGTCTGAATCTGATGCTAAAGTCCTATTACCAGAGAACTCCAGAGCGGAAGATTACGACGTAAACCCGGTTGGAACAGGGCCTTACAAAGTAATTCAAAATGATGACAAAAGGCTTGTTTTACAAGCTTTTGATGGCTATTTTGGTTTCAGGCCTCTAATGGACCGTGTAGAAGTCTGGGTAATTGATGATATTCATTCATCAATGGTATTTCCGAGTATGACGAATCCAATTAAACCTGAAACAGGAACCTACAGTGATGAAGTTGAGCTTGACCCAGGCTGTACCTATTTGTTGCTCAACCGTAGTAGTGGGTTAGCGAAATCTGACGAATGGGCGAATTACTTCAGTCACCGCCTTGGATCCCTGAATCTATATCAGGAACTTCCTCAGGAAAAGATAGTGGAATTAGGTGTGCTACCTGCCCATGGGCTGAAGCCAGGCTGGTATCACCATACTAGGCAAGGGCACTATACGTCGCCGCCTTCCTACCGAAAAGTAACGATTGCATACCACGGACAACACCCAATGTTCCCGACATTGGTAAAGTGTATTGAGTCGCTATTGAAGCAAGATAACTTAGAAGTTGAACTTATTAAGTATGACATCACTCTACCGGATATTGATGATGTTGATATTTGGGTCAAACCGATGGGTATTGCAAACAATCGCGAAGATGGATTAGCAGGTTGGCTACTTAACTATAGCGATATTGAGCAGTTGAGTAAGCCTGAAGACTTTAAATATTGGTCTAGCCTTGTTGAGGTTTGGCAAGCAGAAGAAAATAGCGTTTTCCCAGCAAAAGACTTAGGAAAATCTCTTGTAGAGAAAATGCAGATCATTCCTATGTTTCATTGTTGGTTGGGAATCAGTAAAGACCAATGTGGCTCGCTGCAAAACGCAAAATGTAATGCGCTCGGTTGGTTTGATTTTAGTCAGGTTTGGCTGAAGCCAGAGAAGTTAAGCGAAGATTCAGAGATGTTAAATGGCAAAGCCGAATAAGAAACAACCCAGTAAAACAGTAGATATCTATTGCTCCAAGTGTAAATCTCAGCTCTTCAAATACCGAAAGGGCGGTAAAGGGGCACTGGTGAAGTGTTTTAAAGAGCGTATTGTCGAAGATTACACAAAACTGGCGTGCCATTGCCCTGAATGTGGTCGTGAGTTCGCGAGAGAAGCATTGATTAGAGGTGCTCCCGCATACAAAATTATTGGCGGAAAAGTCACTATGAAGTAGAGCTGACTTAGCATAATCTTTTAACAAAATTAACAGTAATATTGACCGAGAATTCTGTTGAAAATGAGGCTAGGCGCACTGATTTTGATCTTAGTCGATAAAAATCGTAAAAATATCGTTAAGAGCTATCATTGAATTTTAAAAGTGTTAGAATGGCGCTGTTCAAAAATTAGTCCAGTCTATCAACTTTGCAAACAATAGGGGTTATCAATGGAGCTAGGTCTCATCATCGCTTTCATCGTCACGTCAGCTGTAATGGTTAAGAAAGAGATGACAAGCTCAAAATAATTACCGTTTCATTCATAACATTTTTTGTTATCTTTTTTTGAATGAACTACGAAAGCTCCCAGATTCGGGGGCTTTTTTGTTTTTTGCGTTTAACTATCTGTAGTTTGAAAGTAAAAAAAGCCAGCATAAAGCTGGCTTTGAATTATAGACAGTGTGTTGGATTCTGTTAGAACTGGTAATCTACACTTACACCCCAGTTACGACCTGGTTGGCTTTTCGAGTCAATGCTAAAGGTCTCGCCTGTTGCGTCATACCCAGAAAGGTCTTCGTATAACCAGTACTTTTTATCTAGGATGTTAAACAAACCAGCACGCAACGTTAGATCGTTCATAGGACGATAAAATGCAGTTAAATCAACAAGAGCATAACCTGGGGCATCTGCATTTGAGTCGCTGTTCCATTCTGATTTACTAGCAACCATTTTAACATTTGCTAAAGCACCAAATTTCTCTCGATTGATACCTAAGCCAAGATCTGCTGTCAGTGGTGCTACTGAGTCTAAATCGTTCCCAGTCTTTTTATCTTCGCCATCTGCATATGCTACTGCTAAGCGAGAGTATACACCTTGAGGTGCATTGAATGCTTCATCGAGTAGAACAGTGGAGCTGAACTCGGCACCATATATCTCAACTTCATCAAGGTTTTTCTTAGAGATGACGTCTTTACCGCCTTGCTCACCAGTCTTCTCCTGCACAATAAAGTCTTTGTAGTCTGAGAAGAATGTTGAGAATTCAAACTTAGCGCTGTTGAACTGACCGCGTAGACCCGTCTCGTAGGAAATACTTTTTTCAGATTTCAGGTTTGGGTTAGCCTCAATAATGGCACCTTGGTTGTAAAAGTAGTATAGGTCATAAACAGTTGGGGCTTTAAAGCCTTGGCTGATTTGTCCAAAAACAGACAAGTTGTCATTCAAATGATACACAGCACCTAGCTTTCCTGTGAACGCACTGTCCTTGTTTTCAGGATACTCGGTGGTGTACCCAGAATCAGTTGACGGATCTGCATTAAATGAGTCATATCGTAGCCCAGCCGTCATGATTAAAGATTCATCAAGGAAGTACGCTTGGTCTTGTAGGAAAACACCCCATTGCAATAAATCTGCGTCAGGTATGCCTGTGCTTCCTGGTGTCACTGTTCCAAAGTCATATTTGTAATCAGTATTGTCTAACTCGAACTTAGTTGAAACGTAGTTTACGCCGTACGTGAATTCGTGCGGAGCTGCGCCTAATTCAGCCAGTTTAGATGCCTGTGCATTAAACTGTATTGATTTATCGCTAGAGTCTCTCTCACGCATACGTTTTCCGTTCATGCCGGTAGTATCGTAGTTTTTAGATAAAGAGCTAGAATCCTGATAGTTAAGTGACCAATCAAGCTTATCTGTTATAGCTGTCTCAAGCATCCATTCGTGTTCAACCCCGACACGCAGTCTTTGATTTGTGTCTTCGTTGTAATTATCGGTGTAGGTGAAACCAGGCATGATTGTGTAGCCGTTATAGTTAAGCTCATCTTCATCATACTGCTTGTTGTAGTATTCAACTGTCACACCTAATCGGTGTAATTCGTTTACTTGATAGAATGCTTTTGCCAAGAGGTTACCGAGCTCACTGTCGGCGGGGTTAGCAGCTCCACGATCAGGACCTTCCACCTCAGAACCAGAGCCATGTGTTTCTGTTTCATGACCTCTCGCATAAGTTGCCATTAGCAAAGTTTCTAACTTATCTTCACGCATTGCCCAAGTTAGAGTGTTCTTGAACTCTTCATTCGCTGAAGAGTAACCAGACTTGATGCCAAATCTATGTTCGTTACCATCAGTTACGAGGACATCTTCCGGGTTCTTTGTTCTAAACAGAACTACGCCACCTAAAGCATCTGAACCGTATAGTGTCGAAGAAGGACCCTTGTTGACCTCAATTGCCTGAAGAGTGTCAATCTCGATACTGTTAGGGTATTTTCTTTGTTCGGTAGCTCCTGGGTTATATGGAACAGGCTGTTGAACGTCATCAACCATGACCTTCACGCGGCTTTGATCCATACCGCGAATATTAAAACCAGATATTCCAAATCGACCAGTACCTTGTGCGTTTACACCCGGAGTGTATTTTAGAGCTTCTTTAACATCGTTTGAGAGTGTGCTGTCGATGTCATCAGCAGAGACTGTTTCAATAGAAGAGCTAACATCTGTTTTACTTTGCTCTGTACGAGTTGCGGATACCACTACTTCTTCAAATAGTGCATACTCTTCAGCATGCACACTCGGCGCTAGGGCGAATACAATAGAAGCTGACAATAATGATTTTTTATACATTGTTGTAATTACCTTTAAATCCATAATTAGGCTTATGTTTGAACGCAAAGAACTCTATAGGATCTAAATGATAATTACTATCGTTCGTATTATTGAGAATTGACGGCTTTTTTACCGATCTGCGTTTTAATTAGAGAAAAATCTTTAAAATACAAGCAGATGAACATTATGTTAACAATTGTAAAGGTTCAACTTACGTATCGGTGATGTGACTTAAATCACGATATTCACTGGGTGTATTAATAGGAAGAATAATATTGCAAAGTCCAATAACACTAGAGGCGATGCATATCCTTGATGCGATAGATCGCAGAGGAAGTTTCGCGGCAGCTGCTAATGAGCTCGATCGGGCGCCATCGTCATTGAGTTATCAGATTCAAAAGCTTGAGCAAGATCTCGATATCATGATCTTTGACCGCTCTGGCCATAAAGCCACTTTTACAGAAGCAGGAAAACTGATTCTTGAAAGAGGGCGAGTCATTTTGTCTGCAATAGAAAAACTGGTTAATGATGCTAGCGTTCTCGCTAATGGTTGGGAGCTCGATATCACACTCGCTTTCGATGGTATTGTGCCTGTTCAGAACTTTTTCCCTATGGTTGATGCCCTAGGGAATGTCAGCTCAACACTGATCCGACTACAAGAAGAAATCCTAGCGGGTTGTTGGGAATCACTCGATGAAGGTAGGGCAGATCTATTGGTTTGCCCAAAACCGGAAACGTTATCGCTTGATGTCAAAGCTGAATCGATTGGTTCGATGAAAATGATTTGGGTTGCGGCGCCGAACCATTACGTCCACAAGCGAAATGGGCCGTTTGACGAAGAGGCCAGAGCCAAGTATCGAGTTATCGCAATTGCCGATACGGCGAGAGAGCAGCCAGCAATTAGTGTAAATATCCTCCAGAGACAACCGAGACTGACTGTAACGAATTTGTCGGCTAAGGTTGATGCCCTGCAGTCAGGTTTGGGAATCGGAACATTGCCGAAATCGGTTGCCCAAGAATTGATAGAGAAAGGAACGTTAGCACAGATCTCAGATACTGAAGAATTTGATATAGACATTATTCTTGCTTGGAAACGCAATCAAATGGGTGAAGCAAAGTCGTGGTGTATCAAATACTTAAAGAAAAATTGGCCACTTAAAGAGTGATCCTGTTGAAGCTGGTGGATCATCCACGATCCACCAGCTCATTTAATGGTAAAACCATGTCAGCAACGCCATCCTCGAACTGCACATCTAGCTTAAAACCGAGCTTCTGAGCCAGCATCAACATTCCTCTGTTGGTTGGCATTGTCATTCCCGATATTTGCTTCGTTCCTTTGTGTCGGCAATAGGCAATGATTTTGTTCATCAAAATTTTACCCAGCCCTTTCCCTTTCAAGTCCGAGCGAATCAATATTGCGAATTCAGCATCCGTATTTTCTGGGTTAATCAATGCGCGCGATACACCGATGATTTTAGGTTCTGAATCATAGTTAGCCACCGCAACAAACGCCATTTCACGGTCGTAATCGATTTGTGTCAGGTTTGCCAAAGCCTCATGATTAAACTCTCCAACATCGCTAAAGAATCGTTTGTATAAGTCTTCTTTAGAGACATTGTTGATGAAGTCTGCATGACCGGGCTCATCTTCGGGAAGAATAGGGCGCATTAAGATCGTATCGCCACCTCTCAATTCTATCTTTTCTTCATACTCAACAGGGTAAGGACGAATGGCCAAGCGTTTCTGGGCATCACCTTGGTATTCTTTGAGCACTAAATCTGCGTCTAGGATCGTAAAACTATCTCCAACCGCAAGTACTGGATGAATATCCAGTTCATGTACTTGAGGGCAATCTACCACCATCTGGGAAATTCGAACTAATAATTCGGAGAGTCCTTGAATATCCATTGGAACGGGCAGCTTCTGCGGGCGTATCTTGCCACTCTTAATGGCCCTAACAATCAAATAGCGTGCGAGCGTCATGTTTAGAGGGGGCAGCGCTGAAGCAGCGTCAATCGATTCATCCCACTCCGAACCCCCTTGCCCAATCAAAATGACGGGGCCAAATGTTTCATCGGTTTTGACCTTGATTCGAATTTCTTCGCCGCCGGCAAGTTTCGCCATGCCCTGTACTAACAAGCCGTGTATATGAGCTGAAGGGTAAGAGAGCTTAGTCCTATCGAGTATTGCTTGAGAGGCACTCGCAACTTCTTGGCTGTTACGTAGATTTAGCATTACACCTTGCACATCTGACTTATGAGCAATGTCAGGCGAACGTAGCTTAACGGCAACGGGGTATCCGATTTGTTCAGCAACATGAACCGCTTCACTAGCGTCAGAAGCTATCCATGTCGGTAGGACATTAAAATCAAAATGCTTAAGAAAGTGGCCAATTTGGTGAGTATCCAAAGATACTGTATCTTTATCCAGTAGCTTTTCATCTATCCACTTTTTGGCTTCGTTTAACTCACCAACGTGCACTGGTTCTGCGGTTGTTGGTGTTTCCATCAGCTGTTTTTGGTTTCGTCTATATTCCACCAAGTGCATGAATGCAACAACTGCGCTTTCCGGTGTTCGATATGTTGGAATGCCAGCTTGAGTAAATATCTGACGAGCAGGTCTCGCGGTGAGTTCACCTGACCAGTTGGTCAGAATATTAAATCGCTTATGTCTAGTGTGCCCTTTAATTGCTTCCACAATCGCCATGGCCGTTTGCTCAGAATGAGCGATAGCTGATGGGCTATGCATAATTAAAATCGCATCAGCACAATCGCTATCCATAAGAACATTTAACGTATCGATGTACCTTTGATGTCCTGCATCACCTACCAGATCGATAGGGTTGTTATAACTCCAACTTGAAGGGAGCACATTGCTCAGTTTGTCCACGACGTCATCGGGCAGCGCCGCTAATTTGCCACCGCGGACTAACAATGTATCAACTGCCATGATTGCAGGGCCACCGCCATTAGTAATGATCGCTAAACGTTCACCCCGAAGCGGAACTGAGTGGGTGAGTGTTTCTACTGCAGCAAACAATTCATGGGAATTGTTTACTCTTAGCATGCCTGTACGGCGAATTGCGGAGTCATAGATAATGTCGAGTGTATCGTCACCGCCGGTATGTGCTTGAGCGGCCAATCTCCCTGCGGAGGTTTTTCCGCCTTTTAACACTAGAATTCGGCGATTTCGCGAGGCAGCACGAGCTGCAGACATAAATCGTCTTGCGTCTTTAATCGTATCTACGTAGAGCAATATAGCTTCAGTGTGGGAGTCAGTGCTCAGATAATCGAGTAAGTCCGCGAAGTCGATATCGGAAGCGTTACCTAGAGAGATAAAAGCTGAAAAGCCAATGTTTTTGTCGTTCGCCCAATCTAAGATCGTCGTGCACATAGCTGCCGATTGAGAGATGAAGGCTATCTTTCCTTGCTGCGCCGTTACTGGTGAGAAAGACGCATTAAAGTTGAGCCAGGGGAGAATAATGCCAAGGCTATTTGGACCCAATATACGAATACCTGACTGCTGAGCAATGGTAAGACAGGCATCTTGAATACTGTTGCCTTCTTCAGTTGCCAAGTGCATATCCGCTGACAACACGATAACCGTTTTAACTTTTTTATCCGCGAGTTGTTCGAAGAGTTCTAAATTCCGGCTGGCGTTTGTACATAGAATAGCGACATCAGGCTTAATAGGAAGAGACGCGATATCTTTATAAGCAAGAACGCCACACACCGAACTATAACGTGGGGTGACGGGCATAATCGCACCTTCGAATCCGCCTTGAAGAAGATTCTTCATAACGATATTGCCTGCTCGCATCGCTCTGGTCGAAGCTCCAACAACAGCGACTGACTTTGGTTTAAGCAAGTGGCTTAGACTATTCATTTCTGCACTCCGACATTCAGCGTTTAAGCTAATATTAACCAAGCACTTAAACGAATTCAGAGATAATTAGGCGTTGTTTTAATCAGATCACCTGACGTGACTCCGACTTTGTGCCATGTGTCACAGTGTATTGATATATAATTAGAATGTTGGGTTGATTCTAATCCTATCTAACGGCATGATTTACAGTAATTTCTACAAAAGGCATTTGAAGAATTCATGAAAAAAATCGCAATAGTTGGCTTATCAGTGGTGCTTTCAGCGTGTGTATCGAGTGATTACGTAACTGACGTATCCTCTGAAAGCTATCGTGAGGATTACAAAACAGCGGCAGTAGAAAAGCCGATTGTTTCAGAGCAAGGCGTTACCAACGGCGTCACGGAAGAAGCGGTTAAGACTGTAAGGCCGATGGCTGAGAAGCAAATGACTACTATGCAACCTCAGAAGAAGGCTAAGCCAGCAGTCGCGATTATCCCTCCAACAGCAAAACAAAAAGCGATGAACCCACGTTATGGTTTCACGATTCAGGTTGTTGCGGTTGGTAGCCAAACCAAAGTGGACCAGTTTGCACGTAAACTACCACGTGATGGCGAGCCAGTGTGGGAAAACTATAAAGTCGTCAACGGCACAAAGTGGTACACAGTCCTTTACGGTGACTACGCCACTCGCGCTGATGCGAAGAAAGCCATTTCTAAACTGCCAGGCGAGCTACAAGACATGAAACCTTTCGTTAAGAGTATTGATGTGATTAAGAACTCCGAGTTCCCAACGCTGAATAAGCTTAACTAATTTCATAAAAAGGGGCATCAGCCCCTTTTTTAATGCGTATTAATCAATCAAACAAACTGTCAGAACGGTCATAATTCGGTTAAATCGATGAATCCTTGCCGAGTTTTTATTATGATTAACTCTACTAATCCCTCTGTTATTTCACGGAAAGATCCTTAATGGCGAATACAACAATTTTACTACTTTGTGGCGGCGGTTCTGCTGAGCATGAAGTGTCGCTCGTTTCAGCAGATTTCATACAATCCCAACTTGAGCTAACACCTGACTTTGAGGTGATTAGAGTAGAAATGAAACCTGAAGGTTGGTATCAAGGTGAGCAACTGGTTTATCTCGATACAAACGCTGGAACCTTGAACTCTGAAGTAAATGCAACAAAATTGGATTTTGTTGTTCCATGTATTCATGGCTTTCCGGGGGAAACTGGTGATATCCAATCGATGCTCGAACTTACAGGCATTCCTTATTTAGGCTGTGGACCTGAAGCAAGTACGAATAGCTTTAACAAAATCACGTCCAAACTCTGGTACGATGCACTTTCCATTCCAAATACGCCTTATATCTTTTTGTCAGAGAATAATAAGCAGGCATATGATCAAAGCTTAGCGGCGTTCGAGCAGTGGGGAAGTGTATTCGTTAAAGCAGCAAGACAGGGTTCTTCTGTAGGCTGCTATAAAGTGACAGAAAAAGATCAACTGCAAAAAGCAATCAATGATGCGTTTGGATATTCAGATCAAGTCTTAGTCGAAAAAGCAGTAAAGCCCCGCGAGTTAGAGGTTGCAGCGTATGAATATAAAGGCCAATTGCATGTGACGCCACCTGGAGAAATTAAAGCTCCAGAAGACACGTTCTATTCATACGAAGAGAAATACAGTGCAGATAGTCATTCGACAACAGATGTTGAAGCGTCGAATCTTACAGACGATCAACGACTTATTATCCAACAAGCTTCTGAGAAAGTGTTCAAACAAATGAGGCTACGTCACTTGTCTCGAATTGATTTCTTTTTAACTCCAGAAGGAAATGTGTACTTGAATGAAGTGAACACCTTCCCAGGAATGACACCAATTTCGATGTTCCCGAAAATGGTTGAGCATAGTGGGCTAAAGTTCTCAGAATTTCTTGCTGATTGCGTCAAGAGCTCACTTTAGTCCCACGGCTTAAAGCGTTTAAACACCATCATTTCAGTTTCTGCGGTGACCTTATTTCCCAAATACTGATAAGGCATCGCAGGGCTAAGCCATCGACCATAATGTTGGATATCGATCGCTTTCACTCCCTTACGAGATAAATCTTTTACCGCGCCAACTCTTAACGATTGGCCAGAAAACTTAACGTTTAGTTTTAGTCTGTCGCTCGCAGCACGTAAAATTCTATAAATGGAAGAGTCATTCAATGGCTCAACGCCAATATTTCCATGTTTGTCTATCGCACTAAATAAGTAATCATTTTGGGTGGGAAGCTTGTTTAGCCATCGCAATAAATACTTTTGGCCATGTTGAGAAAGTGGGTAGCTAGAGCAACCGACGTGAACTGTTAAACCTTCACTATTTTTCTCGATGTCGGCTGGTGACATCTTTTTAAGCTCACTGCGTTTCAGCATGCATTCGAACATAAGATGATAAATCGCAAGATCTCGAACTACTTTTAATGAAGGCTTGTTATCCAGTTTTTGGGTCAACGCTTCAAGATGCTTTCGTTCAAACGGGACAGTAGGATGGGCGTCACCAGACTTTTCAATCCTTAATGCGGCTAGAGATTGTTGGACGGAAAAGTGTGCGGTCGGGTCACTCATTTCTAGCACTCTATGCACAAGTGATATTGTTACCACGTAACGCCTTAACGTGGAATATTTTCTTTGCCTTGATTCCCTTTCAAGAAACAAGCGCACGGCAGCGGTAGAAGCGGGTAGAGCATTAACAGATTTCTTCTGGCAATACTCGGAGAAAAGATTCCAGTCTTTTGTTAATGCTAACAAAGAGTTATTCGAATACTGACTGTCTGTCAGTGAGTTCATTGTGTCTATGGTCACACATTGAGTAAACTGTCTAATGAATCGATTTCTTGTAGCTAAATCTGTGATTGCTCTAATGTTTTTTTTCATCGAAGCGCACTATAACGATATTATCCTTATTCAGGATACTTGATTAAGGGCAATATACAATTATTATTAAATTAACTGATTAATAGAATAAAAAATATTATGGCTGCTGCGACATATCGAGGGTTCACCCTAAAAACTGCTGGAAGTTCTACCGACGTATGGCAAGTTCAGATTAAAAATCATGTTTTATCTGGAAGTATGCCTGCAGTAAAAAAGAGCATTGATTGGTTTTGTGATACTGCCACTATTATAGATCCAAAAGAGTTTGGTTCTTTAGGCAATAAAAAACAGGCCGAGGGTTCTCCATCACAAGAAAACTTTCATGGCTATACCATTAAAAACGATACCGGTGAAGTTAACACTTGGTATTGTTTCTTCAATGGCAAGTTAATTAAAGGTGGAAAGCTTGCCATTCAGAAGCATATAGAGGCATACTTGCTGGCTAAGCAAAAAGCCGAACAGAAGAAGTAGTTATTCATGAGTCTTGTTTATTCCACAGATGTTGGTCGTATTAAACCTGAAGAAGAAAAAGCCCAGAGACCTAAAGGCGATGGGATCGTGCGTATCCAACGCCAAACTAAAGGTCGAAAAGGCAAAGGTGTTTGTATTGTTTCTGGGTTAGATCTTGATGACGCGCCGCTTAAATTACTTGCTGCGGAGCTTAAGAAAGTTTGCGGATGTGGTGGCTCAGTAAAAGATGGCAATATCGAAATACAAGGCGACGCTAGAGATAAAATTAAAGCGCACCTTGAAAAGAAAGGCCTTACTGTAAAACTAGCCGGTGGCTGATCTAATAACAGTTTGGATAATCTTTGATTAAACTAACTGATTATTATATACTTTATGGTAAATAACTTATGTTGAATGAAATAATGAAAGAAGAGTTGGTGTACTAACTTACACTAAAGGTGAATTTAACATAACGTACATAATGCGCACTAAGGGTGTAGGTGCAATTT